>CAZRND010000110.1:0-14907 GCA_964601345.1 uncultured Acidobacteriota bacterium | reverse complement strand
CAGACGCAGCAATCGATTCGCTTGGGCATGTGGATGGATTGGGACAACTCCTACTTCACGATGTCCGACGAGAACAACTACGCAATCTGGCATTTTCTGAAGAAGTGCCACCAGCAGGGACTCATCTACCGCGGCCTCGACGCGATGCCCTGGTGCCCGCGCTGCGGGACCGGCATCTCCGAGCAGGAACGCAAGGAAGGATACAGACGCGTCGACGACGTCGCGCTTTTCGCGCGCTTCCCTCTGCGTGACGCGCCGGAGGCCGGAAAGGAGTATCTCCTCGTCTGGACCACTACGCCCTGGACGCTTCCCGCAAACGTCGCCTGCGCCGTTAACCCGGGCCTGACCTACGCGAAGGTCCGGCAACACGGCGAGATTTATTACCTCAGCGTGGATTGCAAACACGTCCTGAAGGAACGCGGCGCATACGAAGTGCTCGGCGAGATGCTGGGCCAGGATCTCGTGGGCCGCGCGTACGATGGTCCTTTCGACGAATTGCCCGCAGCGGCCGAGGCGAAGAACGTCCACCGCGTGATCGCCTGGCCGGATGTGCTCTCGACCGAGGGCACCGGCATCGTCCACATCGCGCCGGGATGCGGCAAAGAAGATTTCGAGCTCGGTAAGCAGCTCGGCCTTCCCGTGCTCGCGCCGATCAACGACGAAGGCATCTATCTGCCCGAATACGGATTCCTCGCCGGACGCCAGGCGGGCGAGGTGGCCGACGCGGTGCAGGAATCGATGCGCGCGAAGGGCGTTTACTACAAGCGCGAAATCTACACGCACGATTATCCGCACTGCTGGCGCTGCTCGACTCCGCTGCTTTTCCGCGCCGTTAGCGAGTGGTACATCAACATGAGCTGGCGCGACCGCATCAAGCGCGTCGTGGATCAGGCCAAGTGGATCCCCGAGTGGGGCCGCGACCAGGAACACGACTGGCTCAACAACATGGGCGACTGGATGATCTCGAAGAAGCGCTATTGGGGACTGGCGCTTCCCATCTTCACCTGCTCCTGCGGAAAGTTCGAAGTGATCGGCGGCAAGGAGGAATTGAAGGAGCGAGCCGTCGAAGGGTGGGAGGCGTTCGAGGGGCACTCGCCGCACCGGCCTTGGGTGGACGCCGTCAAGATCAAGTGCGCGCACTGCGGCGAAAAAATGTCGCGCATCCCCGACGTTGGAAATCCGTGGCTCGACGCTGGAATCGTCGGATATTCAACCACGCACTATTTCTCCGACCGGGCGTACTGGCAGAAGTGGATGCCCGCGGACCTGATCCTCGAATCCTTCCCCGGACAATTCCGGAACTGGTTTTACGCGCTGCTGGCGCTCTCGACCATGATGGAAGACCAGCCGCCCTTCAAGAACCTCGTGGGCTACGCGCTGGTGAAGGACGAAAAAGGCGAGGAGATGCACAAGTCGAAGGGCAACGCCATTTGGTTCGACGATGCCGCCGACTCGATGGGCGCCGACGTGATGCGCTGGATCTTCTGCCGCCAGACGCTGACTACGAATTTGCCATTTGGTCCGAACATCGGCGACCAGGTAAAGCGAAAGTTCTTCCGCACCTGGTGGAACGTCTACTCCTTCTTTGTCACCTACGCGCAGGCCGACGGATTCGATCCTGCCGCGCCCCAGACGGCCTTTCGCGAGCGGCCGGATATCGACCGCTGGCTGCTGACGCGTCTGCAGGAACTGGCCGACGAAGCCGGACGGCGCATGAAGGCCTTCGACATCGCCGCCGTCACGCGCGCCGCCGAGGATTTTGTCGAGGACCTTTCCAACTGGTATGTGCGCCGCAACCGGCGCCGCTTCTGGCGCGCGCGCTCGGCCGACGATCGCGACAAGCTGATGGCCTACCAGACGCTCTACGAAGCGCTGGTGACGCTCGCGAAGCTCCTTGCGCCGACCACGCCGTTCGTCAGCGAGTCGATGTATCAGAACCTGGTGAAAAGCGGAGCTGCGAGCGTCCACCATTGCGATTATCCGCAGCCCAACCCCGGCTGGATGGATCAGGAAGCGACGCGCGACATGGACGTCGCATTGCGAGTCGTGAAGTTGGCGCTGAGCATTCGCGAGCAGCGCAACGTGCGCGTGCGTCAACCGCTCTCGCGGCTCATCGTCACGCCGCGCCGGCCCGAGGAGGGCCGCGCGCTGCGCCGCTACGAGGCCGTCGTCCTCGAAGAGCTGAACATCAAGAAGCTTGACCTGGTCGAACAGGCTTCCGAGATCGTCCAGTACGAAGTCCGCGAGGACCGCAAGCGCCTCGGCCCGCGCTTCGGCAAGCGCCTCGCCGAAATCGGCAAGGCGCTCGCCGCGCTTGATCCCGCCGATGTCGCCGGGCGCGTCCAGAAAGGCGAAGCCGTGGAGGTGACCGTCGGAGGCGAGGCCATCAGCCTTGCTGCCGAGGATATCCACGTGGAACAGAAGACGCGCGACAACGTGGCCGCCGCCGAGGATGCCGGGCTGATCGTGGCGCTCGACCTGCACGTCACGGCCGAGTTGAAGCGCGAGGGCCTGGCGCGCGATCTGGTCCGCCACATCCAGCAGCTCCGCAAGGACACCGGCCTCGAGATCACCGACCGCATCGCGATCTCCTACCAGACCGAGGACGCCAACATCCAGAAGGTCCTGACCGAGTTCGGCGATTACATCCAGGCCGAGACGCTCGCCCTCAAGCTCGGGCCGGGGAATGCCGAGGGAGGCCTCGAGATCGAGTTGGGCGGGGCGAATATCCTGATCCGCATCGAAAAAATCTGAACCTTTGCCTGACTCATTCGTCTAACCCGCCAGGAGGAAGCGAATGAAAGCCAACATTTCTTTGTGTGCCGCGTTGCTGCTGTCCATGGGCGCGGTGTTGCTGCAGGCGGATCGCGTCGAGGGATCCTTCGACCGGAATTTGAAGGTCACCGGGGCGACGCAAATCGACGTCCATACCGGCTCGGGAAGCATCACGGTGCGAAAAGGCGCCGCCGGCGAGGTGCGAATTCACGCCAAGATCGTCGCCAACAGCATGTTCGGCGACAATACGGCGACCGTGCGCGAAATCGAGAAGAATCCGCCGGTGAAGCAGAACGGAAACAGCATCGTCATCGGCGAGGAGTGGCGCAACGCCTGGAACAACGTGAGCATCTCCTATGAGCTGACCACGCCGGAAGATACTCAGTTGAACGCTCGCACCGGATCGGGCTCCATCGACGTCGCAAGCGTGCGCGGCTCAGTCGACAGCAGCACGGGATCAGGCACGATTACCACCGACAGCACCGGCAGCACTGTGAAGGCCCGGACCGGCAGCGGCGGCATTACCATCCGCCACGCCGGCGGCGACGTCACCGCGAACACCGGCAGCGGACATGTCGAGGTGAGCGACGTCAAGGGTTCGGTGGACGCCCACGCTGCGAGCGGCGGCGTCACTGTAATCGGCGCGACCGGCTCGGTCCGCGCTAAGTCTTCATCGGGACGCGTGCGCGTCGAGAAGGCCGTGGCCGACGTGGAGGCACACTCGGCGAGCGGCGGAGTGGAAGTGGATGGCAGCCCGAAGTCGTCGCACTGGGATATCCAGAGTTCGTCCGGCGGCGTGCGTGTCAGCCTGCCGACCGGTACGGCATTCGAGCTCGATGCCCGCACGGCCTCGGGGCGCATCAGCACGACGCATCCCTTGACCGTCTCCGGAACGATCGGACGGAACAGCCTCCACGGCGTGGCCATTCGCCCCGACAATCACATCCAGATTCGCGCTTCGAGCGGCAACGTCAGCGTGGACTGACCGCTTCTCCCTTTCAGTAACTGTAACGATATAGTATGCTGGTTCTCGCGGCCCGGTGGGGGCCGGGAGGACCAGCATTGACCGTTCGGATGAAAGACATCGCCAAGGACCTGGGCGTGTCCTTGATGACGGTGTCGAAAGCCCTCCGCAATCATAGCGACATCAGCGAGCAGACCCGGGCCCGCATTCTCAAGCGCGCCCGCCAGTTGAAGTATCAGCCCAACTGGATCGCCCGCAGCCTGGTGACGCGGCGCACTTACATGGTGGGGCTGGTGATCCCCGACCTGATGCACTCCTTCTTCGCCGAGGTGGCCAAGGGCGTGGCGCGCAAGCTCGAACCGCGCGGATACCAGGCGGTGATCTCGAACAGCGAGGAGAGCGCCGAGACCGAGCGGCGTCAGATCGATCTACTGCTGGCCCGCAATGTAGACGGCTTAATCGTGGCGTCCGCCGAGTCGAACGGAAAGTGGCTGGCCGAAACGCTCCGGTCGCGCAAGATTCCCCATGTACTGATCGACCGCGCTGTTCCCGGATTCAATACACACTTCGTCGGCGTGCCTGACGACGAGATCGGTGCGGTCGCGACGCAGAGCTTGATTGCCCTGGGTTGCCGGCGCATCGCGCACATTCGCGGCCCGGCCGTCTCGACGGGCATCGGCCGCTTGAAGGGATACCGGCGGGCGCTCGCCGCACATGGCATGAAGACAAATCCCGATTACGTCGTCAGCGGCCAGTACGAAGACGATACGGGATTCGAGGCCATGCAGAAGCTGCTGCGGCTTGACCTGCGCCCCGACGGAGTCTTTTGTTTCAACGATCCGGTGGCGGCGGGCGCGGTGAAAGCAGTGCTCGGCGCCGGTTTGCATGTGCCCGAGGACATCGCCATCGTGGGCGTCGGCAACGTGCACTATTCGGATCTATTGCGCGTGCCTCTTTCCACGGTGGATCAGGGCAGCTCGACGATGGGAGAAACGGCCGCCGAGTTGCTGATGGAATGCATGGAAGCGAAGAAGCCGCCGCCGCCGCGCAGCATCCTGATTCCGCCGCGGCTGATCGTGCGCGAATCAAGCCGGACGAACCGAACGGGAAAGCTGATAGCTGAAAGCGCCTAGTCCCAGACAGAACACTACGGAGTGAATCCACGCGCCCGCGTAAGGGATTTGCACTACCACAAAAATGATCGCTAGCCCGATGGCCAGCGCCAGCAGGGTCTCGGCGCGTGTCGCGAGCGAACGTTGCAACAGCGCCTGTCCAACGAAGATCGCAACAAACACCTTCGCTAAGTAGATCGCGCAAATCCACAGGAAAATCGCCGTCAGGCCGAGCGGGATTCCAATCAGACTGATGCACGCAAGAATCGCGGCCACGGGAACAGCGAACAGCGCGGCGAAGCCCAGGCCCATGCTGCGTCCCCAAACGCCGGCGGCCTGCGAGGTCGCCTGGAGAAACGCCGGGAAGAGCAGGATCAGTACGCCACCCGCGAGCATCGCCGCGAGGAACTGCAGAATTTGAAACTTATAGAAGCGCGGCTCGGAGAAGCGGCTGTAAGGACGTCCGCGCCGGCCGATCTCGATCTCCGTCTTTCCAGCGACAACACCGGGCTCGACTGCCACTGCGTTTCGGTTGTCAGCGTGAGCGGTCAGATTGCCGCCCACGCGCGCCATCGAAGGCAGAATCAGCCTGCTCGTATAGGCCGTCAGATGACGCCCCACGCTGCTCCGGACCTCCGTGACGCCTGTGAAGGCTGTGACGTCGCGGTTGATCTTGCCTTCCAGGCGCGTCTCGCCGGTAAAGGCAATGACATCGCCCTGGACTTCGCCTTGCGACTCCAGCCGGAACTGTTGTCCCGCGGCCAGCACGCTGTTCGACACCCGGCCGCGGACACTCAGCCATTGTCCGCTGATGACCACGTTGCCGGCCACGCTCCCTTCCACTTCCACGGTCTGTCCGGCGGCGAAGACGTCGCCTCCAACCGAGCCGCGCACAGTGATACGCCGGCCGGTGGCGATGAGATTGCCGGTCACATTCCCGTCTACGGTGACGCTCTCGCCTCCCGCGATCAAGGTGTCATTCACTGTCTGACCCGCGGGCACCGTAATGCCGCCGTTGCTATGGCGCACTTCGGCGGCGAAACTCCGGGGAGCGCACAGTGAGATCAGCAGCAGGCCCAGCGCCGCCCCATGCGGCACGCGACGCGAGCCGCGCAGCAGCAGGCTGCCGAAGAGCACCATCAGGATCACAATGAGAACGCCGACGGTAGTGAAAGCGAGAAGTACCATGGAAGCTCCTTCATCGAGCAGATAGAAAAGAGTGCTGAAGAACGCGTTGACCTGGGCGGTGGTGTTGAGCGGATTCAGCCATTCGAGAGCCGAAGGCACCTCGACGAGTTCGCCGACCGCCTGCAGGGCGAGTCCGAATCCCAGGCCCGCTGCCAGCATCATGAACAAAGCCACGGCCAGCGTCCGGCTGGGCGGCGTCAGGCCCAAGGGCGGCAGCGTGGCCGGTTCCTCTTCCGCCAGGGAGAGGGCCGTGAAGATCAAGAGGTTCTCGCGCTTGAGTCCCTCGACCAGGGAACGGCAGCGCGCGCATGTGGCCAGATGCTCTTCTACTTCGCGCGATCTCCGCGCGTCGAGCTCGCCGTCGGCATAGATGCTGTACGTGGATTCAGGGAAGCAATTCATTTGGGTTCCGCCAGGGTGGCGCGCAATTGTTTCTTGGCGCGAAAGATCAGAGTCGCCACGTGATTGCGAGCCAGGCCCATCGTCTCGGCAATCTGTTCGTAGCTAAGGTCGCTGTAGTAGCGCAGTGCCAGCGCGGTCCGGTAGGGACCGGGCAGCCGATCGAGAGCGGCGCGCACCGCCTCGGCGCTCTCATTCGCCAGCACCTGTTCGAGCGGCGAATCCGGAAGCGCGCCGGTCAATGACGCCGTTTCCTCCTCCGGCGCCGGTGCGGCAAAGAGACGGTTCTCGAGGCCCCGGCGGCGGAGCTGGTCCACGCAGTAATTTCCGGCGATGCTGAACAACCACGGGCCAAAGGCCTTTTGCGAATCGTAAGCGTTCATATCCGTCAAAGCTCGCCGCAGCTTCAGAAAGACCTCGCTGGTCGCGTCCTCGGCTGCTTCCCGCGATCCGAGCATGTGGCGGCACAGCGCCAGCACCCGCCGCCCAAATAGCTCATAAAGCCGGCCGAAAGCCTGCGGATCGCCGCTTGACGCGCGGGCTACCACCGCCTTCAGGTCGGCCTCATCCATCCTCATTAGCCTCTACGATTGACGAGTAGGAAAACTTACAGACGGTATACTAGTCCCGCCCCATGGCTACGCTAGGCTTTTTGTTCGCGCCTGAAAGCGCCATCCTCGACGCCACCGACGTGGAATGGCTGGGACGCTGCTGTGCCTGGATGCACGGTACTTACATGGCTCGCGTGAGAGCTTGGCCGAAGCTCACGGGCGAGCACCGCCCGGCACGTCTCTGGTTCGATGCGCCCAGCCTCACCTCGAACGCCGCAACATACATGGGCTATGGCGGACCCGAGCTGCGCGAGACCTGCACCAAGCACGTGGAGCAAAAGCTTGCCGAATGGGAGTCGCAAGGACGTCCCGACATTGTGGTCGAAGGCGGTCCAGCCGACTATTGCGCCGTTAGCCAGACGACGTCCCGGTTGGGACTCGATTGGCTCACCGGATACCGCGGCGGCCTCTTGCAGCCTGTTCCCGGAAAGAAATATGCGCTCGTAGCGAACCAGGGCGCGCTATTTCGCTTTGACGACACCGATCTCGAGCAGGCCGTCGCGGAGGAGATCACGCGCGCGTATGGCGGCGCCTCGCTGGCGATGTGGACCTTGGGGCACACAGTGCAGATCGTCCTGTGGCAGGCGCGCCAGGGCGCCCAGCCCGAGTGCCTTCGCTACAGCATCCGGCTGATGCGGCCGTCGGATCATCCGCGCAATCCGGCTGTGCTGGCGGATCTGAAGCGTGGATTTGCGAACGTCGCGATCGCGGTCGATTGGAAATCGGTGGAGAGCCTCCTGGCAGCGGCTGAGATTGGCGTCGAAGCATGGTTCGCAGCGTTTGGACTCGCGGGCGCCGCCGAGCTCGCGCCCAAAGATTGCGCGGCACAGTGGGACGCGCTCGATACCGTGGGCGCGTCGTTGCTGCGCAACGAAGCTCCCAACGCCGCGCTCGTCAAGCGTCTGAACGCCGTGCTGGCCAAAGTCGGCGAGGATAAAGTGCCGGGCAAGCCCGGCAAAGGGATGGCGCGCAAACTCTTCGGCGCGGCCTACCAACTGCGGCAAGCGTCCGGGCTGCCCGCAGGCGACTCGCCCTGGAAGGATCGCTACGCGGCGGCCGAGTCATACGATGCCATCGTCAACTCCGATGCGTTCGACCGGCTCACGACGGGCAACGACAAGAAGAACATCGGCGCCAGCGCGTCGCTCGCGCGGCTGATGGCCTACTATCCCGAGAAGTTTTACCGCGACGGATGGTTCTGGTCTCTCGCCGCGCTCGAGGCGGAGAGTCTCAACGGACATGCCTTCGTCGGCGCCATGGAGACGTTGGCGCAGGAAGCGCACGCCGCCGGATTTACGCTGGTGCTGACGCCCGCCGACCAGCAGCCTGCGTTCCGGAAGGCATTCGGTATTGACGGCGGCGAAGCCGAAGCCGAGCGCGGATGGTCAGCCGAAGCCTTCGTGGACCTGCCCGGCATGATGAAAGCCGACGTGGCCGACCTTGCTACCGCGTGGCTCGCCAAGAACAAGGCAAAGGGCGCGGTGGTGCGATGCGAAGCGGGCGGCGCCGCGAAGGCATCGGGCGATACGGCCGCCGTCTTCGGCGCGCGCGCCAAAGCGTCATTGAAGGAAGCGGCCCGCGAACTGAACCCCCGCGCCGCGTTTGAGACGCTAGGCTTCGTAGAACTGCTCGCTCCTGTGCCGCTCGCGGCCCCTCAGGAAGAAACAGAGTCCTCGGCGGCCACCCTCGATCCTGCCGGGACGGAGGGCTGGCCCTCGGAAGTTCCCAGAACTCTTGAGGGAGGCGGCGCCGACATTCTCATGCTCGTGGCGGTTGAAACGAAAGACGGCGTTTACCTCGACCAGCTCGCGACGGATCTCAAGTCCGGAGAAAAGCTCAGGACCCGGCTGGACAACAACGTCCTACACCTTTCAAAGCGCACCGAGCGCATCCGCACCGCCGACATTCGCCGCGTCCTCGGCGACCTGCCCGCCGGATCGTGGTGGGCCGGCGCCGCGAAAGACGCTCGCTTCCGTACAGCTCTTTAATATTCACATTACCGGTGTGATATATTACGCGGTAATATCCGATGTCGCCGGATTATGTCGTCGCGTCTCTTATTTATCCCGTCTCATTATGGATATGTATGAGCGGCCTGGACGAATTATTTATCGATTTCTGGTTCGCCTACTACGCCACCTTCGGCCGGGACTCCTGGGATCTGTCGATGAAGAAACTCGACGCCGCACCGGAGAAGGGCATTGCCGTCTTTGTCCCTCTGTGGAAGGAGGATCGCGTGATCGAGGACATGATCGATCACAACATCGCCGCCATCGACTACCGGGACTACGACATCTACCTCGGCGTTTATCCCAACGATCCCCGCACCATGGAGAAGGCGGTGCTGCTCGAGGAGCGCTACCCTCGGGTGCGCAAGTCGGTCTGCCCCGTCGACGGACCGACCAACAAGGCCGACTGTCTCAATTGGATCTACCAGCGAATGGAACTGGAGGAAGAGGAGCGGGGGCGGCGGTACGAGGTTGTGGTCCAGCACGACGCCGAGGACATCATCCATCCCAAGGCGCTCAAGCTCATCAATCAGCTCACCGCGCAGTACGACATGGTGCAGATCCCCGTTCTGCCCCTGGAGATGCCGCTGAAGTTTCTGACCCACGGCACATATTGCGACGAGTTCGCCGAATACCAGGTGAAGGACATTTATACGCGCCAATCGATGGGCGGGTTTGTGCCGTCTGCCGGTGTCGGGACTGCTTTTCGGCGCGAAACACTGGCGGAATTAGCGCACATTTATCGAAACCAAATCTACAACGTCAGCACGCTCACCGAAGATTATGAGATCGGGCTGAAATTCAAGCTGCACGGGAAGAGCCAGTTTCTGGTGCGGAAGGCGTTGCCGCGCAACGGGAACGGCAACGGTAATGGGCACGGCAATGGGCACAAAAAAGTCGAGTACATCGCCACGCGCGAGTACTTCCCGGCGTCTTTCCGAAACGCCGTGCGGCAGAAGTCGCGCTGGGTCATGGGCGTCTCGCTCCAGACGTGGGAAAGGCGCGGATGGCAAGGCCCGCTGCGGCAGGTCTACTGGTATTGGCGCGATCGCAAGGGGCTGGTCGGCAACGTAGTGACGATGGTGAGCAATTTCATCTTCCTTTACTGCCTGCTGATGTGGTCGGGGGCGCGTCTGTTCGATACAGGATGGACACTGGCGCAAGTCTTTCCCCCCGCGGGTATCATCTGGTGGCTATTGCCCTTCAATACTCTTTTCATCTTCGAGCGCCTGTTCTACCGAGTCTACGCCGCGCACAAGATCTATGGTCCGAAGCAGGCCGCGGGAGCGTTGCTGCGGACCCCGTGGGCCAACCTCATTAACTTCGCGTCGACGATCCATGCGCTGAAGACTTTCTTCCTGGCGAAATTACTGCGCGTGGAGGTGAAGTGGGCCAAGACCGCGCATGCCTTCCCCACGCGCGAGCAACTGATGGAGTACAAGCGGAGGCTTGGGGAGCTGCTGCTCGAAAATCGCTTGGTCAGCGCGCCGCAACTCGAACGGGCCCTCGAAGCCCAGGGACGGACCGGCGAACGGCTCGGCGAAGCGCTCATTCGTCTGGGATACCTCACCGAGCGGGAATTCACGCGGATGCTCGGCAAGCAGCAGAACATCGAGGTGCACGAGGTGGACCCGGCCCGGATCGACCTGGCCGCTCTGCGCAAGCTGCCGCGCGAGGCCGCCGTCGCTCATGGCGTGCTGCCGATCGCCATGCTGAAGGACGACACGCTTCTCGTCGCCTCGCCCGACTTGATCACCGCCGAGCGGCTCGCCTCGCTGCGGCGAGCCACCGGCATGCAGATCGTCACGGTGCTGACGACGCAATCGGATTTTGCCTCCGCGCTGTCGACGGCGTACCAAAGGTTGCGGCCGTGAAGAAATGCGTTACCCTCGCGCTCTTGTCGGCCGCCGTCGGAACGGCGACGGCCGCCGAGGTTGCCGCGCGTTTCGGACGCGAACTGGCCGCGCCGGGCATCGTCTTGCGCGGCGCGAGCGCATCCCGCGAAATCTCTTTCACGGTGCCGCGCGATCCGCCGCTGCGCAGGGCCCGCGTGGTGCTGCATTATCTTCACTCGCGCGCGATCGCCGCGCGCTCGTCGCTGACCGCGTCCGTCAATGGCGTCCCGCTTTCGACTATCCCCTTGAACGATGGGAACGCGGATCGCGGCCTGCTCGAGGCCGCGATTCCGCCCGCGCTGCTCGGCGAATACAACCGGCTGGGGCTCGCCGCCAGCCAGCACTCCGGCGCGCCTTGCGAAGATCCCTTCGAGCCATCTCTGTGGACCGCCGTGCTCGCCGATTCCGAAATCGTCTTCGATTTCGGAACGCCGCTCGCCGTGCCGCAGCTTAAGGACTTTCCGCGGCCTCTGGTGGACGTGCTCGATTACCGCCCCGCTCGTGTTCGCTTCGTCATCCCGCCGGACGCGGCGGCGTCGGCGTATGCCGCCGCCGCGCGCGCCGCCGCGCTCATCGGGCGGCATCTCGAATTCAAGCCTGCCGAGCTCGAAGTCGCTTCCGCGCTCGATCTCGACCGCGACGGCTCGCAGGTGGCAGTCGGCGTCGAATCCGGGCCCACGAGGCTCATCGAGAATCCTCGTCACAAGGGTAGCTATCTGCTAATGCTCTCAGGCGCTCTCCCCGATCCGCCGGACCGCGAATCTTCGTCCGAAGATTCGTTTCTCTTGCGCGACCCCGTCACCGTACGCGGGATGGGCGCCGCGCCGATCCGGATTCCGCTGCGCATCGCGCCCGACGAGCACTTCGTCCCTTATGAACAGAAGGTCACGCTCGAATACTCCTACGGATCGCAGCTCGATCCGAATCGCTCTGCCATGGAAGTGAGCTTGAACAGCACGCCGCTGCGGAGCGTGCCGCTCGCGCGCGCCGCGGGATCGCCGTCCGAGAGGCTCGAGCTCGTGTTGCCGCACGATCGGATGGGCCTCGATAACACGCTCGAAGTCCGCTTTCATCTCTACCCGGCGAACTGGAATGCCTGCGAGAAGCCCGCCGTGGATCATCTCTGGGCTTCGCTCTCGGGCAATTCCAGATTCGATCTTCCGCGAGACCGTTACGCGCTGCTTCCGAACCTGGCGCTGTTTCGTCGCAACGGCTACCCCTTCGGACAGGAGCGCACGGCATGGGTGCTGCCGCGCAATCCGCGTCCTGCGGAGATTCGGCTCCTGCTTCACCTGGCCTTTTTCCTCGGACAGACGGCGGGACGCGCGCCCCAGGAAGCGTATTTCGAAAACGAATTGCCGGAATCCGTGCGCGGTTCGGCGCACTTGATTCGCGTCAGCGTGGGCGGACCCGTGGCGTTAATCGACGAGTCCCTCTCGTCAGGGAATCCCGACCGGCTGCTGCTCATGGTCTCGGGACCATGGAACGTCCGATCGCTCGCTAGTCCTCTTGCCGGCGACCTTGCCCTGTTACACGAAGACGGCCGCCTGGAAACTTTTGCGCGGGCCAAAGTGCGGCGCTTCGGAACCATTTCCTGGAATCGTCGCGTGAAGTACTGGGTGATGGATAACGTCTCCTGGATGGCTTTGAGTTCCATCATCGCGCTCTTCGTCACATTCTTTTTCCTGCGGTTCCTGCGCCGGCATTACTTTGCGCCTCCCATCGAAGCTGACTAAACGGGCGTTTTACGATAATCTTTCCCGATGCCTCTGGAGGTAGTGAAACAACGGGCCCGCGGATTCATCAGCGTCAACGCGCACCCGGAAGGATGTCAGCGGAACGTCGAGAACCAAGTCCGCGTCGTGAAAGACGGCGGCCGCATCGACGGCCCGCGCAACGCGCTCGTCATCGGCGCATCCACCGGCTATGGACTGGCGAGCCGCATTGCCGCGGCCTGGGGATCGGGCGCGAGCACGCTCGGCGTGTTCTTTGAGCGTCCTCCCGAAGGCGGCAAGACGGCGACCGCAGGTTGGTACAACACTGTGGCGTTTCACGCGCTCGCCTCGCGCGACGGTTTGAAGGCGGCGAGCCTGAACGGCGACGCCTTCTCTGACGACCTGAAGCGCCAAGCCGTCGAGATTCTGCGCCGCCAGATGGCGCCGGTCGATCTGGTGGTCTACAGTCTCGCTTCGCCGCGGCGCACGCATCCGCGCACGGGACAAGTTCACAACTCGGCGCTGAAACCGATCGGCGCGCCCTTCTCCGGCCGGACCATCGAGTTGAATTCGCAGAAAGTTGTGGAAGTAACCATCCCGCCCGCCGGCGAGGATGAGATTGCGGACACCGTCGCCGTGATGGGCGGCGAGGACTGGGAAATGTGGATCGACCTGCTGCTCGAAGAAAAGCTGCTCTTTCAAGGAGCCCGCACCGTCTCCTATTCCTACATCGGACCCGAAGTTACCTGGCCCATCTATCGTGATGGCACCATCGGCCGCGCCAAGAAAGACATGGAACGTGCTGCCGACCGCCTGAACGGTACGCTGAAGAGCCGGCTCGGAGGCGGCGCCTGGATCTCGGTGAACAAAGCGGTCGTGACGCAGGCGTCCGCGGCGATCCCCGTGGTGCCGTTGTATCTGAGCCTGCTGCCGCAGGTGATGAAGGCCAAGGGACTCGAAGAGGGCTGCATCGAGCAGATGAGGCGATTGCTCGCCGATCATCTGGCCAAGGGCAAGACGCCCGCAGTGGATGAGGTCCGCCGCATACGTCTCGACGACCGCGAGCTTCAGCCTGCGGTGCAGCAGGAGGTCAGCAAGGTCTGGCCGCAGGTGAACACGGAGAACCTCTCCACGATCACCGCATTTCCGGCGTTCCAGCGAGAGTTTCGCGGCTTGTTTGGATTCGAAGTGGATGGCGTCGACTACGCGGAAGCCGTCGAGATAGATCGGAGTTGGTCCTGATGCGCATCGTAATGTACGCGGCATTCATTCTGGGATTCGCGGGAGTGATCGCGGCGTACCTCGCCTGGGGACCGAAACCCGAGGGATGGCCGGCCAGCGCTTTGAAAGCGGGCGATAAGGCGCCCGACTTCACGCTGCCCGATCACAACGGACGCACTGTCAAGCTGAGCGATTTCGCCGGAAAGAAAAACGTCGTGCTGGCGTTCTACATCAAAGCCGCGACACCCGGCTGAACGAAAGAGATGAAGGCGTATCAGGCTGATATCGCCAAACTCGAAGCGGCCGACACGCAAGTCCTCGGCATCAGCGTAGACAGCACCGCCGCGAACGCCGCATTTGCAAAGGATGCGGGCGTCACTTTTCCTCTGCTCAGCGACACTTCGAAGCAAGTCTCCACTTCGTACGGAGTTCTCAACCGCCTGCTGCGTTTCGCCAACCGCACCACTTTCGTCGTAGACAAGCAGGGCATCATCCAGCACATCGACTCCGGCGGCGGAGCCGTCGATCCGACAGGCGCTGTCGCCGTCTGTTCGCGTTTGAAGCACGGATAGTAATCCGCATTTCTTCTTTCCGGCCATAGGTGACTTCCTTTTACTTGCGGACGTAAGCGCTGCGACTCGGGCGCGCGAATGCATTCAGTATCCTTGAAACAGGCGTAAACGCTTGGTGTGACGACCTACAGGTTCTTTTCAGGGAGGAACTTCTTATGCATCGCAAGGTACTCTTTTCGTTTTTCCTGCTGGCGGTGATTCTGCCGGCCGCTCTCATCGCCCAGCGATTCGATGGAACGCTGCGCGGCGCGGTCACCGACGCCTCGGGCGCGGTCCTGCCCGATGCCAAGGTAACCGCGAAGAACAACGGCAACGGCGCGGTGAGCTCGACGGTCACGTCCAGCGCGGGAGTTTACGCGCTGCCCAGCCTACTGGCGGGCGAAAAAACCGTGACCACCCCAACCAAAGGGATTAAAGTCTAAAACAGGCGAGACGCGCAAGGGAAA
>CAZRND010000109.1:0-14950 GCA_964601345.1 uncultured Acidobacteriota bacterium | reverse complement strand
GCCCGCCGGACCGCTCTTGGTCACCGAGAGGTCCGCCTGCGGCACGACCACGGCGGTCAGAGCGAGCTTCGTTGGCCGTTACGTCAGGGGCAGCGAGCCGCGGGAGGAAGCCAAGTCCTCCGTCACCATCCGCGGCACCGAGGGCATGGCGGTGCAGCTGGCGAGCTGCTGCCGGCCGATCCCGGGCGACGCCATCGTCGGCTCGATCAAGAAAGGCCAGGGGCTGGTCGTGCACCAGTCCGATTGCGCGAGCATCGTGCGCTCGCGCAAGAACGAGCCCGATCAGTGGCTCGACGTCGAATGGGATCCGCGCACCAATCGCCTGTTCCAGGCCGCCGTGCACGTGATGGTCGAGAACCAGCGCGGCGTGCTGGCGCGCGTCGCCTCGCAGATCGCCGAAGCCGGCTCCAACATCGACTCGATCACCACCGAGGACGACCGCGGCCTCTTCACCACCATGCACATGGTGCTCGAGGTCGCGAACCGGCAGCATCTCGCGCGCGTCATGCGCGCGCTGCGCCGCCTGCCGGACGTCAAGAAGATCACCCGCGCCAGGGAATAGCCCGCCTCCCCAATCTCGGGGATTGGTGCAAGTGCTCCCGTTGAGTAGCGTGCGATCGCTGCTCACTCACAGGGAGAACAGACATGAAAATCGCACGCAGAACGCTCGCCGCGGGCGTGGTGGTGGCGCTCGCCGGCTGCGCCTCGATCATGGGCACGCCGAACCAGCAGGTGCCGATCCAGAGCACGCCGAGCGACGCCAGCGTCGTCGTCACCGACGAGAAGGGCATCACCGTGTTCAAGGGGACCACGCCGACTTCGGTCGCGCTGCAGAAGAGCACCGGCAGCTACTGGGGCGGCAAGGATTACGTCGTCACGATCTCGAAGGACGGTTTTGGGACGCAGACTATTCCAGTGCGCACGAGCCCGAACGGCTGGTACATCGCCGGCAACTTCGTCTTCGGCAGCATCATCGGCTGGTTCGTGATCGACCCGGGGAGCGGGAACATGTGGAGCCTTTCGCCCGACGTGGTCGCGCCGTCGCTGCAGGCTGATGCCGGCGCGTCACCGACCACCCACAACAACACGTCACCCGATCGCATCCGCATCATGCTGCTCCAGGATGTGCCGCAGGAGCTCCGCGCCAAGATGACGCGGATCAATCGGGCGGGCTAGCGCAGCTGGATGGTGAGCAGGAACTCGCCGCGCACGACGTTGAGCGCGAGGCGGCCCTGGGCGCGCAGCGCCTTGGCGAGCTCCTGGGTCGTGGTGATGCGCCGCTGGTTGACGCCGATGATGAGGTCGCCGGCGCGGATGCCGTGCGTGAAGGCGGCCGAGCCCGCCTCGACCTGCGTCACGAGGAGCGCACGGTCCTTGCCGGGCAGGCCGCGCCGCTGCACCTCGGCGAGCGCCGCGCCGTTCAGCTCCGCGATCGGCTGGCCCGCCGCCGCGGCCTGGCGCTGGATCTCGCCGATCTGGGCTTTCAAGGTCGGCGTCTCCTTGCCGCGCTGCACCTTCAAATCCACGGTATCGCCGACGGGCACGACCGCCAGGCGCGCGCGCAGCTCCGCCGGCGCCCGCACGGGATGACCGTTCAACGCGACCACGACGTCGCCCTTGCGCAGGCCGGCGGTGGCCGCCGGCGAATCCGGCTCGACCTCGGCGATAAGGGCGCCCTCGCCGCCGCCGACGACCGGCTGCATGGCGATGCCCAGCCGCCCGCGCTTCACTTCGCCGAAGCGGATGAGCTGGTCCATCACCGCGCGCGCCAGCACCGACGGCACGGCGAAGCCGATGCCGACGTTGGCCGGCCCGATGATCGCGGTGTTGATGCCGATCACCTCGCCCGCCATGTTCCGGCGCGACCCTCCGGAATTTCCCGGATTGATCGCCGCGTCGGTCTGAACCACATCGTCAAGCTGCCCGCCGCGCAGATCCTTCACCGTCCGGCCCAGCGAGCTGACAACGCCCGTCGTGAGTGTGTTCTGGTATTGTCCGAAGGGATTTCCGATCGCCAACACTTTCTGCCCGACGAGCAAGCCGTCGGAGTCTCCGAGCTTAAGGAAGGGCAGTTTGCGTCCGGTATTGATGCGAACCACCGCCAGATCGCTGCGCTGGTCCGCGCCCACCACCGTGGCGCGGTAGCGCTTCCGGTCGGAGCCGACCGCCACTTCGAGTTGTCGCGCACCCGTAATGACGTGGTAGTTCGTGATGATGCTGCCTTCCGCGTCGATCAGGAATCCGGAGCCGGCGCCTTCGGCCGGTACGGCATTCATGAAAAAGTCGTAGGCCAGGGTCACGCTGGTGATGTTGACCACCGCGGGGTTGGCGGCTTTATAGATTTCGATGTTGTTCTTTTCGTCGGCGCCCAGACCGGCCAGATTATCGGCTGCGGCGGCGGACGCGGCCTTCGCGGCGCCCGGGGCGGGCTTTTCCCAAGGCAAGGGGCCGGTCGAATAGAGAGGTCTCGGCGACGTGTAATAGATAAACCCGGCGGCCAGGATCGCCGCGAAGAACAGGTGTCGTAGTCTCATATCAGCTTCTTCAGCTCCTCAAACAATTTCTCGGTCTGCCGGCGCGTGTCATCCAGACTGCCCGAAGAGTCTACGATGTAGTCGGCGCCGGCTTGCTTCCGCTCTCTTGGAAACTGGGACGCAATCCGGTGCAAAGCCGACTCCCGGTCGCCCAGGCCGCGGGATACGAAGCGCTCGGCCTGTTGCTCGGGCGCGCAGTCGACGACGATAATCTTTTGGAAGCGCTTCTCCATTCCGGCCTCAAAAATCAAAGCGGCGTCTACTATCAGGATACCTCTTGGGCTGCTTCGCGCGTAATCCCGGCACTTCTGCTCCACAAGTTCAATGATGGCCGGATGAACGATGGCATTTAGTCGCGCCAGTTCTGTTGGACGCCCGAAAACGCGTTCGGCGAGTAGCGGGCGCTGGATGCGTCCCGTGTCGTCGAGGATGCCTGTTCCAAACGCCTCGACAACCGCTTTGTAAGCCGGGCCCTCGGGCTCGATGGCCACGTGACCCAGGCGGTCGGCGTCGAGCACCTCGCACCCTTTTTCCTTCAGAATCGCGGCAACCGTGCTCTTGCCGCATGCCAAGCCGCCGGTGAGGCCGACCTTAAGCACCGTGCATCTGCCCGCCGCGGCGTAGCTTGAACGCCTTGATCGTGTTCACCATCAGCATGGCGATGGTCAGCCGGCCCACGCCGCCCGGCACAGGCGTAATCGCGCCCGCGACTTCGGCCACGCCCTGGAAATCCACGTCGCCGATCCATTTGTCATTCACGCGGTTCGTTCCCACGTCAATCACCGTGGCGCCCGGCTTAACGTAATCCGCTGTCACCATGGCGGGACGTCCGATCGCGGCCACCAGGATGTCGGCCTCGCGTGTGACCGCCGGCAGGTTGCGCGTCTTCGAGTGGCAGATGGTAACCGTGGCGTTCTCGTGCATCAGCAGAAGCGCGACCGGCTTGCCGACAATGTCGCTGCGTCCCACGATCACGGCGCGCGCACCCTCGCGCGGGATTTTGTGGCGCTTCAGGATTTCCAGAATGCCGTTCGGCGTGCAGGGAACCAGGCCCGGGCGCTGCGTCGCGAGCTTGCCGATGTTGTCGGGATGAAAGCCGTCTACGTCTTTCGCCGGATCCACCGCCAGCAGCACGCGCTTGGAATCGATGTGCCCCGGCAAGGGCAACTGCACGAGGATCCCATCCACGTCATTCCGCGCGTTCAACTTCGCGACCAGATGGAGCAGCTCTTCGGTCGTGATCGTCGCGGGCGGCGTGATCCTTTCACTGTTGATGCCCAGCTCCTGGCAGGCTTTCACTTTGTTGCGAACGTAGATCTCCGATGCCGGATCGTCGCCCACCAAGACGACGCTCAGGCCCGGAACGATGCCCTGAGCCGCGAGTTCCTTTGCCTCCCGCGCGACTTCCTGCTTAATCTGTTCGGCGATCGGTTTTCCGTCTAAGATCGTGGCGCTCACTTACAAAATCTTAGCACAGGGACTGCGCGGGCAATGGTAGGGTAGGAGACTGGCCATGTTTCATCTCGTTCTCTTGATCCATGCTCACCAGCCGCTCGGCAATTTCGATCATGTGATCGAGGACGCTTACCAGCTTTCCTACCTTCCTTTTGTGAAACTCCTCGAACAGCATCCGGGCATCGGTATCTCGCTGCACTATTCCGGATCGCTGCTCGAATGGATCGAACGGCATCATCCAGAGTACTTCGCGTTGCTGCGCCGCTTGATCGTAGCCGGACAAGTGGAAATGATCGGCGGCGGCTATTACGAGCCGATCCTGGCCGCGATTCCCGATGTGGACCGGCGGGCGCAGATTGAAAAACTGTCCGGTTACCTGGCGACGCAGTTTGGCGCGCGTCCGCACGGCATGTGGCTGGCGGAGAGAATCTGGGAGCCGCGCTTGCCGGAAACGTTGGCGGCGGCTGGAATTGATTTCACGCTCACCGACGATTCTCATTTCCTCAGCGCCGGGCTCGATCCATCAGAGCTTCATGGCGACTACCTGACCGAATCGAACGGCTCGGCCGTCCGTGTTCTTCCCGGACTCAAGAGTCTGCGCTACCTGATTCCGTTCGGCATGGTGGGCGAGACGATTGACTTCTGTCGCCGTTCGGCCGAGGCGCATCCCGGCGGGATGGCCGCCATGGGGGATGACCTCGAGAAATTCGGCGTGTGGCCGGAGACGCATCTGCACGTCTACACGAATCAATGGCTGGAGCGATTCTTCAGCGCCGTCGAAGCGGAGTCGTCCTGGCTGCGGGCGGTGCGGGCCTCAGAGTTTTTGGACTCCCACGCGCCCATGGGACGCATTTACCTGCCGACCGCGTCCTACCCGGAGATGATGGAGTGGGCCCTGCCGTCCAAAGCGGGCGAGGTCTTCGAACGGGTGCGCCACCGAGTGGACGATCTGCCGGAAAAGGATGAGATCGGCCGTTTTCTTCACGGCGGCTTGTGGCACAACTTTTTCCGCAAATACTCGGAGGCGAACCTGCTCCACAAGCGGATGCTCTTTGCCGGACGGCGCTGCACTTCCCGCGACGACCTGCTGGCGGGGCAATCGAATGACGCTTACTGGCACGGCGTCTTTGGCGGACTCTACGCCCCGCATCTTCGGCACGCCGTCTATTCCAGCCTGATCAAGTCCGACCGGAACCGCGGCGGCGAAGGCGTCATCACCACGGATTTCGATCTCGACGGGCGTCCGGAACTCGTTCTCGAGACGCCTTCGCTGCTCGCAGTGCTCGATCCAGGCGACGGCGCCACCGTCACCGAGATCGACTTCAAGCCCGGCGCGGTCAACGTAGTGAACTCGCTCATGCGACGGCCCGAGGGCTATCACCGGAAACTGGCGGCTCACGCGAAAACCGGCGGCGGTGGAGCGGTCTCGATCCATGACCGCGTCAAGGTAAAGGAAGAAGGACTCGAGCAGGAACTGATTTATGACCGTTACGAGCGCTCCTGTTTCCGAGCCCTTGCTTTTCCCCTCGGGAGAGCGCACGCCGACTTCCGCCGGATGGACCTGGCCGAGGATCCGAACTTGGCCGGCGGCGCGTTTTCCTTTGACCGGCGGACCCTGGTTTGCGAACACGGCGCGCTTCGAAAGACTTTTTCTGTGCACGAGAACGCGCTCGCCTGCGCGCTTCGACTGCGCGGCGATCAGCGCTGCTGCTTCGGCGTCGAAATGATCTTCAACCTCATGGCTCCCGAGGCGCACGACCGTTATTTCGAAGCGCCTGGATTGCACGTGCCTTTGCGCTGGGCGGGAGAACTCGCGGCGGGCGAAAGCCTGTGGATCAAGGACGAATGGTTACGAGTCGCGATCCACATCGCCGTGCAGCCCGCGGCGCAGTGGTGGATCGCGCCCATCCACACCGTTTCTCTCTCCGAAGACGGATTCGAGAAGGTCTACCAGGGATCGATGATCCTGCCCTGGTGGGAGACGCCAGGACATTTCGACGGCGAAGTGAGAGTGGAAGTGACTACGCTATAGCCTTTCTGATACAGTTTTTCCATGGCCATCAGTAAAGAACTCTTGGACATTCTGGTCTGTCCCCTTTGCAAGGCCCCGGTCCGTCTCAATCCCAAGGGCACCGGATTGAAGTGCGAGCAGTGCAAGCGGATGTATCCCATCAAGGACGATATCCCCGTGATGCTCGTGGACGAAGCCAAGATCGAGGAATGACGATCCTGGTGGTGCGCGCCGGGGCGCTCGGCGACACCCTCCTGGCCACTCCGGTGGTGCGGGCCCTGCGCCGGCAATACCCACAAGCAGAGATCGATTTTCTTTGCGCTGCGACCGCGCATCCGCTGCTCGAACTCGATCCCGATATTTCGCGCCTCTTTCTCCTGCATAACCGCAACGTGCCTTTTGCCGTGTCTCTAGAGAAGCGGCGGCTTGTGCGCGACTTGAGCGCGCGGCGCTACGGCTTTGCCGTCCTCCTCGAGAGCACGGACTCGTATCACGAGTTGCTCCGGCGGGCTGGTGTCGGCGAGATCCGCAGCATCCGAAAAACGTTCGACCCGGCGCTGCACAGCGTAGTGAACAACCTTCGCGCCGCGGGACTTACGGGCGACGATCCGCCCTCGCCGCAAATCCATACCGCGCCGAGAGACGAAATGCGCGCCGATGAGATGCTTCGCGGCTTGGCGCATCCCATCATCGGACTGCACGCTGGATACGGACCCCCACGCCGCAAGGACGCCGCGCATCAGGGCGAGCGGCTGAAAGGTTGGGGTGCGGAGAATTTTGCTCGCCTTGCCGAGTCGCTGCGCGCGCGCCTGGGCGCAAGCATCGTTCTCACCGGCTCCGGCGCGGACATTCCCGAGGCCGAGCGCATACGCGCGGCCCTATCAGCGCAACCGCTGATGCTCGCCGGCCGGACATCCGTTCGCGAGCTCGCCGCGGTGATCGAGCGTCTGGACCTTCTGATTTCGGTCGATTCCGCGCCGGCTCATTTTGCCGCGGCTCTCGGAACGAAGTTGGTCGTGCTGTGGGGACCGGCGATTCTTGAGCAGATGCGGCCCGTGGGGGATGCGGCGAAGATTTGCGTCGTTCGCCACGCGGTTTATTGCGCGCCGTGCTACGGCACGCCGATGATGAAGCAGTGCCGGAGAAACATCTGCATGGAGGCGATCTCTCCGGAAAGAGTGGCTAAGGAAGCCGAAGGGCTGCTATATGATGCTACTCAAAGGAAATGAACACGCCCGGATCACCGTTGCCGCGACGGCCGCTTTCCGGCCCGCCACCCGACCGTCTCTTTGAACTGAAGACGCGCACTCATCAGCGGTTGTTGACGCGGTTAAGCGTCGATGCACTGAAGCGCATCTCTCGCGATGGTTTGCGCGGTGAAGTGACGGGCCTGGTAGAGAAGCTCGTGGCGGAAGAAAATCTTCCCGTCACGATGACCGAGCGCGACCGGCTCGTCGAGGAGATTCTCGACGAGGTCTTCGGCCTCGGCCCGCTGGAACCACTTCTCAAAGACCCGACCGTGTCGGACATTCTGGTGAACACCTATCAGCATGTTTATGTGGAGCGGAACGGCAAGCTCTCCGAGACGACGGTACGCTTTGCCGATAACCGCCACCTGTTGCACATCATCGAAAAGATCGTCTCCGGCGTCGGCCGGCGCATCGACGAATCGATGCCTTTGGTCGACGCGCGTCTCGCCGACGGCTCGCGCGTCAACGCCATCATTCCGCCGCTGGCGATCGACGGTCCTTCGGTTTCGATCCGGCGCTTCGGGCGCAAAGTCGTGTCGAACGAAGACATGATCAAGAACCTGACCTTGACGAAGGGGATGCTCGAGGTGCTCGGCGCATGCGTTGAAGGACGCTTGAATATCGTGGTCTCGGGCGGCACGGGATCGGGCAAGACGACCTTTCTCAACGCCCTGTCGCGATTCCTCCCCGATCACGAGCGGGTCATCACCATTGAGGACACCGCCGAACTCCAACTTCAAGTTCCGGACGTGGTGCGCTTTGAAACGCGTCCCGCCAACATTGAGGGACGCGGCCTGATTACGCAGCGCCAGTTGCTGGCCACGGCTCTGCGCATGCGGCCGGACCGCATCCTGCTCGGCGAAGCGCGCGGCGCCGAGGCGCTGGACATGTTGCAAGCCATGTCCACCGGCGTCGAAGGCTCGATGAGCACGGTCCACGCCAACACGCCGAAGGATGCTTTCTCGCGCATGGAGACGATGGTGATGATGGCCAAGCTCGATCTGCCGAGCCGCTTCATCCGCCAGCAAATGGCCACGAACATCAACCTGGTCGTGCAGACATCCCGGCTCTCCGACGGCACGCGCAAGGTGGTCCAAGTCTCCGAAGTCACCGGCCTCGAAGGCCAGGACATTCACTTGCAGGACATCTTCCTTTTTGAAAGAACCGGTGTCGGCGACAACGGCCGGATTCAAGGCCGTTTTCGCGGCGTCAACTCCCAGCCCCGGTTCCTGGAGCGCCTGCGCCTGCAGGGGATCCGGCTTTCGTCCAAACTCTTCGAAGAAAACACCCCGGTCTAAACGAGCGGAAGTTGTTAATAACTGTTGCGGGGGGGCGTCTTAATGAGCGAAGACCAAAGAAGGAGGCCGCCCCTGCAACCCGCTTCTGCTGCTGAACATGTCCAGATCCCGGTGGAGGACCTGGAACGATATTTTCACGACCACCACGCCACGGTTTTTCGTGCCGCTTACCGGGTAACCGGGAACGCCGCCGATGCCGAGGACGTGCTCCAAACCGTGTTCATGCGGCTGCTGCAGCGGAGTCCCGAGGCGACCTTCATCGAGAACCCCAAGAGTTATCTCAACCGTGCCGCCGTGAATGCCTCACTTGATTTGATCCGTTCACGGCAAAAAGCGTCCATGGTTCCGCTCGAAGACGAGGAGCCGGGGTCGGTGAGCAGTTCGACTCCCGGTCCGGAACGCATCCTCCAATCGGCGGAGGTGCGAGCCTGGCTCCGTGAGACCGTGGCGCGCTTGAGTCCCTTGAGCGCCGAGGTCTTCGCACTGCGATTCTTCGAGGGGAAAGACAATCCCGAAATCGCGGAGATGCTCGGCACCACGGCATCGAGCGTGGCCGTAACCCTGAGCCGCGCGCGCGACCGCATTCAAAAGGAATATCGATTTTTCATGAGAGGCGCCCTATGACCCCCGAACAAAATCTCGACAAAGCAATGCAGGAAATCCGCGACGAGCAAGTCGATCTCGGCCTCATCGAGAAGGCTGCCCAAAGAACCTGGAGTCGCATCGCCGACGCCGCAGGTCCGGCGACGATTCAAGGATGCGCCGGATTCCGGGCGCTGATGCCGGATTATCGCGCGGGGAAGCTCTCCGAGGCGCGGTCGCTGCTGCTGGTGGATCACACGCACGAATGCGTAGCCTGCCGCAAGGCTCTCGAATCGGCCGGCAGAGTCATCCCCTTTGGCGGAGGCGAGGTCCAGAGCGTGCCGGCCCCGCGGCCCGCAGGTTGGCGTCCGCAATGGACGCCGGCTTGGGGCATCGCTGCAGCCATGGTGGTGACTCTGGGATTGGCTACGTGGGGAATCGTGAATTTCGGCTTGGTCGGAAACTCTCAGGCGAGTCACGCGGTGGTGCAAAGCGTGCAAGGCAAGCTGTATCGCGTTACCGGCAAGGGACTCGAAGCCGTGACCGGCGGCGAAGATCTGCCGGGCGGCACGGAAATTCGGACGGCGCGGAATTCGAGCGCGGTGGTTCGGCTGGGTGACGGGACCGTGGTGGAAATGAGCGAGCGCGCCGGGATTTCGGTCCGCGCCGCGAGCAGCGATCTCAGCATCCACCTCGATCGCGGCAGCGTCATTGTGCAGGCCGCCAAGCGACGTGCCGGGCATCTCTATGTCATCACCAAAGATTGCCGCGTTGCGGTGACCGGAACGGTCTTCGACGTGAATAGCGGGATCAAGGGATCGCGCGTATCGGTCATCGAAGGCGAAGTGCACGTCACCGAGTCCGATGGCGGAAGAGCGGAAACCGTGCTGCATCCGGGCGACCAGTTCTCGAGCGACTCCAGCATGATGCCGGTTCCGGTCAGCGAGGAGATTGCCTGGAGCCGGAATGCCACGGAGCATCTCGCGCTGTTGCGCGAACTCGTGACTTTGAAGAAGCAACTCGAAACTCTGCCGGGACCGACGACGCGCTATTCGAGCCAGATCCCCGATCTGCTCCCGGCCGGCACGGTGCTCTATGTCTCGTTCCCGAATCTCGGCCGAACGTTGAGCGATGCCAATCAGATCTTTCATCAGAGGATGCAAGAGAACGCGGTCTTGCGCGATTGGTGGGAGCGCAAGATGCACGGGTCCGAAGCAAGCTCGAAGCTCGATACCTTCATCGACGAGGTTCGCGCCTTCAGCGATTATCTTGGAGACGAGGTGGTGGTGACCGCGGCCATCAATCCGAACGGGGCGATGGGCGGTCCGGTCTTCCTGGCGGAAGTGAAGCGGGGCGGCTTCCGTGAGTTCGTCCATGCCGAGATGAACCGATTCGCCGCGGATGGAAAATCTCCGCTGCATTTCATCGACGAACAGCCGGCATCCGCAAGCCCGCGGGGCCTGAACGTGGCGATCCGCGATAATTTCGCGGCCTTCGCGCCGGAAGCCGAGAGCCTCGCGCAAATCGGCGCCGGGAATCGATTCGCCGGCACTCCGTTCCACGCGCGTATCCGGGAAGCCTATCGCGACGGCGCGGGAATCCTGTTCAGCGCGGACATGGGGATGATCACGAACAACATGTCCGGGAAGCGCGGCGTTCCGCAGCCGGTCGGCAACATCAAGTACGTGGTGATGGGTCAGAAGCAGAACGGCCAGGCGGTCGACACGCATGCGCAACTCACGTTCTCGGGTCCGCGCACGGGCGTCTTTGGATGGCTGGCGCGTCCTTCTCCCATGGGCGTGCTGGATTTCTTTTCGCCGGAAGCCTTGGGCGTTACGGCCTTCGCGGTGAACAGCCCCGCCCAGGTGATTGACGACATGCTGAGCTGGCTGGGGAATTCCAACCCGAACACTCAGGCCGATCTCGCCGCCGTGCAGTCGGAGCTGGGATTCGATATTCGCAACGATCTGGCCGCTTCGCTCGGCTCGGAGTTTGCTTCCGGAATCGATGGAGCAGCGCTTCCCACGCCGTCGTGGAAATTCGTTGTAGAGGTTTACGATCCGCAGCGCCTGCAGTGGACGCTTCAGAAGACCGTCGAGTCCGCCAATCGCAAGCTCGCGTCGAAGGGTAAGGCGCCTCTGCAGATGACGCAGGAAGTCGTGGGAGGGCGGACTTTCTACACGATTCTGTGGCCGGACGCGCAGCCCGTCGGCGAAGCGCACTATGTATTTCTGGATAGCTACATGGTGGCAGCTCCCAGCCGCACGCTGCTCGATCGCGCCATCCAGTATCGCGCCACGGGCTACACGCTGCCGCGCTCCGCGGCCTTCCATGGCGCTCTGCCCCAGGATGGACAGACCAATTTCTCGGCTCTGGCCTACCAGAACTTTGGTGGAGCTCTCGGATCGATCTTCTCGGGCGTGATGCAAAGCCGGACTCTGACTCCGGAGCAGCAGGAAATTGTGAAGAACATCGCCGCGGGATCCGCTCCCACGCTCGTTGCGGCGTACGCTGACGAAGACCGCATCACGATCGCCAGCGCCAGCAGCTTTTTCGGTCTGAACTTGAGCAACCTTGCCGGCTTGAGCGGGCAAATGGGACTGTTCTCCCTGGAAGGCATCCGCGGTTCGATGAAGAAAGGAACAAAGTAACGACCTTCGGCGTATTATCAGGTGATACGCCGAAAGGTCGGAAGATGGAACCCGTTGTCGAGTTACAGGACTTGGAAGTCAGGCTGGGCGGGCGGCCCATTCTCAAGAAACTGAACGTCTCGCTCTCCGGCCGCGCCATCGGTCTGCTCGGTCCGAACGGCGCGGGCAAGTCCACGCTGATCAACACGCTGCTCGGTTTCTACCAGCCTTTCGCAGGAACGGCGCGCATCCTCAATCACGACATTCGCACGCGCGCGAAAGAAGTCCGCGCTTTTCTCGGATACATGCCGGAAAACGATTCCTTCATCGCTTCGATGAGCGGCGTGAGATTCGTGCGGATGATGGCCGAACTCTCCGGCCTGCCTCCCGAACAGGCCATGGAGCGGGCGCACGAGGCCTTCTTCTACGTCGGACTCGGTGAGGCTCGCTATCGCACCCTGGGAACCTACTCGCTGGGCATGAAGCAAATGGCGAAGTTCGCACAGGCCATTGTGCACGGGCCCAAGCTGGTTTTCCTCGACGAGCCGACCAATGGCCTCGATCCGCCCGGCCGGGCGCGCATGATCAAATTGATTCAGGAAATCCGCGATCATGGCGATCTGCAATTGATCCTTTCCTCGCATCTCCTCCGCGACGTGGAGGAGACCTGCGATCAGGCGCTCATCCTCAAGGATGGAAAAATCGCCGCCTTCTGCAATCTGGAAGAGGAGCGGCGCTCGAACCGCAAGTTCCTGGAACTCGAAACGCGCGGCGCGAACGGCGCGTTTGTCGAGGGCATCGACCGCTTGGGCTGCGAGGTGGCCTGGTCCGGCAATGGACGCGTCAAGCTGGTGATGCCGGAACATCTTGAGGTGCATCACCTGTATTCTCTCGCCGCGGAGCAGAACGTGCAGATCCGGCGTCTCAATCACAAGCGCGACTCGCTCGAAGATATTTTCCTGAAGGCGATGCAATCGGAGGAAGGAGCAACCGCCGGTGGCCGTATATAAGCGAACCTATCATCGCTACGAAGGACCACTGACGCCTCTTTCGTGGCGGTTCCTCGCTCTTTCCCGCTACAACTTCGAAGACGTCCGCAAGCTGCGATTCGTCAATGCGCTCTTCTCCGTCGCCATGTTCTGGCCGCTGCTGAGCGCCATCGTGATTTATGCGAATCATAATCTCAGCATCCTCCGCATGCTGGGCATTCAGTCCAGCAAGGCACTGAACATCGATTCCGCTTTCTTTCTGACCTTCCTGGGATTCCAGAGCATGCTGGCGTTCTTCCTGACCGCCTTTATCGGGCCGGGACTGGTTTCCCCCGATCTCGCGAACCAGGCGTTGCCGCTCTACCTGGCGCGGCCTTTTTCCCGCTCGGATTACGTGCTGGGCAAGCTATCTGTGTTGGTCATCCCGCTCTCGCTCGTCACTTGGATCCCCGGTCTGCTGCTCTTCATTCTGCAAGGGACTCTGGAAGGCGAAGGATGGATGATGAACAATCCGCGGATCGCTTTCGGCCTGTTTCTGGGATCCTGGATTTGGATCCTGGTCCTTTCCTTCCTGGCTCTGGCCCTGTCAGCGTGGGTGAAATGGCGGCCTACAGCCGCGGGATTGCTCTTCGGCGTCTTCTTCGTGGCGTCGGGATTCGGCAATGCCATTAACGGAGTCATGCGGACTCACTGGGGGAACCTGATCAACATCAGCTACCTCATCGGGCGAGTCTGGGTTTACCTTTTTGAGAGCGACCCGCAGAAAAGCGCAGGGGCGATTTTCTTCCGGGCCGCATCCGGCGAGCTGATTCCCATTTGGGCATGCTGGGGCAGCCTGATCGGCATCTGCCTGTTCTGCCTCTACCTGCTCTCCCTCAAGATCAAGGGAGTGGAAGTGGTGCGATGAGCGAACCACGCATCATCTTCGACAACGTCTCGCGCTTTTACGGCGAAGTGCTCGGCGTGAATCGCGTGCAGCTCTCGATCCCTCCCGGGATTACGAGCCTGGTCGGTCCGAACGGGTCGGGCAAGACCACGCTGATGAACTTGATGAGCGGCCTGATCCGGCCCACGCAAGGTTCGATCCGCGTGCTGGGCATCTCGCCGGACAATCCCGAAGAACTGATGAGAAAGGTCGGATATTGCACGCAATTCGATTCTTTCCCGAAGGGACTCACCGGCTACGACTTCATTCATTCTTTGTTGCGCGTCCACGGATACAGCGGCGAAGAGGCGGACGGCTTGACTTGGGAGGCGCTGAAAAAAGTCGGCATGACGGAAGCGGCTCACCGCAGCGTCCTCTCCTATAGCAAAGGGATGCGACAGCGCGTCAAGCTGGCGCACGCCATCAGCCACAATCCTTCGGTGCTGGTGCTCGACGAGCCCCTGAACGGCCTCGACCCCATGGCGCGGGCCGAGACGATCGCGATGTTCCGCGAATGGGGCGGGCAAGGCAAGCACGTCATCGTCTCGAGCCACATCCTCCACGAAGTCGACACGATCTCGGATCAGGTGGTGCTCCTCAGCTTCGGCTACGTCGTGGCGGAAGGACAGATCCAGGGCGTTCGCAGCGAAGTGAAAGACCAGCCTCTGCAAGTTCTGATCCGTTGCGACAAGCCGGCCATGCTGGCCTCGCGTCTGTTTCAGCAGGACAGCATGGTGGAAGCAAAGATCAGCGAGGACGGTAAAGGACTGCTGATCCGCACGCGGGATGCCGATAGCTTTTATCTGCTGCTCAACCGTGTGGTGCTCGAAACCGGCCTGGAGATCGAATCGGTGGCGCCTGGAGACGACGACGTGAACTCCGTCTATCAATACCTGATCGGAACGCAGGGAGGCACATCGTGAACGGCCCGCCCTGGAATCTCTGGATGCGGCAGTCGCTGGCGGTTGTGCGTCTGGAAATGAAGAAGGGATTCTTCACGCGCCGCGCCGCATGGCTCTATCTCCTCGCTTTTGCGCCCATCTTCCTGACCGGAGGACACTGGCTCTTCACCACGCAGGGGCACTGGGGCCGCCATCCCTTGAACGACGACAACATGGTCTTTGCCGCGATCTTCCAATTCTATTTCCTGCGGCTGGGAATATTCTTTGGATGTGTTGCCGTCTTCTCGAACCTCTTTCGAGGCGAGATCCAAGAGAGAACTCTGCATTACTACTTTCTGGTTCCCGCGCGACGCGAGATCCTGACCTTGGGGAAG
>CAZRND010000108.1:12704-15128 GCA_964601345.1 uncultured Acidobacteriota bacterium | reverse complement strand
CGATTGGTTTGCCGGCGTAGTGCGAGGCCAGCGAGTCCACCAGAGTATGCAGGCCCGCTGAATCCTTCAGCAGCGTGGTGATGTCGTAGAACAGGATGCCGGGCTTCGGCCAATCGGGCACCTCGCGAATCAGTCTCTTTAATTGCTCCATGAGCTCCTCTCACTCAGAAATGGTAAAAATGCTGTGGTCCTCAACCGCCGCGGGGCTCTCGGATACAGACTCAACGCGCGCCGTCAACGGACCGCGTTCCAGCTTACTACGCAATTGCTCGAGTGAATCCTCGTCCCCTTCCGCGTGAACCTCCACGTTTCCGTTTGCCAGATTGCGAACCCATCCGGTCAATTTCAGATCGCGCGCCTTGCGATCCACGAACCAGCGGAAGCCGACGCCCTGAACGCGGCCTTGGACGATGTAACGACGGGCGTTCTTCGCTGCCATAGTGTGCCATCATAATCTGCCATCAAAGATGCGCATACTCAACGCTGAAACGCTGGCGCGCGTCCTGACGTATCCCGCCGCGATCCAGGCGCTCGAAGAGGCTTATCGCAATCCGGCGGTGGTGCCGCCGCGCGCCCAAATGGACGCGGGCGAAAATCGCCTGTGGGTGATGCCCGCGGCCGCCGCCGGGGCCATGGGCGTGAAGGTGGTCACGCAATTCGAGGGTAACGCGGCGCGAGGAATCGATCGAGTCCAGGCGACGTATCTCTACCTCGACGCCGCGACCGGCGAGGCGCTCGCCCTTCTCGACGGCCGTCTGCTGACGGAAATCCGCACGGCGGCTGTCTCCGCGCTGGCGACGAAGTTTCTGGCGAATCCTGGACCGAAGAAGCTGGCGATCTTCGGCACGGGCGTGCAGGCGCGGTCGCATCTCGCGGCGATGCGCGCCGTCCGTGAGATTTCGGAAGTGATGGTCTGCGGATCGACCGAGGAAAAGTCGCGCGCCTTCGCTGAAGCGCACGGGTGCCGAGCGGCCTCCGCGCCGGAATGCTGTGCCGCCGACCTGATCTGCGCCTGCACGACGTCCCGCAAGCCGCTCTGGGACGGCAACTGGCTGCGTCCGGGTACGCACATCAACGCCGTCGGCAACTCGCGCCCCGATACGCGGGAAATCGACGGCGCAACCGTGGCGCGATCGCGCCTAGCCGTGGACACGCTCCACGGCGCCCTCATCGAAGCCGGCGACCTGCTGCTGCCCATCGCGAGCGAAACCATCACGCCCGCGCACATCGTCGCGGAGTTGTCGGAGATCGTTCTGGGGAAGAAGACCGTGCGTCGCACGGCCAGGGACATCACCCTCTTCAAGTCCGTAGGCTACGCGCTGGGCGACTTGGCGCTGGCACGTCTGGCATACCAGGCATCGTAACCGCGCCGCGCGTAGTAGGAACTCCGCACCAGCGGACCCGATTCCACGTGCGCGAATCCCAGACCCACCGCCGTCTCGCGGATTTCTTCGAATTCCGCCGGCGTGTAGTAGCGTGCGATCGGCAGATGCCTCGACGAAGGCGGCAGATACTGTCCCACCGTGAGCAGATCGACGTCGGATTCGCGCAGGTCGCGCAGCGTCGTTTCGATCTCGGCGACGTCCTCGCCGAGGCCGATCATCATGCCGGATTTGCTGGGAATCCCGCTGGCGAGCTGCTTCACGCGTCCCAGATGCTCGAGCGAGCGTCGATAGCGCGATCCCGGCCGCACGGTTGCATAGAGCCGCTCTACGGTCTCGATATTGTGGTTCAGCACGTCGGGCCTGGCGTCGAGGACCATTTGCAGTGCATCGGCCGAGCCCTGGAAGTCGGGGATGAGCACCTCGATGCGACAACGCGGCAGGCGCATGCGGATTGCTTCGATAGTGCGCGCAAAAAGCGCTGCGCCGCCGTCCTTGCGGTCATCGCGATTCACGGAAGTGACGACGGCGTATTCGAGATTCAGGCTGGCCGCGGCGTCGCCGACACGCTCGGCCTCCTGCCAATCGATTTCGAGCGGCGGTCCCTTCTGGACGGCGCAGAAACCGCAGCGCCGCGTGCAGACGTTGCCCGCGATCATGAACGTCGCGCTGCGCTGGTTCCAGCACTCGCCGATGTTCGGACAACTGGCGCTCTGGCAGACCGTGTGCAATCCCAGCGAGTCGACGAGCGTGCGCACGTCGTGATAGTTCTCGCCGCCGGGGGCGCGCGCCTTGAGCCAGATGGGCCGAACCAGAGTCTCCGTGGAAGTCATCCCTTTCGAATAGTTTACTCTACGCGGCGGTATGTGGTATATCCGCAGTTCACATGCTTTCCCTCCAGTTTCTCGGCGCCGCGTGGCCCGTAACGGGTTCCACACACTTGGTAGGGCTCTCCGGACACCGAGAGCTGGCGGTGGATTGCTGTATTTTTTAGCGCGCAATGGAGGCGAGGTGACGCAACTGGAGCGCACCCGCGGTAGAC
>CAZRND010000108.1:0-12694 GCA_964601345.1 uncultured Acidobacteriota bacterium | reverse complement strand
AACACCTTGCTCTGGCTCTCCGGCACCCGCGAGCTGTTGTGGGATTGCGGTTTGTTTCAGGGCGCCAATGAGTGGCGCGACCGAAATTGGCAGCCGCTGCCGGTCCCCAGCAAAGACGTCGAGTGGATCGTGCTCACGCACGCCCATCTCGACCATGTCGGTTTTCTGCCGCGCCTGGGGGCCGAAGGTTTCACGGGTCCGGTGTATTGCACGCCGCCGACGCTCGACCTGGCCAAGATCGTGCTTCCGGATTCCGGCCACCTGCAGGAAGAAGAAGCCGACTACGCCAACTTCAAAAAATTCACCAAGCATGCCGAAGCCAAGCCGCTCTACACCTACGAACAGGCTGTGGCTTCCCTAGACCTGCTGCGGACGCATCCGTTCCATACGGAATTGCGCATCGCCGACGACATCCGCGGGCGTTTCCTGCGCGCGGGACACATCGTCGGATCGGGCTTCTTCGAGCTGCAAGCGGGCGGTCTGAACGTCCTCTTTAGCGGCGACCTCGGCCGGCCTCGCGAGGATGCGCCCATCCCCGAGCCTGTGAAGGAAACGGATTACCTGCTGCTCGAGTCCACCTACGGAAACCGCCTGCACACGAAGGATGACCCGCGTCCCAAGCTCGCCGAGATTCTGAAGAGTACGGCGGCCAAGGGCGGCGCGGTGGTCATTCCGGCGTTTGCTGTGGAACGCACCGAAAAGCTCCTCTTCATGGTCAAGAAATTGATGGAGACGGGCCAGGCGCCGAAGATGCCGGTCTTCATCGACAGCCCGATGGCGATCGAGGCAGTGAAGATCTTCGTGAATCACCGGGAAGAATTTGACGATGCCACGAAGCGCATGATCGACCTCTATCACGTCCCGAGCGAATGGCCGGAGGTTCACTTTTGCTCGAAGCGCGCCGAGTCGGTCGAGATCAACAACCAGCGCGGGGCGCATGTCATCATTTCCGCCAGCGGAATGCTCTCCGGCGGACGGATTCTGCACCACCTCGAGCGGCATCTCCCGAACCCCAACTCGACGGTGGTCTTCGTGGGCTTCCAGCCGCCTGGCGGTCGCGGACGGCTGCTGCAGTCGGGACGGAAATCGATCAAAATGTTCGGCAAGGAGATTGGCGTGAAGTGCCGCATCGAGACGCTCGATCAGTTCTCGGACCACGCCGACTACGAGGAAATCCTCGGCTGGCTCGCCAACTTCAAGAAGCCGCCGAAACGGACGTTTCTGGTCCACGGCGAGCCCACCGGCGCGGAAGCACTGCGCGACAAGATCGTCCAGAAGTTCGGCTGGGATGTGCACATTGCCGCGTACCTCGAGACAGTGAAATTGGAGTAAGGAGGCTCTATGGCCCGCATCGCATTGGTTTTCGGACTTGCATTGGCCGCGCTCGCCGCCGCGCAGGATCGCGCGACCTTCACCGTCGGAACGGCCCGGGCCGCTCGCGGGCAAAAGGCGACGGGCGTGATCGAAGTTCCCGCGGGCGGCGACGCGGGCACGAACATTCCTGTTGTTGTTGTGCACGGAGCGAAGCCCGGCCCGGTGCTGGCCATCGTTTCCGGATCGCACGGCACAGAGTACGCTTCGATCATCGCTGTCGAAAAACTGATCGGTCAGCTCGACCCGGCCGCGATCTCCGGTACGGTGATCCTGCTCCCGCTGGTGAACATTCCATCGTTCGAGCAGAAGACGCCGCATGTGAATCCGGTCGACAACAAGAGCATGAATCGCTATTACCCCGGAAAAATGGACGGTACGCAGACCGAGCGCGCCTCCTTCCTGATCACGCGGCAGGTCGTCGAACCGTCCGATCACCTGATCGATCTGCACGGCGGCGATCTCGACGAGAGCCTGCGCCCGTACAGCTACTGGACCAAGACCGGGAACGAAAAGCAGGACCGCATCTCGCGCGAGATGGTGCTGGCCTTCGGCCTCGACACGATCATCATCTCCGCGGACCGCCCGAAGGATCCGGCCGCATCGCGCTATCTCGAGAACACCGCATCCACACGGGGCAAGCCTTCCATCACGGCGGAGGCGGGCCACGCCGGGACCGTCGAGACCGACGACGTGAATGCCCTCGTTCGCGGCTGCACGGGCGTCCTGCGCTATCTGAAGATGCTGCCGGGCGCGGCGGAGATGGTGGATCATCCGGTGTGGATCGAGAAGATCGCCGCCATGACCAGCGAGCAGACCGGGATTTTCTATCCTCTGGTGCGGCGCGGAACCTACGTGCAGCAAGGGATGAAAGTGGGCTACGTGACCGATTACGTCGGCAAAACGATTTATGAAGCGCGCGCGCCGGAGGCCGGAGTTGTGCTCTACATTTGCGCCGTCCCCACGATGAAGAAAGGCGACACGATCGCCAACGTCGGAGTGGTGGCCAAGGGCCTTGTGCCGTGACTTTCCCCGCAGTATGATGCGTTGATGCACTTGGTTTTCTGGGGAGTGCGAGGGTCGGTCCCCGCCCCGGACCGGAACTCGTGGCGCTACGGAGGCAACACTCCCTGTCTCGAAATCCGCTCGGGAAACCAGCTCATCATTCTCGACGCCGGAACGGGAATCCGCGAACTGGGACAACGTCTGATCGCCCAGGCGAACGGAGATCCCATCGTTGCCACGCTGTTGCTCACGCATTACCACTGGGACCAGATCCAGGGCCTGCCGTTCTTCGAACCGCTCTATCGCAAGGGAAACTCCATCAACATCATCGGGCCCAAGCCGCAGTCCACCGATCCGAGTACGATCGCGGGGGTCATCGATGCGCTTTTTCGGGCGCCTTTCTTTCCCATCCTGGCGAATCAGTTGCAGTCGCAGTACACGCTTCGCGAGGTGGCCCTCAAAGGCGAATTCAAGATCGGACGCACGCTCGTCCGCACCTGCGGCGTGAATCATCCGCAAGGGTCGCTGGCGTTTCGTCTCGAGGACAGTGACTCCACGGTGGTCTACGCCACCGAACCAGGGCAGGGAAATCCGGAATAGGTCCGCGGGGTGAAGGCCCTGGCCAAGGACGCGGACCCGCTGGGGGGCGACGCGCAGTATTGTCCGGAGGAGTTGCAGGCCGGCAAAGCCGGATGGGGCCACGGTTCCTGGCAAGCGTCGGTGAAGATGGCGATCGAGACCGGCGCGAAGAGCCTGTTTCTGTTTCATCACGAGCCGTGGCGCAGCGATCAGGAGCTCGACCACATCCTTTATCAGGCCCGCAAAGAGTTTCCTTCCACGTATGCGGCGGCCGAAGGCATGATGCTCGAAGTGAACAAGAGCGGTGTTCAAGTCAGTTGCCGAGGCGCCCGCCTTGGGCAGCGCACCCCTCTCAACATGCCGGTGCGCGTCGAAACGATTCACAACGGCGGCGGCGACGCGAAGGAAGCGCGACTGCGGGACATCAGCTTCTACGGCGCATATTTCATCAGCCCGCAAACGTACGAACCCGAGGAATCCATCGATCTGATTCTTCCGATCCACTCAAATTCTGGCGCCCCTGCAGCCGACGAGGAATTCCGTCTGCGCGGCTACGTGTTGCGCACGGAGATTCAGCCCGGAGACGGCCAAGTCGGCGTCGCCGTTCATTTCCCCTCCGCCTCGCCCGATCTCGGGGCCGGCGGAACGAGCGATCCCTCCGCTTCGAGTTGAAACCTGCCGCGCCTTCCGGTCCAGGAGTGATTTTGGCTGACGATCTGACCGGGGCGTGCGACGCCGCGTGTCGCGCCGCGGGCGCCGGTTGGCGCGTCACCGTGCGTCTTGATGAGGGCGCGCCCGACGCGGATGTCGTAGCTGTCTCGAGCGACAGCCGAGATCTCACGCGAAAGAAGGCCGTCGATGCGTCCGCTCGCGCGGCGCGCGATCTTCTCGCTTGGGGACCGCGCATCTTCTATAAGAAAATAGATTCGACCCTGCGAGGTCACTGGCGGGAGGAGACACTGGCCGTGGCCGCCGTCGCCGGCGCGGAGGAGATTGTGCTGTGCCCGGCGTTTCCCGCTTGCGGGCGTACCGTGCGCGGTGGTCGTATCTTCATCGACGGACAGCCGGGTCCGAAGATCGCAATGCCCGAAGCGCTTATTCTCGACGCCGAAACCGAAGACGATTTGAAGCGAATCGCCGCGTCGCACCGGCACAAGAAAGTTCTCTGGGCGGGATCGGCCGGGCTCGCCCGCTATGTCTTCGGGAGGCGACGGCCCGTGCGACGCAGGGTGCGGCTGCCCGGCGCACCGCGGTGGATGATCATCACCTTCAGCCCGCACGAACGCACGCTCCGGCAGATCGAATGGCTGCGAGATCGCATGCATCCGCTCGATAGGTCGTCCGGTACACTCCAGCCGGGCATGGGCCTTTTTCTCGTCGGGGGCAACTCGGCTTCTCACGTGCTGAAGAAGCTGCGCGCGTCGGCCATCGAGATTTTAGGGGAAGTGGAATCGGGAGTGGCCGTGGGCACGATTCGCGGCGGCGTTGCGGACGGCGCGACGGTCGTGACCAAGTCGGGCGCGTTCGGCGACAAGGAAACGATTGTCCGTGTTCTCGAAAGGCTGAGGAGATGAAACGCATCGGCATCACGCTCGGCGATCCGGCCGGCATCGGGCCGGAAATCGTTGCCAAAGCGCTCGAGTCCCCGCGACTCAAAGGACGCGCGATCCTGTTGGCGATCGGTCCCGCGGCGATGCTTCCATCCGGACGGGAGGGAATTGTCGCGGGAGAGATCGATGCCGCGAGCTTCCGCCATGGCGTCATACAACCGCAGTGCGGAGCGGTGGCCGTCGCGGCGGTCGAGAAGGGAGTTTCGCTCTGCCGCAGCGGCGCGCTCGATGCCCTGGTCACCGGACCGCTGAACAAAGGCGCGGCGAAGCTGGCCGGAATGGTGCAGCCCGGCCACACGGAGCTGCTGGCCTCGCTCTGCGGCGTCCCGGAAGATTCAGTGCGGATGCTGTTGGCGGGCGAGCGGCTGCGCGTGATTCACGTCAGCACACATGTCTCGCTGCGCGAAGCGCTCGATGCCGTGCGCACCCCGCGCATCTTCGAAACCATCGAGCTGGGCGCAAAGGCCGTCGCGCGGCTGGGTGTGACGCGTCCGCGCATTGCCGTGGCCGGGCTGAATCCGCATGCCGGAGAGGCCGGCCTCTTCGGCCAGGAAGATCTCGCGGAAATTGCGCCTGCGGTGAAAGAAGCTTGTTCGCGCGGTTGGCTCGTCGCGGGTCCGCTCGCGCCCGACACCGTTTTTCTACGTGCCAGCCGCGGCGAGTTCGACCTGGTGGTGGCCATGTACCACGACCAGGGACACATCCCCATCAAGATGGCGGAGTTCGACGACGCCGTGAACATCACCGTGGGACTGCCCATCGTCCGCACTTCGGTGGATCACGGCACCGCGTTCGACATTGCCGGACAGGGCGTCGCGCGCCCGGACAACATGATTCGCGCCATCGAAGTGGCGATCTCCCTCGCCGAAAATCGTTCATGAAAATGCCGCTGTGCTTTGCCGGCTTCTATGCCGTTGTCACGCTCGTGACCGGCACGGTAGCGGGCCTGGCGCGGCCGTTCACGAGTGCTGCGATGGTCGCGCTCGTTGTTTTGGCGTTCGTGGCGGCGGCCTTGCTTGGACCCCGCGCTCGCGTCGGCGGGGGCTTGGAAGGCGCGCTCATCGCATGGCTGGCCGGACTTGCCGTGCTGTCGGCATTTGCGGTGTGTCCGGAACGCAGCCTGCATCTTGCTGTTCTGTTCGCTTCCGCCGCGGCTTTCTTTTATCTCGCACTGGACATGGATGGCGATTCGATCTCGTCGTCGATGGCGCTGGTTTCCACAGGGGCAGCCGCATTTGGCCTCGGTGCGTGGCTGCTTGGATACACGCCGCGCGTCGCCGCGCCGCTTGGGCAGCATCATTACATGGCCGGATTCCTGTTGTTGCATCTTCCGTTGACCGCGAAGCTGATCCGGCGACATCCGGCATGGGGTGCGGCTGTGGTCGTGCAGGCCGCGGCGATTGCCGGAACGCGCTCGCTCGCGGGAATCGTGGCGCTCGTGGTGCTCGTTCTGTGGACGTTCCGTCGCAAGGCCGTGATTCTCGCGCCCGCAGTCCTGGCCCTCGCGGTGCTGGCGTTTTTCGTTCCGCGTACGCGCGCCATGCTCACGACGGCGTCTGATCCTTCGCTCTCGCTTGAAAATCGAATCCGGTATCTGCGCACGGGAGCGGCGATGATCAAGGCCCGGCCCTGGGGATGGGGAAGTGGTTCTGTTCCGCTCGTCGCCGCGCGATACAGGCAGCAGGTTCCCGACGTGATGCCGCAGGGCGAGGCATTTCCTCACTTGCACGATCTGCCGGTGCAAGTTGCCGCCGAATCGGGAGTCGTGGGGCTCCTGCTTGTGGCCTGGATTTTCTGGCGCGTACAGTCGCCGGCGCTCTGGATCTACGCGCTGTTCGCGTTGGCGGATTATCAGCTCGACTTGCCCGCGATCCTTTTCGCCGTAGTGGCTGTGGCGGCTCTCGACGCGCCAAAACGCCCCGGCGCGGCGATGTCGGCATGGCTCCGCGTCGCGCTTCTATTAGCGGCCGCCGCCGCGCCTATCCCAGCGATCTGCGGATGGGATGAGTTCGAGCGCGGGGATTACGTTGCGGCCGCGCAACGTTTGCCCGATTTGATTCCGGTGAGCGCCGCGGCCGGTGCGGAGGTGCTCGCCGCCGGAAGCGCCGCCGGAGCCGTTCCGCATCTGGAGCGGGCCGTGCAACTCGACATGTGGTTTACGCCCGCCTGGTTCCATCTCGGCCGTGCGCGGCTGGCGTTGGGAGATCGCCGCCGGGCAGAAGAAGCATTTTCCCGGGCGCTGCTCGCGAAGCCGATCACTCTCTACGCCGAGGGCTGGGACGCGGAGATCTACAGGGAGAGCGTCCGGAAGGCGATCGAGCTCCTCGACGCGATGAGCGCACGCGTGGAGTTCGACGCTCGCACCAAGCACCGCCATGGCGAGCTGCGCGGATTTCTGGACGCGAACCGCAATTCGCCGCCCGTAGGGAGTTACCGCCGCGACTTCGCTGAGATCACCGATGCCGACCTGGCCCACAACGTGAGCCTCTTGATCTTCCACCGTCTCGGCTCGCCGAAGTACACCTCGGCGATCACCGTGCTTCTGCCCCAGCCCGATCCATATATTCCACCGGGCGTCGGATATCTGCGGGGACTTAGGTCAGAAGACTTTCGACTTCCATAAGGGTGGGCATCGCTTCGGAACAACTCAGGCGGCTGCAGACGATGGCCGCCGCGGCGTTGCCGTAACGGAGGCAATCGCGCCAGCCCTTCTTCGCCAGCAGAGCGTAGAGGAATCCCGCGGCGAAGCCGTCTCCCGCACCGATGGTCGAAATCACCTCCACGGGAACGGGCGGAATGGTGTGCTCTTCATGTCCCGCGACCAGCCGCACGCCCGCCGCGCCGAGCTTGCAGACGATGGTCGGAACCTGGGTTCGCAACTTCTCGACAGCTTGTTCCGGCTTGCTCACGCCTGCCACGAGGCACAACTCGGGCTCGTTGCCGATCAGCACATCGAGGAACGGCAAGGCCAAGCGTGCAAACTGTCCGGCCTGCTGTTCGTTGTCCCAAGACCATGCGCGGTAATCCACGTCGAAGACCACCGTGGCGCCCGCCTCGCGGGCGCGCTTGAGAGCGGAGAGCGTCGATTCGCGCGACGGTGACGCGCAGAGGCTCGTTCCATTTGTCGCGAAAAGACGCGCCTGCGCGACGTAGGTGAGGTCGTCGCCGCTTGCCTGCAATTGAATGTCGGCGGCTTCGCGGCGATAGAAGACCTGCGGAAAGCGGTCGGGAGGTGAGACCTCGGTGAGGCTCAGCGAGCTCGGATAGCCGTCCACGCGATGCACGTAGCGCGTCTCGACGCCTTCGCGCTCGAGGAATTCAGCCAGGAAATCGCCGATCGCGTCGCGGCTCAGCGCGGCGACCATGCCCACGCGCATCCCCAGGCGCGCCAGGCCCACGGCCTGGTTCGCCGACGATCCGCCGAGGTAACGGGAAAAGCGCCGCACGTCCTTGAGCGGCACGTGCGGCTCATCGGAAATCAGGTCATACCCGATCCGCCCGAGAAAGACGGCGTCCACTAATCCTTCTTTCGCGCGCCCTCGAGTGTGCCTTTGAGGCCGTTGCCGATCGCCCAGGTTCCGGAGAGCTTATCGCCCTCGATCGTGCCTTGGAGATCCCAATTCACGTTTTCGGTGATGACCTGGAGTTTGAACTTGCCGTCTTTGAACGTGCCCTTGATCGGAGCGCTCCCGCCGGCATTCGAGCCGGTTCCGGTAACCTCCTCGCCATTCTGTTTCAGGTCGAGCTGGCCCTCCTGGTCGGGACGATCCTGGGATTTCAGAAGGCACTTCCAAATGCCGGTGATGGAGGCCGCATCGTCCAGCGCGGGGACCGCCCAGCACAAACATGCCGCAAACAATAAGACCGTAGTAAGTTTTCGCACTTGTGTCACTCCTTATGTTGAAGAGTGTATCGCGACTTCTCCTCGTCGCTCAAGAACGAGGCTTGGAAGGAATTTGCCGCCAGACGCGCCAGCTCGTCGCGCGTGAAGCCGAACTTCTCGTGAGCCAGCAGGTACTCGGTGACGAGATCGGTTTCGAACATGGCCGGATCGTCGGTGGCGAGCGAAACGAGCACGCCGGCGTCAAAGTAACGGCGCAGCGGATGCTCTTCCATCTTCCCGATCGCGCCGGTTCGGACGTTACTGCTGAGGCAAATATCCACCGGGACTTGCGACTCGGCCAGCCGCCGCACCAGCGCCGGATCGCGGATCGCCGAGACGCCGTGACCGATGCGCTCGGCCGCGAGGGCATCGAGCGCGCCGCTGATGGATTCCGGCCCGACCACTTCGCCGGCGTGAACCGAGGCGCGCAGGCCGTGACGCCGCGTGTAAGCAAAGACATCGCGAAACAGCTCGGGCGCCGCCTGCTTCTCGTCGCCGCCGATGCCGAACCCGATCACGTCGCGATCGCGATAGCGTACGGCCAGCTCCGCCACGCGCTGCGCCGCCTCAGGACCGAACTGGCGCGTCGCGTCGAGTATCCAGCGGACTCGCACGCCGTGCCGGGCGAGTCCGTCCTTGGCTCCGGCGTCGATGCCCTCGAAGAGCTCCTCGAACTTATCGCCCTTCCATAGCATGACTCCGATCGCCAGAAAAATCTCGGCGTAGACCACGCCCTCCGAGCGCAGGCGCTCGATAAGCTTCAGCGTGATGAAGTGATAGTCCTCGGGTGTCTTCAGATGGTCGCAGACCTGCTTGAACGACTTCAGAAAGCCGGAGAAATCCGCGTACCCGTAGAGGGCGGGCGAGGGCGGCGGCATACCGTGCGTTTCGGCCAGCCGCGCGAGGGTCGGCAGCTCGATCGCTCCTTCGAGATGCAGGTGCAGCTCCGCTTTCGGGAGCTGAATAATGAATTCCCGCATCTAGTGACTCTATAATGAAATGATGCGCAGGTTCTCAACGCTTCTGTTTCTCGTCCTCCTCTGTGCCGCCGGCGCATGGGCAGCTTCCCTCAAGCTGGTTCTCAAAGACGGCAGTTACCAGATCGTCCGTTCCTACGAGAAGCAGGGCAGTCGCGTGCGCTTCTACAGTCTTGATCGCGACGCCTGGGAAGAAATGCCTGAGTCGCTCGTCGATTGGAAAGCCACCGACGAGGTCAACAAGCGCGAGAAGGAAGAGAACATCGAGAAGGCCCGCGAGGTCGTCCGCGACCAGTCGGATGAGCTCAAAGACGAGAAAGGGCCGGAGGTGGCTCCGGGAGTCTTTCTCCCCGACGATTGGGGCGCGTACGCCGTGGCGGACGGAAAGGTCGTCACGTTGGCCGTCTCGAAGGCGGGTACCCAACTCGACAAGCGGCGCACGGCGACGAACATCCTGCTTCCGCTGCCGGTGCTGAAGAACCGGCGGTTGGTGACCCTGCCGAGCGCCAAGGCGGCACTGCAATTCGACAAAGCGCCTGAAGGAATCTATGTCACCGGGAAAGCCGCCGAGACTTCGAAATTCGCCATCCTGCGCGTGAAGGTCAAAAGTGACAAGCGCGAGCTCGAAGCCGTCCTGATATCCCTGCTGGGAAAGACGAGCGACGAGAACAGCCAGATCGATCTGATCATCGAGGAGCTGCCCAAGCAGACCGCGCGGTTGACCCCGCGCGAGCCTCTGCCGCCGGGCGAATACGCCATTGTCGAGTTCATCGACGAGAAGCTCAACCTCTACGTTTGGGATTTCGGCGTGAGGAAATGAGCGGCGACTCCGCGTTATCCCGCCAGATTTCGATTTCGACGGCCATTGCGGTGGTCGTGGCCAACGTGATCGGCAGCGGCATCTTCACAACGTCAGGCTTCATCGCTCGCGATCTCGGATCGCCTGCCTGGCTGCTGGGCGTCTGGGTCATCGGCGGCGTTCTCGCTCTGGCAGGCGCGCTCTCGTATTCCGAGATGGGCGCGGCGATGCCCGAGGCCGGCGGCGAGTACGTTTATCTGCGCGAGGCGTACGGTCCGTGGCTTGGTTACCTGAGCGGCTGGACTTCCTTCTTCATCGGGTTTAGCGGGGCCATCGCGGCAGCCTGCCTGAGCTTCGTCGCCTACTTGCATCATTTCTTTCCGGCACTCGATCCGGCCCAGACCGGCGGACAGGCCGCGGCGCTCGCCGCTCTTTGGATGCTGACCGCCGCGCACACCGCGGGCGTTGGTCCGGGAAGCCTGCTGCAGCGAATCCTGACGGCCGGGAAAGTCGCGACGATCGGCGCGATCATCGTGGCGGGCTTTGCGCTGGGACACGGCAGCATCGCGAACTTTTCGACCTCCGGTCCGCACGAAGGCAGCATGGCCGTCTCGCTGATCTTCGTTCTTTACGGCTATAGCGGATGGAACGCGGCCGCGTATCTCGCTGGCGAGATGCGCGATCCGCAACGCAGCGTAGCGGTGTCGTTGCTGGCGGGCACCGGCGTGGTCATCGTTCTTTACCTTGGTCTGAACCTTCTCTATCTCTACGCGCTGCCGATTTCGGAGATGAGCGGCGTGATGGCCATTGGAGAAAAGGCGTCGGTCGCGCTCTTCGGACCCGCCGCGACGCACGCCGTCTCGGCGATCCTGGCGCTTTCGATCCTGGCTTCGGCCAGCGCCATGGTTCTGGCGGGGCCGCGCGTTTACTACGCCATGGCCAAAGACGGAGTGTTTCCGCAGTCGATCGGCATGGTGCATCCGTCATTTGGCACTCCGGCGCGGGCGATCTTCCTGCAAAGCGCCTGGACCAGCGTGCTGATCCTGTTCTTTCGCGTCTTCGAACGCCTGCTGGTCTTCACCGGATTTGCGCTCACCGTCTTTCTGGCGCTGGCCGTGGGCGCCGTGATCGTACTGCGCATCCGCCGCCCGGATTTGGAGCGCCCCTTCCGCGTTCCCCTCTATCCATGGTTGCCTGCGGCGTACGTCGCCTTCTCGATTTGGATCGCGGCGCACACGCTGATGGACCGTCCGCAAGAAGCGTTATGGGGGATTCTCACCGTCGCGGCGGGAATCCCGTTCTATTGGTGGAAGAAAAAAGAGATAAAATAGATCGTTCATGTCCTTTCTCGATCGCCTGAATGCACAACAGGCTGAAGCTGTCACCCAACTGGGCACGCCCCTCCTGATCCTGGCCGGAGCAGGCAGCGGAAAGACGCGCGTCATTACCTATCGCATCGCCTACGTGATCGGCGAGGCGGGCGTGGGCGCGGAGAATATTCTGGCGGTCACATTCACGAACAAAGCGGCGAGCGAGATGAAGGAGCGCGTCCAGCAACTTCTCGCCGGCGCGGGACTCGCGGGTTCGCCCTGGGTCTCCACGTTTCATTCCATCTGCGTGCGCATGTTGCGGCGCGACGGCCCGGAAGCCGGCATCCAGCGCGACTTCACGATCTATGACGACGATACGCAAAATGCGCTGGTGAAGGCCGTGCTCAAGGAGCTGGGCCTCGACGAAAAAGTCTTCGCGCCGCGCGCCATGCTCTCGCGCATCAGTCACGCCAAGAATCACGGGATCACGCCGCAAGCGATCTACAAGGAAGCCGGCGACGAGCGCGCCGAAAAGCTGGCGGTGGTCTTCGAGCGCTACCAGGCTGGCCTGAAGAAGAACAATGCTCTCGACTTCGACGACCTGCTCATCGAGACAGTACGCCTGCTGCGCGACGCTCCTGCAGCCGCGCGCAAGTACAACGAGCGCTTCCATCACCTGCTGGTGGATGAATATCAGGACACCAACCGCATCCAGTACGAATTCATCCGGTTGCTGACCCGGGTCCATCAGGACGTGTGCGTGGTGGGCGACGAGGACCAGTCGATCTATAGCTGGCGTGGCGCCGACATTCGAAACATCCTGGAATTCGAGCGCGACTTCCCGCGGGCTCGCGTCATCCGCCTGGAGCAGAACTATCGCTCGACGAAGAACATTCTGGCCGCCGCGGGCGCGGTCGTGGCGAATAACGAAGCGCGCAAAGGGAAGACGCTCTGGACAACGCGCGAATCCGGCCCCGAGATCGGATTCTACGAAGCGGCGGACGGCGAGCAGGAAGCGCTCTTCATTGCCGACACGATTTCGAAATATCGGCCCGCGAATCCCGAAAAGCGCGCCGCCGGCCCGTAACGCCACAACTCCCAAATCGGACTGGTTCGAAAAGTTCTGACCCCGTTCGCGCTTAAGATACCAGGTTGTTGTG
>CAZRND010000107.1:0-15139 GCA_964601345.1 uncultured Acidobacteriota bacterium | reverse complement strand
AAGCCAAGAGATGGATACTGAACCAGACTCTGGGCGATCGCAGTTATGGCGCGCGTCCGCTGCGGCGGGCTCTTCAGAAGTACATCGAGGACCCGCTCTCGGAAGCCCTGATCCAGGGATCGGTCCCGAAGCCTGCGGGGCTCGAGGTCTTCCTCGAAGGCGATGGGTTGTATTATCGGCCGGAAGGTTCCTCGGTGGAGGGCGAGCCACTCAGCGAACCAGTCCTGCTTTATCGCTGAAAACGAAGGACCTTTGGCCAGTTGAATTTTGTAACTTGCCTGCCGTTCTTCTCGTCTTTCGGTGTACAATAGCTCATTCGCGAGTTGCTGCGGGTGCTGCCGCTTCGTCGTTGTAGTCAGCGTGGAAAGATGACTTTCGGAGAAACCGGCGCTTGAGGCAGAGCCTTTCTGTACGATTCCAGATGATCCTTGGCACACTGATCCTGATCGGTGCGGTTGCCGTTCTGGCTCCCTCGCCGGCTGCGGCTGCCGGTCGTCTGCTCTTCCACGCCTCCGTGGCTTGGGACGCCGATCCTGGACAGACTCAAATCCAAACGCCCCCCGCTGCCGCGCGCTCCCTTACACAGAGCCAGACGATCATCGAAAAGATCACCTTCACGGGGAATCGTCGCTACCCCAGGGAGACCTTGCGGGCCCGGCTGTTCAGCAAGGAAGGCGACCTTTACGACATCAACACCCTGCAGCGCGACTTCATGAATCTGTGGAACTCCGGCTTCCTCGAAGATCTGCGACTTGAGGAAGAAGATGGAGTGAAGGGCAAGATCCTGACCTTTATCGTCCGGGAGAAGCCGCAGATCCGCACCATCGAGTACGGCAAGGGGATGAAGTCCGTATCCACTTCCGAAGTTCTCGACCGTTTCAAAGAGCGGAAAGTCGGTCTAACCGTGGAGAGTCCCTACGATCCCACCAAAGTCCGCCGCGCGGAGATCGTGCTCCAGGAATTTCTTTCCGAGAAGGGCCGCCAGTACGCCAAAGTGGAAGCCCATCCCGTGCGCGTGCCGCCGAACTCCATCAAGCTGACCTTCGAAGTGGATGAAGGTCCCAAGGTGAAGGTCGGCAAGATCGACTTCGTGGGAAACACCGTGATCCCCGATCGCAAGCTGCGCGGGGCCATGGTCCACACCCGTCCCATCGGCATCCCGAAATCGATCGTCCTAGAAAACCTCTTCGACCGGACCTTCGATCAGACCAAGCTGGGCATGGATCTCGAACTCGTCCGCGGGAAATACCAGGACATCGGCTACTTCAAGGCGCTGATCGAAGATCCGACGCTCGATATTTACGATACGGGCGGAACGGGACTGCGAATCCCTCTCTTCAAGCCCAACAAGCCGGGGAAGAAGGTGCACATCACCATTCCCGTGAAGGAAGGCGACCAATACCGCCTCGGGGAAATGACCTTCACGGGAGTGAAGTTCTTCCGCAGCCCCGACACCCTGATGCGCCGCTACTTCACGATGGCCAAGGGCGACATTTTCGACGTGTCGAAGGTCCGCAAGGGCCTGGAGAACTTGAAAAAGCTCTACGGCGAGTTCGGCTTCATCAACGAAGTGACCGAGCCGCAGACGTCCATTGACGAGGATAAGAAGCTCATCAACATGACGTTTGCGATCGAGGAAGACAAGCAATTCTTCGTCCGCCGCATCGAGTTCACCGGGAACACCACGACGCGCGACAAAGTGATCCGCCGCGAGATCCTGCTCGACGAAGGCGACATGTACAACAGCCGCCTCTGGGAAGTAAGCGTCCTACGTCTCAATCAGCTCGGGTTCTTAGAGCCGATCAAACCCGAGGACGCGAATGAAGGCGTGAAGCCCGACAACAAGGCCGGCATGGTGGACATCAACCTGAAGGTGAAAGAAAAGGGCAAGAACACCATCGGTTTGACCGGCGGCGTCAGCGGCATTGCCGGAAGCTTCCTGGGCTTGAACTATTCCACCAACAACTTCCTGGGACTCGGCGAGACGCTCAGCTTCGACGTGCAGCTCGGAACGCGCGAGCGCAACATCCTCTTCGGATTCACCGAGCCGTTCCTCTTCGACCGTCCGCTGTCGGCGGGGTTCACCGTGTACATGCGCCGGTTCAATTACAACCAGGCGACGGAAGCCTCGGTGCTGGCGGGGCGCGACCTGCGTTCCATCTTCGCCCAGGTCGGCACAGACAACCTGCAGAACTACCGGCAGCAGAGCCGCGGCGTGACCACGTTCTTTACCTATCCGCTGCGGCGCAGCTTCTCGCGCATCGGCCTGACGTACGGCTACGACCGCTCGAATCTCACCGTCTTTACTTCCGCGTCGCGCCAGTTCTTCGAGTTCCTCGACTTCCGCGGCGTCAGCGGCCCGAATTCGCTGGAAGGCATCACCACCAGCAAGCTGATCCCCAGCTATTCCTACAACACAGTGAACAGCCCCTTGAATCCGACCAGCGGCAGGAGCATGTTCATCGGCGGGGAATTTGCCGGCCTCGGCGGAAATGTGCGCCTGGTGCGGCCGTCCTTCTCATTCACCATGTACCATCCGGTTCAGAAGCGGCGCAACGTGATCGGGTTCCGTATCTTGACTTCGATCCTCACCGGCTATGGCGGCCGCGTGGCGCCTCCGTTCGAGCGCTTCTACATCGGGGGCGAACAGGATGTCCGCGGGTTCGACATCCGCTTCATCAGCCCCATCGGCTACATCCCGGACGAGGCGTCGATCAATGTCCTCGACGCGAACGGCGTGCCCCGGTCGTCGAAAGTTGTCGTCAACGGGGCGGTCACTACGCTTCCCGCGACCCAGCTCATCCCCATCCGGCGCATCAACTTCGTGGGAGGCGATGCGCAGGGAATCGGAAACTTCGAGTATCGCGTGCCGATCGCCGGTCCGGTTACGCTGGCGGCCTTCGTCGACGCCGGCATGAACACGGTGCTGCGCCGCAGCCAGTTGACGATCGCCGATCAGCGCCTCTCGCAGTTGTCCAATACCTACTACACCGACTTCCCCAAGAAGATCGACCTGGCGCCCGGAACCAATCGGCAATTGCGCATGTCCACGGGCCTCGAGCTGCAAGTGGTGCTGCCCATCGTGCAGGCTCCGTTCCGTCTCTATTACGCTTACAATCCCTATCGCTTGCGGACGACTCTCTCGCCGGGAATCGTCGCCGTCCGCAGCCAGTTCCCGAATGAAGCGACGTATCAGCAGGCCGTGGCCTTCGGAAGGGGCAGCCGCTTCGAGGAACCGAACCACACCTTCCGCTTTACCATCTCCCGGACTTTCTAGCTATTTCAGATTGATCGTTACGGCCTTTGAAGCGGCCCCGGCCACGTTGATGACCAGCGAAGCCGCGCCGGTGGGCGCGTCCTGCGCCACTTGCACGTTCAGTTGGTAGAGTCCCGCGAAGCTGGGCGCGAGGCCTGAGAACGGAACGAGCGCCGTGCTCGTTCCGATCGTCACGACCGGCGCGATCGTGGTGAAGGACAGCGGCGACGCCGAGGCCAGCGATCCGGTCGCCGGCGCGGGGCTCACCGGCCCGAGGCCCGTCGCATAGATCACCAGGAACTCGCCTTTGGACGCTGGGTTTGCCGCGGTGACCGGCAGATTTGTCGTCAGGTGCAGCACCGCGCCCTCAAAGATCCCGGGCTGCGCCGCGAGGATCATGACCGTGACCGCCGCGCTGTTCACGCCGTTGTTCGTCACCACTATGTCGGCGGTCGATCTCCCGGTCATCTCGTAGGGGACCTGCACGTTGATTTGTTCCAGGCCGTTCACGCTCGCCATCCCGAAGATCGGCGCGGCGACGCCGCCGATCTTCACGGAAGTGCCCATCAGCGTCGTAGGCAGGACCGTCGCAGGATAGACGATGCCGGTGACGCCGAGCGTCAGCCCCGTTCCGAAGATCGTTACGATCGATCCCGGCGTCACGCCGGGGACAAAGCTGGCCGAGTTGGTGACGCCGGCGGAGGTGAAGACGGGAGTCGGAATCGTACCACCCGTCGAGGTCACGGTGACGCTCCAGGTTTGCTTCTGCGTGAGCAGACCGGAAGGATCGCTGCGCACCATGGTGGTCTGGTCCGCGACCGTGGCGGTGACGAAGTGCGTTCCCGCGGCCAGTCCGGCCGTGTTCAACGTGTACGCCGTTCCGTTATTAGCGGCGGCGATGTTGTCGAGCGTCCAGGAGACTTTCAGCGTGTCAATCGCCGGAATGGTCACCGAAAAAGTCTGGCTCGCGCCTTGTGCCAGCGTGACGATACCAGCCGTGGGACTGGCCGCGTCGATGGGATGGACCACCGTGGAATAGTACCGGCGCACCAACTGTTCCGCGTTGATCTGCTCGTAGGGAAATCCGAGGCTGCGCATCTTCGAGTTGTACGTCGGCCGGTACATGAACGCATCGCAATAAGCCGCTCCAAGGTATTCGCCGGGCAGGCCGGGCGTGGTCGTGGTGGTTGGCAGCGGCGTTTGTGCGTCGATCCAGGCCGCCCACTTGATTCTGGTGCGATCGGTCACCATCGTGGCATTTGCCGCCGATGGCTCCCTCGACAAATCGCAGGCCGGCGGCGGAGGGCCGCCGTATTCGTCCGTCAGCAGGCCGAAGGAGTGGCCGGTCTCATGCAGCACGAGTTCGATCACCGATGGGTCCAGCGACGCAACCGCGGGGAAACCGCCCGATCCGCCGTATTGCGTGTCGTTGACCAAAACCACCGCGAGATCCCTCTGGTTCGCAGGGATCGCCGCCAAGGCGGTGTTGACCTTGTTCGAATCGAGGCAGATCAGCCGCTGGATGCCGTTGCAATTGTAGTAAGCGCCGAACGCGGTGTTCTTCGTGATGCTCTTTTCCGGATGGCTCACGCCCGAATCCACACTGGCGAGATCCAGGCGCCAGACATTGAAAAGCTTGTGATAACTCTTCCATGGCTCTTGCGAAAAGAAGTTGTTGGCTACGTTTTGGGCGTCGGTCGCGAACTTGCTCAATTCCCCTGCCTGGTAGCCGTCCCCCATGATCACAATATCCAGCCGGTTGGAAGAGCCGCCATTGCTTTCGAGTTGCGTGAGCGTGCCGGTCTGCGCGGCGGCGAGTCCCTGCAGCAAAAGCAGCAGGAGAATTCGCGCGCGCATGACGTCCTATCGCTTTCGGGGCAGGGAAAGCGTGCCCTCGAGGCGTAGATCGTCGGCGACCGGATGATAGACGCGTACTTCGCGGATTTCCGAATTGTCGGGCACGTCGAGAAGCAGTTCGGCATTGGGCCGCGCCAGCGTCCGGCCCGACAACTGTCCGCCCGGACCCGGGAATTCCGCGCGAAGCACGCGCGGATCGGCCACCACCGACCAGAACTTGATCGCTCCCGCGGAATCGACTCCGAGCACCAGCAGCCGGTCTGGCGCCATTTCGAGCGCTCGTTGTTGCGGCACTTCGTCCTGCGTGTAGCGATGCGAGAGCAGTGTCATGGCCGGCGTTGTCCGGCCCCGCGCCGTCTTCCACGCGACGCGCAATTGATGTCCCCCGGCCGCGGCGGGACGAACCTCCATCGCCCGAATGGCCACATGCACGTCGGCGGCGTGAAGCGTGGTCTTGCCCTTGACCGTGAAGCCCGCAGCGAGGAGCAAGACGACCGGCAGCATTACCTCATGCTAGCCCGCAAGATTTTCTTTCGCAAGCGGATCGAAATCGGCGTGACCTCCACAAACTCGTCGTCGCGGATGAATTCGATGGCTTGTTCCAGGTTCAGAATCCGCGGAGGCACCAGGCGGATGGCTTCGTCGGCGGTGGACGCGCGCATATTCGTCTGCTTCTTTTCGCGCACGATGTTGACCACCAGGTCGTTGTCGCGGGCGTTCTCGCCGATCATCATGCCTTCGTAGACTTCCGTGTTCGGGGCGATGAAGATCTCGCCGCGCTCCTGCAGGTTGTAAATGGCGTAAGCGGTGGCCTTGCCGGCGCGGTCCGAGACCAGCGCTCCGGTGGGGCGCGACGGGATATCTCCCTGCCATTCGATGTAGCCGTGGAAGAGGGAATTCATGATCGCCGTGCCGCGCGTGTCGGTGAGCATGTCGCTTCGCAACCCGATCAGTCCGCGCGACGGAATCAGGAACTCCACGCGCACGCGCCCCGAGCCGTGATTCACCATCTTCGACATCTTCCCTTTGCGGCTTCCGAGCTTTTCCATCACCATGCCGAGGTAGGTCTCGGGGAAATCCATCACCAGCAGCTCGATGGGTTCCTGCAGGACGCCATTCACGGTGCGCGTCAGGATCTCCGGCTTGCCGACCATCAGCTCCTAGCCTTCGCGTCGCATCATCCCGATCAGGATGGCGAGCCGCCGTTCGCCGCCCCCCATCACGCGGAAGGCGTCCGGACCGCCCGCTTCCTCAACGCGGATGGAGACGTTGGTCAGCAGTTCTTTGTCCAGCCGGTCCCGCAGGTTGCGCGACGTGACGTAGGTCCCTTCACGTCCCGCAAATGGGGACGTGTTGATGGTGAACATTACGGCGATGGTCGGCTCGTCGATTTGGATCTTGGGCAGCGCGCGCGGCGTCTCCGGGCTGGTAACCGTTTCGCCGATGGTGATGCCCTCGACGCCGGCGATGGCCAGGATGTCGCCGGGCGCGCCGATCGTTTCGTCCACGCGCTTGAGTCCCTCGAAGGAAAAAAGCTTGGTGATGCGCGTCTTTTGCAGCGCTCCATCCAGCTTCACGACGCCGACTTCGTCGCCCAGCCGCAGCGTGCCGGCGAAGACGCGTCCGATCGCCAGCCGGCCGAGGTAGTCGCTGTAATCGAGATTTGCGACCAGCAACTGCAGGACAGCTTCGGGATCGCCGGCCGGCGGCGGGATATGCTTGCAGATCGCGTCGAAGAGCGGGCGCAGGTTTTCACTCGGTTCGTCTAACGAAGTCTTTGCAATCCCGGCCCGGGCATTCGTGTAGAGAATGGGAAAGTCGAGCTGCTCGACCGTGGCGTCGAGATCGATGAAGAGATCGTAGACTTCGTTGAGCACTTCTTGCGGGCGCGCGTCTGGGCGGTCAATCTTGTTGATCACTAATACCGGCGGCAGCTTTGCTTCGAGCGCCTTCATCAGCACGTAGCGCGTCTGCGGCAGAGGGCCCTCGGCCGCGTCCACCAGCAGCAACACTCCGTCCACGATCTTCAGCGCGCGCTCGACTTCGCCGCCGAAGTCGCTATGTCCCGGCGTATCGACGATGTTGATCTTGATGCCCTGGTAGCGGATGCCGGTGTTCTTGGCCAGGATGGTGATGCCGCGCTCGCGCTCCAGGTCATTCGAGTCCATGACCCGCTCGACGTGCGCTTCGTTCTCGCGGAAGATTCCGCTTTGCGTGAGCATGGCATCGACGAGCGTGGTCTTCCCGTGGTCGACATGCGCGATGATCGCCAGATTGCGTGTGGGCACTTATCTAGCTTATCTTGGTCTATGCGAATTGTCTTTGCTTGTTTGCTGACGGTCGCGGCCTTAGCGCAGGACTCGCCGCAGTGGCGCGGCGCGAATCGAGATGGGGTCGTTGCTTCCTTTCAGGAGCCGAAGGCCTGGCCCGAAACACTGAAGCCGGTCTGGAAAGTGCCGGTGGGCATCGGACACGCGTCTCCCGTCGTCGTGGCCGGCAAGGTCTATCTCTTCTCGCGGCTGGATGACAAAGAGACGGCGGCGAGCTTCGACCTCGAGAGCGGCAAGGCTTTGTGGAAGACATCGTACGCCGCGCCCTTTACGATGCATCCGGCGGCGCGCGGGCACGGCGAGGGTCCCAAGTCCACTCCGCTCGTCTACCAGGGCAAGCTCTACACGCTGGGCATCAGCGGCATCCTTTCCTGCTTCGATCTGGCCACGGGAAAACTGAAATGGCAGAAGGATTTTGCCGGACAATTCTCCGAGAACTGGCCCGACTTTGGGACGTCCATGTCGCCCGTTGCCGACAGAGGCCTGATCATCGCTCACGTCGGCGGCAACAAGACCGGCGCGCTCACCGCCTTTGCCGCTGAAACCGGCGAAGTGAAGTGGGCATGGAAGGGCGAAGGGCCCGGCTACGCATCGCCGATCGTCGCCGACCTCGGAGGCACGCGCCAGGTTGTCACGCAGAGCCGCAACATGATCGTGAGCGTATCCGCGGCGAACGGCGATCTTCTGTGGAGCATCCCGTTTACCACCGAATACGTGCAGAACATCGTGACACCGGTGATCTACGGACAGACGGTGATCCTCTCGGGCATCAATAAAGGTACGTTCGCCGTGCGTCCGGTGAAGAAGGGAAGTGAGTGGATTCCGGAACGCGTCTGGCAAAACGAAGAAATTGCCATGTACATGAACTCGCCCGTCTTGGGCGGCGATCTGCTCTTTGGAATGTCGCACAAGAATAAGGGACAGTACTTTGCCCTCGACCCGCGCACCGGCGCGAAGCTCTGGACTTCACCAGGACGCGACGGCGACAATGCCGCGATCCTGCTTGGCGGCGATTCGCTCTTTTTGCTGAATAACGATGGGGAATTGATCGTGGCTAAGAAGAACGCGAAGTCCTTCGAGCCGGTGCGACGCTACAAAGTGGCGGACAGCGCCACGTGGGCGCACCCGGTGGTCGTCGGCCACCGCGTGCTGATTAAAGACCTGAACACTTTGGCTCTTCTTAGCTGGTAACCAAAGAAAGAATCGCGCGGTCGACGTGATCGTCGTCCTTGAGTTCAAGAGGCGCGTTCCGGTGCAGTTGCCAGTGTTCGGAGTATTCGACGCAGGCGCCTGGATCGAGCCGGGCGAGCGGACCGAGCGTTTCGAGCTCCAGCATCTTTGCATTGGTGAAGATTTCCACCGAAACACCCAAGTCCGGATAGGTCGCCGCCGGATCGAATCGGAACTTCTTCACAAACAGAACTCCGTTGCGAACATAGGCGCACCAGCCGTTCGGAACGGCCGCGCCGATCTTCTGCGGTAGCGTGGCCGCGGCATCCTGACGCAGCAGGATGTAGCGATGTCCCAACCGCCAGCGCGGATCGGCGAGATTCGTGTACGGCCAAAGGGCGATCCGCGTATTGGGGAGTAGATTCTGCGGATGCGGCGCTCGCGGGGGCAGGGGAATGATGGCCACGCCTCCCGGCGCCATGACTGAGAGTCCCCACGGCGCCAGTTCCACGGGCCAAAGCCCGGCGTTCCGCAAACGGTGCACGACGTGGACGCTGGACCCGCCGCCGAGATGCAGGTCGATTTCCTTCTGAATGCCCGTTGCGGCTTCGACCGGCTGCTTCAGGTGCAGGCCGTCGTGCAGCGCCTGGGTCTCGACCGGATCGTTGTCCGGCTGCGTAGTGCGGGGGCGCGCCTCGGGCGCATGCCAAAGGCGATGCCCGCCGTAGCTGCGGTAGTCCGCGCCGCCCATCTTTCCCAGCAACTCGGTGTTTTCAAAGAATTGGTTGCCTTCGCCGGTAAAGCCGAAGCTCATCACCCGGGGGCCGATGTCGGTGGTGACAATCAAGTCCACCGTACCGTTGCCGAGCCGGTAGCAGTTCGGCCAACCGCCCCAAGCGGTCTTCTCCAAATGCATCCGCTTCGCCCCCGAACGCTAGCTTACGACACGTCGCCCAACCCTGCAATGCCACGCACATCCTTCAGCAAAACGAAGAGATTCACGCCCGACAATGTCAAGACACGCGGTTCGCCGGCTGCCCTGTGGCGAAGATGATGACCGATCCGGGCAATCTCTTGACAGGGGTCGCGGAACCGGATATGTTCACAGGCAGCGGTTAAGTCTGGGCATCGGTGTCACCCTTAGTTGCGAAGCATGTGCATTTCTGGGTGAGGTGGGGTGAAAACGTTTTCCAAGTAACCGCTCATCAGTCTTTCCAGGAGGGATGTCGCATGTCTTTCACCAGCTCGCTCAAAGTGAAAAGCGTCTTGTCTGCCGGTTTCCTTGCCGTCCTGCTCATTCTCGGCATGGTGCAAACAGGCCACGCCCAAGCCGTCGCCTATGCCGGTGTCTCCGGCGTGGTCACCGATTCCTCGGGTCAAGTGATCCCGGGCGCCAAGGTCACCGCCATTGAGACGGACAAGCAGTTCGTCCGCCAGACGGTCACCGATGCGGTGGGCAACTATGTCCTTCCGAATCTTCCGACCGGTCCCTACCGCTTGGAAGTGAAAGCCACAGGATTCAAGGATTACGTGCAGAGCGGCCTGGTGCTGCAGGTCGGCAGCAACGTTCTGATCAATGTGACGATGCAGGTCGGCGCCGTCTCCGAGACGGTGGAAGTGACCGCCGTCGCGCAGATGACCGAGACCAAGGAAAGCGGCATCTCGCAGGTCATCGATGAACGCAAGATCACCGAGCTGCCTCTGAACGGGCGGCAGGCGACGCAGCTCGTGCTTCTCTCCGGCGCGTCGGTGCAGGCGCCCGGCGGCGGCATGATCGGCAGCAAGAACTACGCCAGCTCGACGACGATCTCGGTGGGCGGCGGACAAGCCAACGGCACTACCTACCTGCTCGACGGCGGCTCGCACACCGACACCATGACCAACGTCAACGAGCCCTTCCCGTTCCCCGACGCTTTGCAGGAATTCAGCGTTGAGACGAGCGCGCTTTCGGCGCGCTTTGGGAGCCATCCGGGCGCCACGGTCAACGCCGTCACCAAATCGGGCACGAATTCTCTTCATGGGAATCTGTTCGAATTCATCCGCAACGGCGACTTGAATGCCCGCAACTTCTTCTCGACCACCGGTCATGACACGCTGAAGCGCAACATCTTCGGCGGGACGATCGGCGGGAAGGCGATCCGGGACAAACTCTTCTTCTTCGGCGGCTATCAGGGCCTGCGCAACCGTTCGACGCCGGCGGCCACCCGGCAGTTGGTTCCTAACGCCGCGATCCTGGGCGGCGACTTCAGCGTGATGACCAACGCGGCGAACGGCTGCCCTCAGGGAAGCGGCGTGAGACTCATCGATCCGCTGACGCGCACCTCGACGACGCCGGCGGGAACGCAGTTCCCCAATAACATCATCCCCGCCGCGCGCTTGAATGCCGCGGCGTTGAAGCTGGCCACCGGCTACCTGAACTCGTCTTCCGCCGACGCCTGCGGCCAGGTCTTTTTCCCGATCCCCAGCACCGGCGACGAGAACCAGTTCATCTCGCGCGTCGACTGGCTGCACAATCAGAAACACACCGTCTTTGTGCGCTACTTCTCGGCGGGATTCGCGAATCCCTCTGTCTATGACGGAAAGAACCTGCTGACCACCACGCAGCCCGGCAACCTGGAGCGCGTGCAGACCGCCACCATCGGCGATACCTACTCCCTCGGACCCGGGACGCTGAACTCGGCGCACCTGACCTTCGTTCGCCGCAGGGACGATCGCGGACCTGCGCAGAACCAGATTGGGCCGAACGACATCGGCATCAACATGTTCCAGAAAGTTCCCAACTTCCTGCTGGTGACCGTGACGAATTTCTGGAGCATCGGCTGCGGCACCTGCGCGCCGGGACATTTCAACGTCAACACCTGGAATGCCACCGACGACATGGACCTGATCCGGGGACGCCATCACATTTCGTTCGGGATCAACTTCATCCGCACCCAGAACAACCTGATCTCCGGATTCAACGAGAACGCCAATATCACGTTTACGGCGGATGCGAACGGCCCGAATTCCAGCGCCGCCACCACCGGATTGTCGCTCGCGGATTTCATGATCGGGCGCGTCAGCAGCTTCAATCAGAGCAACCCGACGCCCGACGATCTGCGGCAATCCATGTGGGCGCTCTACGTCCAGGACAGCTTCAAGTGGAGTCCGAAGCTGACCCTGAGCGCAGGCTTGCGCTGGGAACCGCTGCTGCCGAACACTGACAAATACCTGCGCGGCACGTTCCTCGATTTCGCCGCGTTCCAAGCCGGCACCGTCAGCCAGGTCTACAAGAACGCGCCTCCGGGAACGTTCTTCCCCGGCGATGCGGGCTTCCCCAATTCTCTGTGGAACCGCCACCTGAACAACTTCGGCCCGCGCGTCGGTCTGGCCTGGAATCCGCACGGAGACGGCCGCGATACGCTGCGCATCGGCGCGGCGATCCTATACGACAGCGCCGAGTTGTTCTTCGACGAGCGCAAGACCACCAATCCTCCGTATGGAAGCTCGGTGCAGCTCTCCTCGGGCGTCTCGACGCCCACCGCGCCGACGGTCGGCCCGTTCACCAATCCGTACGCGAACTACCCGGGCGGCAATCCGTTCCCGGCGCCGAGCCTCTTCCCGCTGAACGGCGTGTACATCCAGATGCCGCGCGACACGAAGCCCACTTACATGTCCCAGTGGAACGCCACGTACCAGCGCCAGTTTAAGGGCGACTGGCTGGCTACCGTCAGCTACCTGGGGAACAAGACCACGCACCTCTGGGTCGGATCGGAAATCAACTACGCCGTTTACCAGCCCGGTGTCTTGACGCAGCCGAGCACCCAGGCGCGCCGCGTCTTGTCGCTGTTGAGCCCCACCAAGGGCGCCAACTACGCCAGCATCAACCAGGCGGATGAAGGCGCCAACGGCCACTACAACGCGCTGCTCCTCTCGGTGCAGCATCGTTTCGGCCATGGGTTTACGCTCCTGACCAACTACACGATTTCGCGCTGCATCTCCGATCTCGACTTCACGGGAGAACTGGGCGGCTCGCCGAATTCGGTTCCCAACAACCGCGGAGCGGATCGCGGGCCCTGCGGCTTCGATGTCCACCACGTCTTCAATACCTCGATGGTGGCCGTCGCCGGCGGATTCAAGGGGAATCCGGTCGTCCACGCTCTGACTCGCAACTGGCAGCTTGCGCCGATTATCCGCGCGGTAAGCGGCGGTCCGTTCACGGTGACCACCGGCACGGACAACTCTCTGGCCGGCTTGGGCAATGACCGGCCCGACCTGATCGCCTCCACCGGATACGGAACGGTGATCCCCTGCGCGCCGACAACCGCGGCGGTGCAGGTGCCGTGCTTGCAGAATTACCTGGTGAAGGCGAATTTCGCGCCGAATCCGACGCACGTGGTGACGGGCGGCGTCATCACCAGCACCCCGCGCCAGGGCAACCTGGGACGCTTCACGTTCCGCGGACCAGGCGCTCTCAATGTGGATATGACCCTCAGCCGCAAGTTCTCGATCACCGAGCGCTACAAGATGGAAGTTCGCTTCGATGCCTTCAACGTCATCAACCGCGCGAACTTCAACAATCCGACGACCGCTCTGAACTCCGGATCGTTCGGTCAGATCACCGGCTTGCCCGGCGCCCCCGGCGGCTCTCTGCTCCTGCCGGGAGTCGGCGATCCGCGCATCCTGCAGTTCGCTGTGAAACTCGCCTTCTAGTTCCTGCCTTGCTCCGGCGGCCGCTTCGCGGCCGCCGCGCATCTCTTCTTAACAACCGACCGTCGAAACGGTTACGAGACGAAAGGAACGGCCTAAGCGTCGGCTGGCCGCAGCCTAGTCCTAGCGCGCATCAGTGCTTCTGGAATAGTCGTGCTCTCCAATTCACGGATCCACTCTCGGTATTCGGTCGCACGGCCGCCAGGAATCGGAAAGCAATAGAGTTGCTGACTATCAGATAACCGAATCCATTGTGATCCATACAGGATAAAGATCAGGCCGCAAGGAATTTGACCGAGGCCGGCCACCAAGTCGTCACCGATCATAGCCACCGCTGTGAGAACATGGCTATCTTCCATATCTCCGTCATCGTTCCAAATGGCTATGATGCTCGTGTCTCTGCCCACTTGACGGAGCTTCCCTAGGATTTTTCCGCGCGCCTTGGCGACGTCCCTCGCGACATTTCCGTACTCCGCCAACTCGGTCTCATCTCCCGAAAAAATGGGAGGCCCCGGATTAACCTTAGTGAACCTCGTCACTTCAACGAGTGCAGCTCGGCCGTTCCGTGATACTTGGAAGTCAGCGCCTCGATCGCCGGATGGCTCGAATTCGACGTCGAAGCTCAGTGCGGCAAAGCACGTAGCGAACTTCAACTCCGCTAGAATGTCCAGAACCTGCCGGTCCGAAACTGCGTTGCGTAGCCTCGCCAGTTTTCGGTCAACTCGTTTGATTGTTGCGGTAACCTTCAGTAGCTCCACACCGACAGCAATCGCCGATTCGTCCGACAAGCCTCGCAGGCCATCAATCGCCTCGCGGAGCGAACTCGTACGCATGGCCACAGCCTAGCATGGATGTTCACGATGAGGGCACAACCGCAGTCACCTCAGTGACCCGAGGCTCCTATGGCAACACCAGAATTGTGACGCTACACTATGGTCCTCGGCCTGGAGCAAACTGATGTCTCTTAGAGAACTGGCTTCGAATCCAACGCTAGTTGCGACTTTGAGCTACGAAGAGTGCCCGTCGTGCGGGTTTCTATCAAATGATCCTGGCCTCACCAATCCAGCAACACCGTGTCCCTATGACCAATGCCGCAAGAGCGGCAGGATACGTTTGTTATATCCAGACCTATGCTGTACCAAGCTGGTGGGAATGGCCGCATACTTCTACCGGCGATCGGCCGAGAGAACCGATGAGGAACGGGATTCGCTCGCGTCCGAAATGACTAGGCAGCTAGGTCGGCAGATCAACGTTGAGTTGGCCTATGCAACGGCAAGAGTCATTCGGGACCGGTATCCGTCTCTCAAAACAATCAACCAGGACTACCCGGCATTTATCGAGTTTGTTCGGACTTCCGCAGGACTTGCGTCCTCGGAAGATGTTCCGAAGGTTCTGGCGCTGTTGATACGGCTCTTAGGCACGAACGAAGAGCATCAGATGTGCGTTGTCCTGGCAGCGTGTCTCGTGGAAAACTTGTTGCGCGGAGTGGTCGAACGGATGCTCTTGAAACAAGGTGGCCGAAACCAACTTGCGACGAAGGGATTCGCGTATGGCCGACTGGAGAGAGAATTCGAGAAGTGCGCTGGCATTAGTATTGCTGGTGCCACGAAGAGACTCGGCCGCGAGGAATTCCATAACGATGTTCAAAGCGTCAGGAACCAACGAAACTCGTTTCTCCACGAGGACCCTTATGCAATCCAGCAACCGGAGGTCGACCGCGCTTTCTGCCTAGCTCTTGACTCAATAGGTGTGTTCGCGAGTCTGCACAACAAGTACACGGTTATGGGAACAGGCGCACGATAAGGCGTAATTGCCGCCGCGGCTGCTTTGCAGGTGA
>CAZRND010000106.1:0-15151 GCA_964601345.1 uncultured Acidobacteriota bacterium | reverse complement strand
TAGCGCGGCGGGAAGACGTAGCTCATGCCATAGACCGATTGCCGGCGGGCCAGGGACTGGCAGGCATCGCAACTGCCGAACGTCACATATCGCTTCACCGCTTCGAAGGTGGACATGTTTCCGCCGTCGGAGTTGTTTTCCCAAAGCAGGTTCGGAAGCGAGGCTCGCGAGAATTCCACCAGCGAGTCGATGCCCTGGACGGCGTTCGACCAGTTGCTGTTCTTCTCGTTGTGGGTGTGATTGGGGTTGGTGCATTCCTTCACCAGATTTTCCCCGTCCTGCGTGAGCCAATCGATATTGTAGCGGTTCACCAGCTCGATCAGCGTGGCCCGCGTCCATTCCTGCACCGGCAAGTGGCTCACGCACAAGGATGCCGCGCCGAAGTAGTCGTCGCTCTCGGTGGAGAGCCACTCGGGATGCGACTGCACCACCTGCGACTCGGGGGCCGCCTCTTCGGGCACCCAATGCAGTCCGAATTTCATGCCCAGCCCGTGAACGAAGGCGGCGAAAGCATCGAGTCCGCCGGGGAAGCGATTGAGATCCTCGCGCCAGTCGCCGAGTTTCTGGGCCCAGCCGAAGTCCACGATGAAGACTTCCACGCCCAGCGAAGCGGCGAGCACGGCTTCCGTACGGAGCTTCGATTCGTCGATATCGGCCAGGAAGCCCCACGAGTCGTACATCAGGTACGGGAAATTCTGGTCGGGGATCGGCTGCGCGAGAGCCGCCTCGGTGTAGCGGTGCGTCACAGCGGTCGCATCGTCCCAGTCTCCCTGAAAGAGGCCGACGAAGCTGGCCGGCAACCGCACGGACTGGCCGGGGACGACCGGCAGATTGAAGTCCATCGGGCCGCCCGCGACTTCGACGGGCGAATCGGAATCCGCCTGGTTGGCGGTGACGAGAGCGCGCCCGTCGAACTCCCATCCGAGGACGATGCCGTTTCCATCGGCGCCGCGCAACGCCAGCCAACTGGTGTGCGTGCCATGCGACCCCGAGAGGACGGCGACTCCGCTCGAGGCCAGGTCCGTTTCCGTTTGATCGAAGAACGAAGGCTGGCTACGCATGTATTGCTGCACGCTGAGCGCGCGCATCGGCGGCGCCTGCAGGCGCCAGCGCACAAAGTCGGCTTGGCGGATCGTGTGTGTTTCCTTCCCGGTGTTGGCGATGCACAGCCACATGCGCAGCACGGGCTGGTCATAGCTGGCCTCGAGATTCAGGTCCACGTTAATGTCGAGGCCGGCGGGATGCAGCGTGATCCTTTGAAGATACCCGCGCGTAGTCGCTTCCTGGATGCTTTTGACCAGCGTCCAGCGGGTCGTGTTGTCGATGGTGGTGTCGTCGACGACGAGGCGGATCGGCGAGACGGACTCGGACGCCGGCGGCGCCCAGGACTTTCCTCCGATCGCTCCGACGGAGACCAACTGGAGGAGTTGTCCCGTCCGGGCATCGCCCGCGAGCTGGAACTCGGCGCGAATCCGCGCGTTGTTAGCGACCCACGAGGGCGTCGAGCTGTAGTCGGCGCCGTACTGGTTTTGGGAGTAGGCTTCCCCGACACTCGCACCGATCCAGCATAGGATCAGGACCAGAAGGCCCAGCGTTCGTCGGTGCTGATTCAGACTTAACATCCAGAATATGAAGGAATGGACGTATCCAACTCGTCAATCGTTGCATGAAATTTGCCGATGGTCCATCCTCTTCACAATTGTCAACCCCGGCAAGCCGAAAAAGTCATGAAAATTATGTAAAAAATCACCGAGTCGCTGATAGTACGAAAGACCCTCCCGAAAGTACTCGGCACTAGGAATTCAATCGCCGCGTGAGCGCCTGCGGATCGATCCGGTATTTGAACGCCTTCTTGCCGTCGATGAAGATGACCGGAACCTCTTCGTTATAGAGCTCGCGCAACTTCGGGTCCCTGTCGATGTCGACTGCCTCGAAGGCAACTCCGGCATCCTGCAGAACTTTTTTTGCTTCGTCGCAAAGATGGCATCCGGCACGCGTGTAGAAGACGACTGTCTTCATTCGCTGTACCGGTAGTAGTTGCGGCTCCGGCTTTGTCGGAACAGAAACGTCAGCGCCAGGCCGGCGAGGAATCCGCCGATGTGGGCCCAGAAGGCGATGCCCCCGCGCTGCTGGTAAGCCAGGCTGCTCACGCCCGAGAAGACCTGGATCGCGAACCAGTAAATCAGCATGAAGAACGCCGGCACTTCGATGGTGAAGAAAAAGAAGAACGGGACCAGCGTGAGGACACGCGCACGCGGATACAGAAGCAGGTAGCCGCCCATCACTCCGGCGATCGCGCCGCTCGCGCCGATGTTCGGGACGGGCGAGAACGGGTTGGCGGCGTACTGCGCGAGGCCCCCGGCGATTCCGCAGAGGACATAGAAGAGCAGGTAGCGCCAGTGGCCGAAGTTATCCTCCATGTTGTCGCCGAAAATCCAGAGGAACCACATGTTGTTGATCAGGTGCATCCACCCGCCGTGGAGGAACATCGAGGTGAAGAGCGGGCCGAGGCCTGCCTCGGGTGAGACGCGGCCGCGCAAAAAGCCCGTCATGCGCAGCGGGACCATGCCGTTCAAGTAGATGAAGCGATCCTCGATGGGAGGCGCCATCAGGAATTGGTAGATGAAGATGACTGTGTTCGCGACGATCAGCAGGATCGTGAAGGCGGGGAAAGTGCGGCGCGGAGTGCTGTCGGAAAGTGGGAACACGATGAACTTCCGGGACTACGAACAGTAAGCCGGATTGACGCGCCGCGCTCCGGCCTGCATCAGCGCTTCCACCTGGACGACGGTAGCGATGCCGCCGCGCGCGCCCATGGCGGTGCAGTTGAGCGCCGCGCCGGCGCAGGCAAAGTCGAGCATTTGCTGCGTCGCAAACCCTTCGAGCAGCCCGTAGGCAAACGCGCCGCGGAAGACGTCGCCCGCGCCGGTGGTATCGACGCAGTCCACTTCGTAGGCCGGGGCATAGTGGAATCCGTCCGCGGTGAAGGCCAGCACGCCGTCATGGCCGAGCGTCACGGCGGCCATGCGCATCCCGAATTCGCCGCGCAGGATTTCGAGCGCCTTGAACGGATCTTTCTCGTTGGTGTACGCCTCCGGGAAAGTAGCCGATGCGATGAAGTAATCGACGTGCTGCAGAAGCAGGTCCATGTTGGGACGGAGCGTATCGATGTCGCAGGTCACCAGCACGCCCGCCTCGCGCGCCCAGCGAGCCGCTTGCGCTGTGGCCTCGAGGTCCTGCCCATCGACGTGCAGGACGCGCCCCGCGCACACCTGCTCGCGGACGAGCTGCGAGGGCGAGAGAGCCAGGCGTTCGTCGCGATACCACAGGACGGTGCGCTCGCCGGTGCGGCGGTCGATGATGATGTAGGCCGTCTGATTCGGGCATCCGGGGATGACCACGACGCCGGTGATGTCGACGCCGCTGTGGCGCAGGCTGTCCATCTGGATTTGGCCGCGCAGATCGTCGCCGACGGTGCCGATGTAGCGGCACGTTTTTCCGAGGCTGCGGCAGGCGATGACGGCGGTGGCGACCTGCCCGCCCGGTTCCATGCGCTCTTCGAGGAAAGCGAGTTTTCCCGCGTACTCGGGCCATTCCGGCACGATAATCGCGGTATCGGTGGCGTTCAACCCCACGCCGACCAGATCAAAAGTCTTTGGCATCCGTAGGTTTCGATTGTAACATTCTCGGATAAGGCTTAACAGACGGTTTGTTCCGATTTTGGAACAGCGCCAACGTTTTTCGCGCTCTCAGCGGGTGAGTGGTGCCCCGAGAAATTCCTTGTTTTCAGCAAGTCTGTTCCGTTTCCGGAACATTTCGACCTCTCTGTTGACGAACTGGTCGTTCGCTTATAGAAGATGGGGTCCTTATGCGCACACCACAATACGGTACCTGTATCCTTCTGCTATTGACCCTCCCCCTCCTCGCTCAGCGGCCGAAGGTCCCCGAGACGGAGACGCATTTCCGGATATGGGCGATCGACAAAGTTGTGGTCGTAGACGGCGCGCGCCAGCCGGCGCATGCGGCCGGCATGAAAGCCTTCGTCGCCATTTACAACCGGAATTCCACGCTCTGCTTCGTGGAGTACGTGGCCGCAAAACACAGCGATCTGGATGCCCTCCGGCAATCTACGGACCCGCAGGTGGTCTGGTTCGATAAACACAAGACCAACCCCACTGTGCTCTTGAACGCGGCCCGCGTCGCGGGCTTTTCGCAACTCGATCTCGAAAAATTCTACGTGAGGGTCAAGTGAGCCGCCGCGGCGTAGTTCTCGCCCTCATGCTGCTCGCCGTTTCCACGGGTTGGGCGGATACGACCTTCTACACCGATACGTGGGACTCACTTTCCAGCAACTGGACCGTGGTGTTTGGAACGCCAACGGTTGCCTATAATCGGCTGTACAACACGCCTTACTACACACAGACGCAGTTGCTCTACGCAGGGACTCCGCCTTCACAGGACTATTCGGTTCAAACGGTCCCCGTCTGCGGAAGCTTCGACGGCGCTTTCGTTCATTACTTGCGCGCATCGGGCGGAAACTATTACCAGATTGGCGTCAACTACTATTCGGCCGATCAGTCGTTCAACGTGCGTTTGTACCGCTACGACGCGTCCGAAGCTACCTTGCTGGCGGTCGCGTCGAGCAGTTGCGGCCTGATCAAGTCCGCCATCGCCGGCAGTCAGATCACAGTCTACATCGGCGGGACATCGGTGATCTCGACGAGCGATTCCACTTACAGCAGCGGTAAGCCCGGCGTCGGAACGACGATCTACTACGACAGCGGCCTGGGCACGACCACTCTCGCGCAGCTCGATACTCAGGCGCCCACGGTACCCACAAACCTGACCGGCGTTCCCTATTTTTCGAGGGTGAACCTCTCTTGGACCGCCTCCACCGACAACGAGAGCGTGGCCGGCTACAAGATTTACCGAGGCGGCTCTTATCTGGGCTCATCCACCACAACTTCCTATTCGGATACTACCGTCGATGGCCTGCACTCCAGTTATAGCTATACCGTTCTGGCTTACGACCCCACCGGCAACCAGTCAGCGCAGAGCTCCGCAATCACGGTGACAATGCCCACCTCCGTTTACGCCTTCCCAGATACCGGCGCGCCGCAAACCTTCGCCTCCAGTTGGGGCGCGGGACCGGAGAAGATCGCGCTGCTCACAGGCGGGCTGGCGTTTCGCCAGCCGCTCTTCAAATTGAGCCATCGCACGCGCGGCCCGGGCGCGCAGATGACCGCGTCATGGAACTCGCAGTTCTGGACCTACGACGCCACCGGCTCGCACATGAACGCCATCGACACCGGCTACGGTCTGGGCTTCACGTTTTCGCTCGGCGGCATGTCCCCGGTCTACAACGGCAGCCAGATTGACCACTTCGAGTTCATTGACGGCGGCGGTTTGATTCACAAGCTGTACTGGACCAGCGGAAACAAGTACAAGTCGCAGGACTCGAGCTATCTTTTATGGGACTATGGCGCCTCCCCGTATCCGACACTCACCTTCAACGACGGCTCGGTCTGGTCCTTTGGCTGCGTCAGCGAGCACCCGGAGGCGGACGCCGGCACGCGCTACCCGACCCTGTTGAAAGACGCCAACGGTAACACCATCACAGTAACCTATCAGGGTGTTTCCGCCCTCGGCGGCACGAACACAACCTCACGGCTTTCCAGCATGCAAGACGCGCTGACGTCATACGGTTGGACCTATTACACATCAGGAGCCTATGCGGGACACGTACAACTGATCCAGCACAACGGGAGTTCCGGCAACGATGTGGTATTCACTTACAGCACTCAAACCAATCTTCCTTCACCCTTTGACACGACATCGGTCAGCGGAACATTCACCTTTCTGACCCAAATCAGCTTCACGGGCACGCCAGGCCCATTCACGCTCACCTACGACACGTCGGGCGAGATCACGAAGCTCACGGTTCCCCAGGGCGGGTACTTCAGCTACACCTACCTGACTCAGCCTTTTTCAAGTCCCTCACACTCAGCCCGCGAAGTGTCGGTGCGAAAGATGTCCGACACCGGCACGCAAGCCGGCGAAGTCTCTTACACCTTCTCGCATCCCTCGGGCGACTCCTCGCAGCCGGGGCACACGCAGACGACCCTCGTTGATCCGCCGGGCAACTCGAAGGTCTGGTATTTCAACCATGGCTTGAGCCAAGCGGCGCTCAACGGGCTGAGCAACCGCTTCGAAGCTTACTCAGGGGCCGTCTCCGGCACGCCTCTCCGGGCGATTGACACCACCTGGATACAGGACTCCTCGAACGCCAATCCGCAGGTCTCCAGCGCCGTCAGCACACTTTCCGACGGCGTAACGCAAACCCGCAGCGAAACCGATCGCGACCTCAACGGCAACGTCACAGCGGTGCGCGAGTATCCGTATTATCAGAGCAACAGCCCGGCAACCACGCCGTCACGAACCACCAGCACGACCTACGTCACAAGCAGCAGCTACACCACGCGCAACATCCTGAATCTGCCTTCGTTGACCAAGGTCTGTGCCGGGTCCGCCGGCTGCTCGACTCCGGCGACGCAAACAAGCGTCAGCTATGATGGCTACGGCGTCGGCACCTATTCGAGCGGCACAGCAGCTTGGGATCAGAGTTACGGCAGCGTCGCGTACCGTGGCAATCCTACGAGCGTCACAACCAACGGCATGACGACCGGCAGCTACTACGATCCGGGCGGCAACGTTAGCTCGACGAGCGACCCGGCTGGGCACACGGTGGCCACGGCTTCCTACACCAACAATGCATCGCAGGTGTCCTCGGCGTCGGCGGGCGGAAACACCACCGCGGCCGGCTACAATGCCGACACTTCGCTCGCCTCCATCACGGGCTCTAACAACGACTCCATCAGTTTCACCTACGCAAGCAACCGTCCGACCTCAACCTCCCAGCCCTTCGGCGGCACCGTGACCTACAGCTATGTAGATACAGCCAACGCCGTCTCGAAGACCCAGACCAGCGCGCTCGGCAAAGTCACCAAGACCTTCATGGACAGCTTTGGGCGCGTCATCCGCGCCTCGGTGCAGGAAACATCCAGCACTTGGATCACCACGCTGACGGTCTATTCGGCCTGCTCCTGTTCCTCGACGGGTAAAATGAAGAAGACGTCGCTGCCATTCCGCTCCGACGCCAGCGGCAACCCGAACAGCGGCGTAACGATCTACTGGACCGAGACCACGTTCGACGCTCTTGGCCGGCCTGTGCAGGTGACGAGCCCCGACGGAACCTATACTGCCTACGCGTACTCCATTTCCACGGATACCAACTGGCCCGGTACGCTAACCACGATCACCGATCCGCTCGGCAAGCAGAAGCGCTACCTCAACGACGTGTTCGGAAGACTCGTGCGCGTCGAGGAGCTGAATGCCGGCAATGCGCTGGTAACCACGGCGCGATATACTTATGACTTAATGGGCAGGATGCTCACTGCCGTGACCGGGACCAGCACGACGCAGACCCGCACCTGGGTCTACAACAGCGCCGGGCAGTTGACCTCCGCCACGAACCCCGAGAACGGCACGGTCACCTACAGCTACAACACCGACGGATCTTTGTATTCGAAGACCGACGCCAAGAACCAAACGCTTTACTACACCTACGACTCGAACCACCGGCTGCTGACGGTCGAGTCTCCGCTCGGAACGGTGAAGACCAAGTTCACTTACGACACGGAACCCAATTCGAACTTCAACACGTCTTACGCCGTAGGGAAAATGACCTCGGCGTCGAACGACGGCTACACTTGGCACTACGCCTATGACATCGGCGGGCGCGCCACTCAGCAAACGCTCGAGACGCCCCAGATGCAAGGCTCCTATCCGCTCGTTGCGCAGGCGCAGTACATTTACGATTGGGACAGCCGCATTACGAGGATGCGGTATCCGGGGGGATTGGGGGTCCCTTCGAGCGCACAGCCGGGCGACTACAACGATTTCACGTACAACGTTCTTGGCCAACCGCTGACGCTCAAGACCTGGGATACAACTTCCTACGACGGCAACGGCAACGAGATTTGGGTCACACAGGCGCAGGGAGCGACCTACAATGCAGCGGGACAGATCACCGCGTGGCAGGATACGTCTGACTACCTGTCCCGGGCCTACGATCTGATGGGCCGCGTGACCAACATCCATGCCTGGAGCGCGTCCATCGCGAACGTGGCTTTCGACCTGAATTACAGCTACCAGAACGACGGACGCGCATCGAGCGTGGCGGAATCGTTCAGTGGCGGGACGGCGGTCTCGACCGCATACGGCTACGACCAACTGAACCGGCTTGTTTCGGCGTCCAAGGCGAGCAGTTGGAGCCTGGCATGGGCGTATGACGATTTTGGAAATCGCACGACGCAGACAGGCACGGGCGGCGCGCCTTCGATGAGTCTCTCTTACAGTTCCTCGACGAATCGGATTACGACATCCCCATATACGTATGACGCAAACGGCAACTTGACGCAGATGCCGGACCCGACGGCACCGTCGCCCTACCTTGACACGCTGAGCTATGACGTCTTCAATCGCGTCAGCACGATCTACCAGAGCTATACGGCGAACACGACTACCTTCAAGTACGACGCCTTCGGCCGGCGCATCGAGCGCACGCCGTCGAATGGATACACGCATGTCTATTTTTACGACATGGGCGGCAGGCTCCTTGGAGAACTCGGCGGCGGCACCGGAGTCACTAGCAAGCAGCAATACTTCGCAGGCCAGCGCATCGGCCAGTACACGGACCGCACGGGCAGCGTCCGCTTTATCCCGGGCACGGGCTGGAAGCACTACTATCCCTACGGCGAAGAAGTCACCAGCACCAACAGTGACAAATACAAGTTTGCGGATCTCTACCGCGATCAGGATACGGGGTTGGACTATGCAGTGAATCGATACTTCGCGAGCGGTATTGCGAGATTTCTCACGACGGACCCGAAGGACGGGAGCATGAGGTTCGATGATCCCACGTCGCTAAACCGGTTCGCCTACGCTGGAAACGACCCCGTCAATAACGCGGATCCGGAAGGCCTGGATTACCAAGTCTGTACAACCGTCTTCGGTCAGACGACCTGCGTCACCCATCCTAGCGGCGGGGACGGCAAGGAACCAGATCTTACCGGGCTCCTTGGAATTGGGCTTTTTGGATCTCGACAAAGCGCGATTCAGACTCCAAAACAAATGGCGAAAGACCAAGCCGATTTGCACGGGCGGGACTCCACCGGGCGAGATCGCGACAGGCTACCCGCTGCCTACAGGATTGCGCTGGACGCGCTTGCAAATGGCGACTGTCAGAAGGTCTTCGGACAAGATACAGTGTCTGGGCGGACCGCCCGCTCGACCCTAGTCTCATTGTTCGCAAACGGCGACCAAGGGAGCATTGCTTTTGGTGCGGTGAAAGAGGGATGGGCTGTGACCGACGGAGGCCTTTCACAGTACCTACCCTTTACGAATTCCCCCAGTGTGAAGATTACGATCGACAATTCTCGGAATGAAGGTTGGAACGCCAGCTCCGACATGGAAAATGCGGCGACACTTCTTCACGAACTAGGACACGCAACTTACCTGCTCGGGTTCCGAAACCAGGAGTTCGTCAATTATGATTGGACCAAGGCGCGGCAGGACAAAGACACGCAGCTCATTGAGGACAATTGTATAAGTAAGCTGAACAAATAAGGACGCCAGTTCAGGCGACCTTAACGGAGGTTCGGATTTTGGGACGAAGCACCATGGTGCGCTGGCTGTTGCGTATCTCTTGCGGGAGCGTTCTTTTTGTCGCGATCCCCTTTCTCTATTTCTCGAGTGCCGGTTGCGATGTAGTTAGAGCCGCTTTGGCCTCTATCGGTGTTCGTGTGCACGAGTCTTGCATGTATGCTCAACTCTTGGCGGGAGGATGGTTCCAGCTAAACACATTCATTGTGGTACCTGCTCTTGCTCTCGTTGTGGCGCTGCGGGCAAAGAAGGATCGGGCTCAGCGCGGAGGCCTCCTTCTCGACGGTGCATTAGTGGTTGCGCTTTACCTAGCTCTAGCGAGTCTCTACTTTAGTTACTGGAGAACTGGTAGAATCTAATGAAATCGGCGGGAAATCGGCGGGGTCAGAGCGCCCGGCTCCATTTATTTCTCACTCCTGCCGGGGCGTCGCCTACCATCACGCTGGAAACCGGCGATCTCCGCGCTGCGAGAGTCCACAAACACTCACGGAATAATGTGACCAGTGGGAGATCCTTCACCAGATTCTGGACACTGCGTATCGGTCGAAGATCGCATCCGAACTGATCACCGCCGCTTCCTCGATTCGCGAGTGTGCAACGAGCAACCGGTCAAACGGATCGTGATGATGGAACTCGAGCGTCGACTGCAATTCCGCGCACGCGATAGTTATCGGGAGGATCGTGAGGCGAAGATCCGTAACCGCTTGGTTCATCCACGCTAGAAACGGAAGAGACAGCCTGAGCTTGCCCAACCCGATCTTGATGCCGAGTTCCCAAACTGACCCCGCGCTCAGCAATCGATCACTGTCGGAGTCGGCGATAAAGACGCGAGATGCCGTGCTGAGGCGCTCCGGATCGTCCACGGCCCAGATCAGAGCGTGGGTGTCGAGGATGCCCCTCACTTCGTATACTCTTTGAAGTCCTCTAGGGGTGCGTCAAAATCGTCGGCGATGTGGGTGACTGACCCCCGCAGGCCCCCCAGCTTCAGAGAAGCTCCTGGCTGAGCGGAGATCAGCTTGGCAACGGCGAGATTTCCTTCCGTGATGACGAGTTCCTCGCCGGGAGGCAGATCGTGAATTAACTTCGGGAGCTTTGCCTGCGCTTCCTCAATTGAGATCGTTGCCATGACCCTTTCATTATAGCCTGTTTGGCCCAAGAACGCCGTTGCCCCGCCGCAGTTGTCGGTGATATTTTAGATAGTTTGCCACGCGTTCAGACGGAAGCGATTGTGCTGCGCACCTATCCGTTGAAGGAAGCCGACAAGATCGTCAGCTTTTTTTCGCGGAACATGGGCAAGGCGCGGGGCGTGGCGCGCGGGGCGCGGAAACCGAAGAGCCGTTACGGCGCGTCGCTCGAGCCGCTCTCGCATGTGCGCCTGTGGTGCTTTGAAAAGGAATCGTCGGAGCTGCTGTCCATCGACAACTGCGAGCTCATCCAGTCGTATTTCGATGTGCAGAAAGATTACGCCGCGGGCGTGGCGCTGGCCTACGTCGCCGAAGTGACCGAGCAGTTGCAGCCCGCGGGCGAGAAGAACGACGCGTTTTTCCGGCTGCTGCTGCTGGTGCTCGGCGAGGTTCAACGTACCGGCGAGATTTGGGGTCCGCTGACGTACTTCGATCTCTGGACCGTGCGGCTCGGCGGATTTCTCCCGGCGCTCGCGTCGGCGAAGGAAGTCGGCGAGGAGTCGCGGACGCTGGCCGCGGAAATGCTAGCCCGTCCGCTGAATGCTCTCGCGCCGCGAGCGTGGACGCGGGAAACGGCGCGCGACCTGCGGGGCTTCTTGAGCCGGCAGATTGAAAATCACGTGGAACGCCGCCTGACCACGCGCCAGGCGCTCGATACGCTGGATTAGGAAAATGCCTCTCAGCTTTCAAGACTTGATCTTCGAGTTGCAGAAATATTGGTCGGAGCAGGGGTGTGTCATCCAGCAGGCTTGCGACGTGGAGGTCGGCGCGGGCACCATGTGCGCGGAAACGTTCCTGCGAGTGCTCGGGCCGAAGCCCTATCGCGTGGCCTACGTGCAGCCAAGCCGCCGTCCCGCCGACGGACGCTACGGTGAAAATCCGCACCGGCTCTTCAAGCATTACCAGATGCAGGTGATCCTCAAACCCGCGCCCGCCGATGTGCAGGACCTTTATCTGAAGAGCCTCGAGCGAATCGGTATCAACCTGCACGATCACGATCTGAAATTCGAGGAAGACAACTGGGAATCGCCCACGCTCGGCGCCTGGGGCATCGGCTGGCAGGTGATGCTCGACGGCATGGAGATTTCGCAATTCACATATTTCCAGCAGTGCGGCGGACAGGACCTCGAGTCCGTGCCGGCCGAGCTGACCTACGGTCTGGAGCGGATCTGCGCCTTCCTGCAGGATAAAGACAGCGTCTACGACATCGCCTGGAACAAGGATTTCACATATGGAGACGTCCGATTTCAGGATGAGCGCCAGTTTTCGATCTACAACTTCGACAAGGCCGACGTGAACAGCCTGTGGGAGCAATTCCGGCTCTGCGAGACGGAGGTCAAGCGGCTGCTGGCCGAGAAAGATCCGCCGGTGTTGCCCGCGCACGACCTGGTGCTGAAGTGCTCGCACCTGTTTAATTTGCTCGACGCCCGCGGAGCGATCAGCGTGACCGAGCGCGTCGGCATCATTGGGCGCGTGCGGAATCTGGCCGTGGCCACCGCCGCGGCGTGGAATCCTCCGCCTGAGGTCGAAGCATGACGGCGGAGTTTTTTCTCGAAATCGGCGTCGAAGAAATCCCCGCCTGGATGATCGAGCCGGCGCTCCTCGATCTTCGCACTGCGCTTTCCAAGGGACTCGGCGATGCGCAAGTGCAAACCTACGCTACGCCGCGAAGGCTGGTGGCGCTGGTGCACGAACTGCCGCTGCAACAGCCGGACCGTACGGAATTGCTGACCGGACCGCCGGTGAAAGGTCCCGCGAAAGCCGCAGAGGGATTCGCAAAGAAAATGGGCGTGAGCGTCGAGAAGCTGCAGCGCATCGAGACTCCCAAGGGCGAATACTGGGCCTTTCAAAAGGAGGAGCCGGGGCAAGAGACGATGCGGCTGTTGGAAACGCTTTTGCCCGAGGCGATTCTCGCCATCCATTGGCCGAAGACAATGTACTGGACCGGAAAAGGCGGAACGCAGTTCATCCGGCCGATCCGGTCGCTCGTCGCGCTGTTTGGCGGGCGGATCGTACGGTTCAGAGTGGCGGACGTCGAGTCAGGCGATTGCACCTTCGGGCATCGGACCCTGGGCACTACGCGGCTTCCGGTAACGAACTTCGCAAAGTATCGCGAAGTGATCCGCGACAACGGAGTCATCCTCGACGCCGCCGAGCGCCGCGAGAAAATCCTGCGCGAGGCGACGCAATTGCTGCCGTCGGGATGCAAGCTGCGTCCTAATCCGGGGTTGGTCGAAACGCTCGTTTACTTGACCGAGTTTCCTACCGCCGCGCTGGGAAGCTTTTATCCTACGTATTTGACGTTACCAGAAGAAGTCCTCGTGACGGTGATGGAGCACCATCAGAAATATCTCGCTGTGGAGGCCGCTAACGGTCAACTGGCGCCCCATTTCGTTTTTGTAATGAATCGCAGTATCGACTCGACAGGCATTGTCCGGCACGGGAATGAGCGCGTCCTACGAGCGCGCTTCAATGACGCGCGATTCTTCTGGGACACGGATCAGAAGATCCCGCTGCGCGATCGCGGTCCGATGCTCGAGAAGGTGACATTTCAAGCGAAGCTCGGAAGCTATGCGGAGAAGACCAAGCGCGTGGTCGATATCGTTCGCAAGCTAGCCTCCCCGTTCGGGGCGGACGCGACAATTGCAGTGCGCGCTGCCGAGCTTGCAAAGTGTGACCTCACAACAGAACTCGTGAAGGAGTTTACCGAACTTCAAGGTGTCGTCGGCGGCATCTATGCCCACGTGCAGAATGAGTCGCCGGATGTTGGAAAGGCCATTGAAGATCACTACAAGCCGGAGAGCATGGAGGATCGTTTGCCGCGAACTCCGGAGGGCGCGGTCCTCTCAGTGGCTGACAAGCTGGATACCCTCAAGGGCTTCTTTGGACTTGGACTGGTGCCCAAAGGGTCTGGAGATCCATTCGCTCTTCGACGGGCGGCCCAAGGGATTATCAGAATAGTCGCGGAAGACGGGTATGGCTTCCCCTATGGTGATCTTGAACTTACCAGGGAGTTGACGGACTTCCTAAAGGATCGGCTGCGCTACTACCTGCGTGACGTTAAGGGCTTCGCTTACGACGAGGTCAACGCAGTCCTCGCGGTTCAATGGGACATCGTGACAGCGAAAAGCTGTTGCGAAGCGATCGCGAATGTCCGGCCGACTCCAGACTTCGAACCAGTCTGCGCCGCGTTTAAGCGCGTCAACAACATCCTGACTCAAGCCGGCGGCGCACTGAAGTTTCAGGGCCATCACGACTCATCCCTGCTGGAAGACGGGGCCGAGAAGGACCTAGAGAAGGCTGCCCAGAAGGTGATCTCTGAAGCCGGACCCGATCCTGAAGACGTGATGAGGCGCACAGCCACGCTGCGGCCTTTTGTGGATACTTATTTCAAAGAAGTTATGGTGATGGACAAGGACCAGCGTGTCCGTGAGAATCGTTTGATGTTCTTGGCATGGCTGCTGCGCGAGTTCACGCGCGTCGCGGATTTTTCTGAAATCGTAACTACTAAAGAAAAGGAAAACAGGGAATGAGCAATCAATACGTCTATTTTTTCGGCGGCGGCAAGGCCGACGGCCACGGAACCATGAAAGAGGAGCTCGGCGGCAAGGGCGCCGGCCTCGCGGAGATGACCAATGCCGGTCTGCCGGTTCCGCCCGGCTTCACCATCTCCACCCGCGCCTGCCGCGAGTACTTTGAAATCGGAAACAAAGTGCCCGACGCCGTCGATCCGCAGATGACGGCGGCCCTCCTGCGCCTCGAACAGTTGCAGGGCAAGATGCTCGGCGACGCCAACGATCCGCTGCTGGTGAGCGTCCGCTCGGGCGCGAAATTCTCGATGCCGGGCATGATGGACACCATCCTCAACCTGGGCATGAATGACAAGAGCGCCGCGGCCATTGCCCGCAAGTCCGGCAACGCGCGCTTCGCGCAAGACAGCTACCGCCGCTTCATCCAAATGTTCGGCAACGTAGTGCTGGAGATTCCCAAGGACGAATTCGACCACATCTTCGAAGGCGCGAAGAAAAAAGCCAAGGCCAAGCTCGATACGGACCTGACTGCCGCGCACCTCGAAGCAGTCGTCGCCGAGTACAAAAAGCTGGTGCAGAAGAAAACCGGAAAGCCCTTTCCGCAAGATCCGCGCAAACAACTGGAGATGGCCCGCGACGCCGTCTTCCACTCCTGGAACAACGACCGCTCCATCTATTACCGGCGTATGAACAACATTCCGGACTCGCTCGGCA
>CAZRND010000105.1:0-15173 GCA_964601345.1 uncultured Acidobacteriota bacterium | reverse complement strand
AATCAAGGCGGCGATCAAAAAGGTGAGCGCCGAAGTGGACGTGGCCATCGTCGAGATCGGCGGCACGGTGGGAGACATCGAGTCGCTGCCCTTCCTCGAAGCGATCCGGCAGATGCGCCAGGAACTCGGGCGCGAGAACACGCTCTTCATCCACCTGACGTTGGTCCCCTACATCCCGACCGCCGGAGAGCTCAAGACCAAGCCGACGCAGCACAGCGTGAAGGAACTGCTGCAAATCGGAATCCAGCCCGACGTACTGCTCTGCCGCACCGACCGCTATCTCTCGAAAGAAATGAAGTCGAAGATCGCGCTCTTTTGCAACGTGGCGGAAGAGGCCGTGATCACCGCCAAGGACGTAGCTTCGATCTACGAAGTGCCGATGGTCTACTCGCAGGAGGGGCTCGACGACATCGTGGTGCGCTACCTGCGCCTGGACGCCAGCGCGCCGCGCAACATGCAGCCGTGGGAGGACCTACTGCACCGGATGAGCCACCCGCGCGACGAGGTTTCCGTAGCCATCGTCGGCAAGTACGTCGAGTTCGAAGAGTCGTACAAGAGCCTGAAGGAGGCGCTCGTGCACGCGGCCTCCGCGCACCAGCTCAGCCCTCGCCTGCACTGGATCGAAGCGGAGGGCGTCGCCGGTCCCGGCTGGGAGCGGCAGCTCGAAGGCTACGACAGCATCCTGGGGCGGGGCGGATTCGGCAAGCGGGGAATCGCCGGTATGATCAACGCGATTCAGTTTGCGCGGACGCGCGGCGTCCCGTATTTCGGCATCTGTCTGGGGATGCAGTGCGCGGTCATCGAGTACGCCCGCAACGTCTGTGGCCTCGAGGGAGCGGACTCGAGCGAGTTCGATCCGTCCACGGCCCATCGCGTCATCTATAAGTTGCGCGAGCTGCGCGGCGTCGACGATCTAGGCGGCACGATGCGGCTCGGGGCGTGGGAGTGCCGGCTCAAGCCGGACAGCCTGGCGCATCAGGCTTACGGGAAACTCGAGATTTCCGAGCGCCACCGCCACCGTTACGAATTTAATCGCGAGTATGAGGAGCAACTAGTCTCATCCGGACTCGTCATCTCAGGCTCGACTCCGGATCAGACGTACGTCGAGATTTGCGAAATCCCGGGACATCCCTGGTTCCTCGGTTGCCAGTTCCATCCCGAGTTCAAATCGAAACCGCTCGATCCGCACCCGCTCTTCAAGGCGTTTATCGGCGCGGCCTATCAGCACCGTCCCGAGCGCCTGGCCGGCACCCGCGGCGAAGAGTCGCAGGCATTCCTGCGCGGCACAAAGAAGACGGTGCACGTTTAGCGAATTGGAAGAGTGGAAAGCCCAGGGCAAGCCAGCAAGTGCTCGTCGACCGTGACCAGAGTAAGTCCGTAGATCAGCGACGTCGCAGCCAGGATGCGGTCCGCTGGATCGCGTTGCGGCAGGCGCATGGTGTGGCTCATTAGGGCGACTTCGTGAGTGATCGGGGCCTCGCGGTATCGCGCGCTCTGGATGATTTCTCGCGCCCAAAGCTGCGCGTCTCGATCCAAGCGCACCCGCTTTCGTTCATACAGGTAAATCAATTCCCAAGGGCTGATCGGAGATAGCCACAACTCGTTGCGGGCATCCTGGAGGACCGCGCTGACCGCGGGACTGATGCGAGCCGGCTCTAACTCGGCCCAAATCCAGATATGCGTGTCAAGGAGCAGCCTCACGAGTATTTCGCATACCAGAGTTTCGCCAGTTCAGGATCGGGAGAAACGATGTCGCCCACGATCTTGCCCGTGCCCTTCATCTGACCGAGCACGCGCTTCGGCGGCGCGCCGGCCTTCGGGGGAATGATCTGGGCGATCGGCCGGCCCCTCTTGGTGATCATCACAGGCTGCTTCGTGGCGTCCACTCTGCTCAGGATCGCCAGACATCTGGCCTTGAAATCGGAGACGCTGACCGTTTGCATACCAGAATCCTATCAGGTTATTTGACCATGGTCAAATAACGCGCCTTGACTTCCCGTGCCGGCGGTCCTATGCTCGCGTGCATCGCGTTGTAAGCGATTACAAGGAGGTTGCATGCGCTTGGTGTTTCTCGCTTTCGTCATCGCTCTTACTGTATCGGCCTCATTCGCCCAGCGTTCCACGGGCGACATTCAAGGCTCTGTTCTCGACCCCAGCGGCACTGTCGTACCCAAAGCGAGCATTGCCGCCAAAGATCTCGCCACCGGCATCGTCAAGAACACCAGTTCCGGCGCGGACGGCTCGTTCACGCTTCTGAACCTGCTGCCGGGAACGTATGAGGTGACGGTACAAGCGCCGGGATTCCAGACCGCGGCGTACTCGGGAATCGTGGTCGAGACCGGGCGGACCACCGACCTGACCGTGAACCTGAAGGTCGGCGCGCTGGCCCAGACGGTGGAAGTGCAGGCCCAAGCGGAGATTCTGCAGACCACCGCGAACCAAGTGGCGACGACGATTCGCAACGACTACGTGGCCGACCTGCCGCTTGCGGGGCGCAACACGCTGGACTTCGCGCGGCTCACTCCCGGCGCGGCCAACGGAGCAAACACAACGACGGTGAACAATCTGCCGATGGCCTCGCTCAACATCAGCGTGGACGGCACCAACATCAACGACTCGCGCTACCGCAGCGGCGGGCAGGGTTTCTCCACGTTGTCGCCGGTGCGGCTGGACGCTATGGAAGAAGTCACGGTCGTCTCGACCGGCAGCGGCGCGGACTCCGCCGCGGGCGGCGCGATGAACGTATTTCTCACCACCAAGCGCGGCACCAGCAAATATCACGGCAGCCTGTTCGAGCAATTCGAAAACGACGCTCTCAATGCGAATTCGTTCTTCAACAACCTGCAAGGGCTGGCCAAACCCAAGCTCCGCCTGAACGATTTCGGCGGCAACTTCGGCGGGCCCCTGAAGATCCCGTTCGTGCCGGCCCTCAAGAACAAGCTGTTTTTCTTCGTCAATTACGAGGACGCCCCGCGTCCCTCCACCACCAACCGCAGCGCCACGATGCTCACTTCCGAGGCGCAGAGCGGCGTCTTCCGCTTCGTGGGAACGAATGGACAGCAGCAGACCGCGAACCTTCTGACGATCGCGGGCGCCGGAAATTATCCGCGAACCATTGATCCCACCGTCTCCGCGGCCATCACCGCGATCAATGGGACGTTGAATAACGGGACCGTGTTGCCCTCCGCCAGCAACCTCTACCAGCAGAGCATCGTCTGGTCGCAGGACAATGGGCAGCGCAACTACTTCCCCACCGCGCGGCTCGATTACCAGGCGACGGACCGCCTGGCTCTGCGCACGGCGTGGAACCTGCGGCACGAACATCAGAACGGCAACGGCCCGGCCTATCCCGGCCTGGGCCTGAACAGCGGCGAGTTCAAGGCGACGCGCTATTCGTGGTCCAGCGGCGCGGACTACACGGTCCGTCCCAACATTCTCAATTCCTTCAGCTATGGAATTCAGGGCAGCGTCTCGGCCAACAACATTCGCAACTCCGTCTACCAATGGAAGTCGCAAGGCGACCGCATCGTCACCTATGGCAGCGGCATCGGAAACTTCATTCCCAGCGCCACGCCGCTGATCCGCACCAATCCCACGTTCTCGGTTTCGGATCACCTCGACTGGGTGCGCGGCCGGCACAATCTCAAGTTCGGCGGCGGCCGCGTGCATTCGCGTTTCTACGAGAGCGATTTCTACCAGTTCTCGGGCGTCCTGAATAATACCCTCGGCATGGCCTCGCTCGATCCCGCGAATTCCGTGATCGCCGCCGGCAACATCCCCGGATTGCGCACTCAGGACGAGGCCACCGCCAAGCAGCTCTATTCGACGCTGACCGCGCGCATCAGCAATATCCAGGGATTTCGGAATATCAACGAGAAGACGCGCGAGTATGAGAAGTACGCTCCGCTGGTCTATCGCGAGAGCTACACCTCTTGGGGACTCTTCTTTCAGGATTCCTTCCGCATCCATCCCCAGCTCACGCTCAACTACGGATTGCGCTGGGAGTTCACCGGCGTGATGACCAACACGAACAACACCTTCATGTCGCCGGCGTTCGAGGATTTGTATTCGCCCTCCGCCGCGCTCTTCCAGCCGGGCGTGCTCGATCCGAAGAAGGTTCCCACCATTACGCAGCGTTCCGTCACCTACGCGCCGGACCGCGTGAATCCGGCGCCGAATTTCGGCTTCGCCTGGAATCCGAAATTCGACGGGGGAGCGCTCGGCAAACTGCTGGGACACGGCAAGTCCGTGGTGCGGGGCAGCTATGCCGTCAACTTTTTCGACGAAGGCTTGAACGTGGATTACTGGGTGAATACCAACGCCGGCAACTGGCAGTCGGTGGCCGCCGCGCCGGGGACGGAATTCACGCCCGGCGGCTTGACGCTGCAATCGCCCGAGCCCACAACGATCGTCTCGCCGCCGGCGTTCCGGCCTCCCTTCCAAGCGAATATCTTTGCCTTCAACAACTACAACGTGGGAACGACGGCGGGCGTATTCAACGGCGCGGGCAACCTGCCCACGTTGCGGAATCCCTACGTCCAGAATTGGACGCTGAGCGTGCAGCGCGAAGTGGCCAAGGACACGGTCCTCGAAGTGCGGTACGCCGGAAACAAAGTCACGCACAAGTGGCATCTCTACAACACGCAGGAAGTGAATGTCTTCGAGAACGGCTTCCTGCAGGAGTTCCGCAACGCGCAGAACAACCGCAAGATCAATCAGGCCGCGGGCCTGAACAGCTTCCAGAATCTCAACCGTGCCGGACAAACGGCGCTGCCCATTTTCGAGGCCGCGTTCGGCGCGCGCGGCGGTCAGCCCGCTCTCGCCGCGGGATCGAGCTGGACGAGCAGCGCCTTTCTCAGCAACCTCGACTTAGGCAACGTGGCCACGCTGGCGCAAACGCTCTCGGGCGCGACGCGCGCCAACGCCGGCTACTTCTGCCGGATGGTGGGAAACAATTTCAGTCCGTGCGCCGACCTCGGATACAACGCCGCCGGTCCCTATCCCATCAACTTCTTCAAGCCCAATCCTTACTATGGCGAGCTCAGCATGACGGACGACAACTCCTACGGGTCGTACCACGCCCTACAGGTGGAGTTGCGCCGCCGGCTCAATCACGGCCTGACGCTGCAGGGGAATTACACCTGGTCGCATTCGCTCGGCGACTACGGCGTCACCGAGACGCTGGCGACCGATTACGCGACGCTCCGCAATCGCCGCCTGGACTACGGTCCCAGCCAATTCGACACGCGCCACATCTTCCGGCTGTACGGCACGTATGAGTTGCCCTTCGGTAAAGGGCGCAAATTTGCGGTGAACAACGGCCTGCTGGACCGCCTCATCGGCGGATGGACCGTGGGCGGTATCGGGCAATGGACGTCGGGCCGGGTCTTGCCCCGGTTGATCTCGGGAACGGGCGGCAGCAGCCAACGCACCATCAACAATCATGCGGATTCCGGAATCCTTCTGAATGGAATCAGCGTGGACCAGTTGCAGGACATGATTCGCAGGATCAGTCCCAATCCGAAAGGACAAACCATCCTGGGCGCCGATCCTTCTCTCATCGGCTCCGATGGCCGCGCCAATCCGCAGTACCTGGGGTTGCCGAGCACGGCGGGGCAATACGGACAATTCGTGTATCTCTACGGGCCGCGCTTTGTCAGCGTGGATATGTCGCTGAGCAAGGAGATTCGCGTGCGCGAGCGGTGGCGGTTCCAGTTGCAGGGTGAGTTCCTCAATCTGTTCAATCATCCGATCTTCAATGCGCCCACCACGACTCTGACTTCGACGAGTTTCGGTCAGATCAGCGGCGTGCAAGTGGGCGCCCGGGAAGTACAGTTGCGCGCGTACTTGCGCTTTTAGGTTTCTCCCGCCAACGAGCGCCTTTGTGTTGGATGCCAGTGGAACAGTTATTGCTTGAACTTCCTGGCCTGGTTCTGCTATCTTTGCAGTAACGGTAAGCGCTTACACTCACTGTGGGAGGGTTGGGACCATGTCGAGAGCAACCATTCTGATCACTCTTTGCGCCACGCTGGCGTTCGCACAAGGCAGCACCACGGGCGAGATTCGCGGCGTAGTGCGCGATCCCTCGGGCGCGATCGTGCCCGGCGCCTCGGTCAAGGCCAAGGACGCCGCCACAGGCGTCGAGAAGACCGCGGCCTCCTCGGCGGACGGCGTGTTCGTGCTGCTCAGCCTGCAGCCGGGCTCCTATCAACTGACTGTCACGGCGCAGGGATTCCAGACCGCCAAGTACGACGGCATCAACGTGCTCACCGGCCGCGTGATCGACGTCGCGGTGGAGGTCAAGGTCGGGACGCTGAGCGAAACCGTGGAAGTGACCGGCGCGGCCACGGCGCTCGAAACCACGTCGAACCAGGTCTCGACCACTGTCACCACCACCTACATCCAGGAGCTGCCCTTCTCCGGACGCGACGTCCTGAACTTCGCGCTGCTCATGCCCGGCTCGCAATCGATCGATACCGGGCGCACCAGCACGTTCAATGGACTGCCGAACGCTTCGTTGAACATCTCCGTGGATGGCGTGAACAACAACTCCCAACGCTTCAAGACCGGCGGCACCAGCTTCTTCGAGTTCGCGCCCAGCCGCCTCGACGCTGTCGACGAGATCACCGTCACCACCGCGGGATCGGGCGCGGATGCCGGCGGCGAGGGATCGATGCAGGTGCAGTTCACCACCAAGCGCGGCACCGACGTTTATCACGGCAAGATCTTCGAGCAATTTCAGAACGAAGACCTCAACGCCAACCGCTACTTCAGCAATCTGCGAGGCCTCCCCATCGCCAAGGTTCGGAATAACAACTTCGGCGGAAACTTCGGCGGAAAACTGGTCCCGTTCATTCCTTACCTGAGGAATCGCCTGTTCTTCTTCGTGAATTTCGAAGCCCTTCCCCAGCCCGGAAGCACGAGCCAAAGCACCACCATCCTCACTCCCGACGCGCAAGCGGGAAAGTTCACGTACATCCGCACCGACGGACAGTCGCAGACGGTGAACTTGCTGCAAGCGGCCAGCGCGGCGGGTCTCCCCAACGCCATCGATCCGACCGTCGCCGGCATCTTGAGCCAGGTCAACAGCAGCCAGTCGTCGGCTTCGAATTTCCTGCCGATTTCCGGGAAGCCGTTTTCGCAGACGATGTTCTGGAACCAAACGACCAAGACACTCACTCTCTACCCGACGGCGCGCGTCGATTACCAGATCTCCGACAAGATCACCTGGCACGCGTCATGGAACTTGCGCTATCAAAACATTACCGGTTCCCAGCCGCCTTATCCCGGTTCGCCGAATACGTGGCCCAACGGGTACAAGATCACGACCTACACGGCAGCGAATAACCTCGATTGGGCGATCACGCCGCACATGATGAACAACTTCACCGTCGGCGTGCAGAGCAACGGCGAGTACTTTTACCAGGGGTCGGACCCGCATCAGTGGGCGCCGCAGGGGAATCGCGTGGTCGTCCTGCCGCAGTTCAACGGAACGACTCTGGCCAATCCCATCCCCGGCGCCGGCTTCACTCCGTTCATCCGCAACAACCCGGTCATCCCGGACCTCACCGACAATCTGAACTGGGTCCGGGGACGGCACCGATTTACGATCGGCGGCAAGATTCTGCATACCAGCTTTTACGAGACATCCTATGGATCGGCGGGCGTGCCGACCTTCAACCTCGGGCTGGCGGCAGGCGATCCGGCGGCCACGGCGATTCAAAACGCGCTGCCGGCCATCAGCACGTCGAACGGCGACCTGACCAACGCGCAAAATCTCTACGCGCTTCTTACCGGGCGCCTCAGCAGCGTCAGCGTCTCGACCAACATCAACGAGAACACGAAGAAGTACAGCCAGTACGATCCGGTGACGCAGCGCTTCGCCTTCACCACCGGCGCCCTCTACTTCCAGGATTCCTTCCGGTGGTCGCCGCAACTGACTCTGAACTACGGCCTGCGCTGGGAGTTCGATGGCGCGATTCACAACACTAACGGCATCGACACGCAGCCCGATCCGGCCAGCTTCTTCGGCCCTTCCACGGGCCCGTTCCAGCCCGGCTCGCTCGGTGGAAATCAGAATCCGGCGTTTGTGGTCACCACCGATCCTTACCGGCGCGACTTCCGCAACGCTTCGCCGAACTTCGGATTCGCCTTTAACCCGGACCGGCACGACGGATTCCTCGGCCGTCTCCTGGGCGGGAAGAGGACGGTCATTCGCGGCAGCTACTCGATCCAGCATTACAACGAGGGACTGAACGCCATCTCGAACCTCCTGTCGAACAATCCCGGAACCACGCAGTCGGGAACGCTGCAAGCCAGCAGCGCGGCGGGCGCGTCGACCTTTGCCTATGGACTGGGCTTGGCCACGCCGGGTGTTCCGGCGATCACGAGCACGCCGGCCGCGTTTACTTCGTCGTTCCCGCAGTCGCTGTCGACCTTCAGCAGCGGACTGAGCTACATCAATCCCGAGCTGCGCTCACCCTACGTGCAGAACTGGAGCTTCGGCATCCAGCGCGAGCTGGGCAAGAACTTTGTGGTGGAAGGGCGCTACATCGGCAACAAGGCCACGCACCTCTGGCACACCTACAACATGCAGGAGACCAACATTTTCGAGAACGGCTTCCTGCAGCAGTTCGTCCAGGCGCAGGCCAACCTCGCAATCAATATCGCGAACGGCCGCGGGAACAGCTTTGCCAACAATGGACTCGTCGGCCAGGCCGCGCTGCCGATCTTCGACGCGGCATTTGGCGCGCGCGGCTCGCAGGCCGCGCTGGCGGCGAGCAGCGGATACGGCAACAGCACTTACGTCACGAACCTGCAGCAGGGCGTGGCCGGAACGCTGGCCAGCTCGCTCGCCGGAACCATCTCTACGTATTGCCGGATGGTCGGGAATAACTTTGGTCCATGCGCGACGAACGGCTATAACGCGCCGGGGCCCTTCCCGATCAATTTCTTCCGCCCCAACCCGTTTGTCACCGGACTTACGTATCAGGACGACAACGACAACTCGAACTACAACGGGATGCAGCTTGAAATCCGCAAGCTGATCCCGACCTGGGGCCTCACTTTCCGCGTGAACTATACCTGGAGCCACACGCTGAGCAATCTGTACAACAGCGGGGGCCAGACTGGAACCACGCAAGTCCACACGCTCCGCAACCAGCACCTCGACTACGGTCCTACGCCTTTCGACATCCGACAATCGTTCCAGACTTACTTTACGTACGACCTGCCCGTCGGAAGGAACCGGCTGCTCAACGTACAAAATCGCCTGCTCGATCGCATCGTAGGCGGTTGGAGCGTCGGCGGCCTCTACCGGATCACCTCGGGGCTGGTGCAACAGGTAAACGGCGGCCGGAATACGGTGAATGTGAACAACACGTCCACCACAACCGGCACGCAGTCCGGCGTGGTCCTGGGGCAGGGCGTTACCATCAGCCAATTGCAGCACGACCTCAACACAACCGTGTCCGCCAACGCGGCGGGCAATCTGGTCAGCGCGGCGAAGATCGGCTCGAACTTCCAAGCCGATCTGAGCTATCTGGCGCCGGCGTCCACGCCCGGAGTCTTCAACAACTTCCTCTATGTGTACGGGCCGAGGACCTTCGTGATGGACATGAGCTTGAACAAGGAAGTACCCATCCGCGGAGAGCGCTGGAAGTTTGGCTTCCAGTTGCTGGCGCTGAACTTCCTGAACCATGCCGTCTTCCCGATGGCCACGACCAATCCGACGTCTTCGACCTTCGGACAGATCACGAATACGTTCAACAGCCCGCGGAACGTGCAGTTGCGCGCTTACATGAGCTTCTAAAGAAAGGCTGTGGTCGTCAACGAAACCGGCGTCGAGAATTTCACCGACTTCCTGCCGTCGAAGCTCGAAGACCTGGAAAAGTTGACCGGCGCGGGCGGCGTCATCCAAAAAGTTCCTCCCGAAGCGCCCTCCGTTCGTAGATAATGCGCGCATGGACCTGCTGGGGAAGACCGTTTCCCATTACCGCATCCTGGAGAAACTGGGTGGAGGCGGGATGGGTGTGGTCTTCAAGGCTGAGGATACCCGCCTGGGACGGCCCGTGGCGCTCAAGTTCCTTCCCGAGGAATTGGCCCGCGATCCTCACGCGCTGGAAAGGTTCGAGCGTGAAGCGCGCGCCGCTTCGGCGCTGAATCATCCCAACATCTGCACGGTTCACGAAATTGACGAGTTTGAAGGCCGGCGCTTCATCGCCATGGAGCTGCTCGAAGGAAGCACGCTGAAGCACCGCATTGCGGGAAGGCCGATGGATACCGAGACGTTGCTCGACCTGGCCGTGCAAATCAGCGACGCTCTCGATGCAGCGCATTCGAAGGGAATCGTGCATCGCGACATCAAGCCCGCCAACCTCTTTGTGACCACGCGCGGGCAAGCCAAGATCTTGGATTTCGGCCTGGCAAAAGTAACCGGTGCGCAGCCGCTGGCCCAAGCCGACGCTACAGCGGACGATCTGACGAGTCCCGGCTCGGCGGTCGGCACCGTCGCCTACATGTCGCCGGAACAGACGCGCGGCCAGGATCTCGATGCGCGCTCCGACCTGTTTTCTCTCGGCGCGGTGCTCTACGAAATGGCTACGGGACGAATGGCTTTCACCGGCAACACCGCGGCGGTGATCTTTGAAGCGATCATGAATCGCGCGCCCACGCCGCCTCTCCGGCTGAATCCGGCCTTGCCGGCTAAGCTCGAAGAATTCATCCACAAGCTTCTGGAGAAAGACCGCCGCTTGCGCTACCAGACCGCCTCGGACTTGCATGCCGACTTGCAGCGCTTGCGGCGCGATAGCGGGTCGTCTCACGCGGTCGCGGCGGCACCGCCAGCCCGTTCAGGGCTGGGCCGCAAGATCCTGAATGCGGCCATCGTCTTCGCGGTTGTGGCCGCAATAGATAGACTTGTGGAACGCTACCCATGGAATCGGCCGGCCGCGCCCTTGTCGAGCCCAACGTTCACGCAGCTCACCGACCTGCCGGGCCCCGAGTATTATCCGAATCTTTCGCCGGACGGCAAGACGCTCCTTTACGTGGCCTCAACCACCGAAGGTCCGGCGATCTACACGCAGAGGGTCGGAGGGAAGAGTGCCACGCAGTTGGCCAAAGGCACACAGCCGGCATTTTCTCCTGACGGCGAACAGATCGCCTTCCGTTCCAGCGGACCAGGCGGCATCTCCCTGATGGGCGCTACTGGCGAATCGGTGCGGCGCCTGACTGATTTCGGTTATAACCCGGCCTGGTCACCGGATGGGAAGGAGATCGTGTGCGCCGACGAAGGTGTCCTTTTCCCCCTCAGCCGCAATACCGCCCACAGCCAACTGTGGGTCGTTCAGGTGTCCACCGGGGAGAAAAGACGAATCACCAAGTCCGACGGCGATGCGGTTCAACCACAATGGTCGCCTCACGGGCAGCGGATAGCCTTTTGGGCGCAAAAAGGGGGGCAACGGGACGTCTGGACGATCCCCGCGCGCGGAGGCGAGCCCATCCCGGTAACCAACGATGTGCCGATAGATTGGAACCCCATCTGGTCCCCCGACGGCAAAAACCTCTACTTCCTTAGTGACCGCGGCGGCGTCACGAACATATGGCGCGTGCCGATCGAGGAAGAGTCGGGGAAGGCGCTGGGTCAGCCCGAGCCGGTCACAACGTCCTCGAGCGAGACTGTCCACCTCAGCATCGCTCGCGACGGTCGGCGACTGGCATATTCCCAACGTGTGGCCTCGAATACAATCCAGAGGGTTGGCTTCGATCCCTCCACGGGCAAGCCTGCCGGGCAAGCGACAGCGATCACCCAGGGGTCGTTTCAGGCGACCCAGCCGGATGTTTCGCCCGACGGGCAATGGTTGGCCATTCGCTCCGGCGGCAAGCAAGAAGACATTTTCGTGACCCGCGCGGACGGCAGCGACCGCAGGCAGCTCACGGATGATTCGGCCCGGAAACGGTGGCCCACTTGGTCGCCGGACGGCAAGAAGATTGCGTTCTATTCCAATCGGAGCGGATCCTACCAGATTTGGACGATTAACGCGGATGGCAGCGGCTTGCAGCAACTCTCCTTCGGTGGAGGCTCCTATCCAACTTGGTCGCCTAACGGAAGCCGCTTGGCCGCTTCTAGTTCATCCTATTCGGGGCAAAAGACGACAGCCTGGATTGGCGACGCGGACAAACCCTGGAGTCAAAAGGCTCCGGAAGCTCTGCAATCCGTAGGCGAACCGGACGCGCAGTGGATTGCGACATCTTGGTCCCCCGATGGGCGCTTGATTGCCGGCTTTTTGTTACACAGCAACGGCGTGAACGGCCGCATTGTCCTCTATGAAGTAGAATCCAGACGATACGAGAAGCTGAGGATCTCCGGGCGGTCCCCGCTCTGGTTACGGGATATGCGCCATCTTCTCTTCGTCGAGGGTTCCAAGCTGTATCTCATGGATGCCCGATCGAAAGCGGTGCAGGAAGTGCTCGACCCCGCGCCGAATTCCCTCAATCGGGTTTCCCTCTCCGCCGATAACCGCACGATCTATTTCGGCCTGCAGAAGGAAGAAGCGGACGTGTGGCTGATGACGCTGCCGTAAGCGATCCCTCTTGACTCCCCTTTCGGAAGTGTGGTATCAACCTTTAACGCTAACTGTGGCGCTAATGCTTGGGAGGAGGGGGATCGAAATGACCAACCAATCGACTCGCACATGGCTTTGCCTGGCGCTTTTGCTGCTGCTGGCCTCTCTGGGGTTCGCGCAGATGACCGTGACCGGGTCACTCAGCGGAACGGTGACGGATCCATCTGGACAGGTGGTGCCGGGCGCCAAGGTCACTCTGACCAGTCAGAAGACGGGGGACGTTCGCACCACCACGGCGAATGAGTCCGGACTCTTCAGCTTCGTGGCTCTTTTGCCGGACGCCTACAACATCAAGGTGGAGAAGGAAGGATTCAAGTCCTTCCAGCGCTCGGGGACCGTGGTGACGGCGAATGCGCACGTTTCGGAGGGCGATATCCAGCTCCAGATCGGCGCGGTATCCGAGACGGTCAGCGTGGAGGCGCAGGGCGCCACTGTGCAGACCGAGAGCACGGAGCACTCTGCCGAACTGTCTCAGGTGCAGCTCGGCAACCTGACAGCGCGCGGACGCGAGGTCACCTCCCTGCTGCGGACCATCCCCGGCGTGCAATACCAGGCCGACCAGGATTCGGTGGGCGGCAACTTCGGCACGACGTCGCCGAATATCGGCGGCGCCAACGCCGCGCTCAACATCATCGCCGTGGACGGCGTGGTCTCGAACGACATGGGATCGCCGAACACGTTCTCCAGCGTCACCACGCTCGATGCGATCGGCGAAGTCAAGGTGATTCTGAACAGTTACCAGGCCGAGTACGCCGGCAACGGCGGGGCGGTGATCCAGGTGATCAGCAAGTCGGGCGGCAAGGATTTCCACGGTACCGGCTACTGGTTCCTGCGCAACGAGGATTTCAACGCCAACGACTTCTTCAGCAACCGCAACAACGTGGTGCGCCCGAAGTACCGCTTCAACACCGAAGGGGCTTCGCTCGGCGGGCCGATCTACATCCCGGGCAAATTCAATACGAAGAAGACGCTGCTCTTCGGCTACTACAACATCGAGAACATTCAGATCAAGATTCCCACGGCCGTAACGCAATACACCATGCCGACGGCGCAGGAGCGCGCCGGCGACTTCACGCAGTCGCTCGACGTGAGCGGACGCCTGATCTACGTCAAGGATCCGCAATCGACAGCGCCGTGCAACGTGACAACAGGCGGCGCCGGATGCTTTCCGAACAACGTAATCCCGGCGGCCCGCCTCAACACCAGCGGCCAGGGGCTGCTGAACATTCTGCCGCTGCCCAACTTCATCAATCGCGCCATCACCGGCGGCAACTACAACTACCAGATTCAGGACGTCACCAACCAGCCGAAGCGCAGCCAGCTCTTCAAGATCGACATCGTGCCCTCGGACAGGGACCGCTTCAACGTCCGCGGCAAGACCTGGCTCTCGACGCAGTACGCCTATAACGGCACGGCCGGCGCGAAGCCGGTAGGCTTCTTCGCGCAGTGCTACTGCTTCACCGAGTCCGGACTGAGCACCGGCTGGACGCACGTCTTTTCGCCGAGCATCGTCATGGAAGTGACCGCCGGCATCCGCCACAATCACGAAGCCTGGCATCCGTATCCGGACGACAGCGCGCTCAAGCGCGTCACGCGCTCGGGGATCGGCTTCACGGCGGGACAGTGGTATCCGCAGGCCAATTCCCAGGACATCATCCCGCGCTTCACTTTCGGCGTGACCAATTCTCCGGATGTCACCTTCGACGACCGCTTCCTGACCGGCGGCACGGATTTCAATTTCAGCTTCAACGACAACGTCACCTTCACGCGGGGCGCGCATACCATGAAGGCCGGCGTCAGCATCCTGCGCATCCGCGAGTATGAAGGCGAGCGGAGCGTCTTCAGCGGGCGCTTTCAGTTCAATCGGGACACCAACAATCCGCTCGATTCCAACTATGCTTTCTCGAACGCCACGCTGGGTGTCTTCAGCAACTACTCGGAATCCAACGCCCGCTACGGCGCGAACGAGCGGGAATCGATCGTCGAGTGGTTCTTGCAGGACACCTGGAAGGTCAGCCGCAAACTCACGCTCGACTACGGCTTGCGTTTCAGTTGGTATAACCAGATGTATCCGAACAATGCCGGACAGCAATCCGTGCTGGCGCTCGACAAGTACAGCTTGAGCCAGGTGCCGGCGTTCTACCAGCCGGCCCTGTCCGGGACGACGCGCGTCGCCAAGAATCCGCTCACCGGCCAGACGTTGCCGGCCATCTTCATCGGCGGCTTCGTCCCCGGCAACGGGAATCCCGCTCCGGGCGGCGTGACTTCGGGCGACAACAGCTACCCGCGCGGATTTGTGGACCAACAGCCGGTCCTGTACGGGCCGCGTCTGGGATTCGCCTACGATCCGTTCGGCAAAGGAAAAACTTCCATACGCGCCGGAGCATCGATTCTCTACAACATGCGCGTGACAAAGTGGTCCGCGACAACCGAGAATCCGCCGGCGATCTTCACGCCGATCACCTACTACGGAACCATGAGCACGTTCCTGCAGACCGCGGGCGTGCTGTTCCCGGGCCTCATCATCGCCGGCCTGACCGCCATCCCCTA
>CAZRND010000104.1:0-15328 GCA_964601345.1 uncultured Acidobacteriota bacterium | reverse complement strand
CTCGGCAGGCCGGACTGGTCGTGGATTTTGAAGAAGTGCCGGAGCGCACGCAGCCCGACTTTCGCGCCTTCATTCGCGAGATGACTCTGGCGTTCCGGGGAAGTCCTCTCAAGCTGATGGTCTGCCTGCCGGCGGGCGATCCCATATACGACTATCCCTATATGGGCGCGCAAGCCGACGCCATCATCCTGATGGATTACGACCAGCATTGGACCACTTCGCCGCCCGGCCCCATCGCCGGGCAGGATTGGTTCACGCGGAACATGAACGAGGTGCTGCGCTTCGTGCCGCCCGAAAAGGTGGTGGTGGCGATCGCCAATTACGCCTACGACTGGACCGAGCCTTCGCGCAAGCCCCGCAAATACCAGGCGTCCTCGGTCAGCTTTCAGCAGTCCATTGTCACGGCCCTCGAATCGGAAGCGCAGGTGGAATTCGATCCCGAATCGCTGAATCCGCATTATTCATACTCGGACGAGAAAGACGTGGTCCACCGCGTCTGGCTCACCGACGGCGTCACCGCCTACAACCAGGTTCGCGCCGCCGAGCGCGCCCTGGTTCGCGGCACGGCTCTCTGGCGGCTCGGTTCCGAGGATCCGTCGCTTTGGTCGATCATCGAAGCGCGCGCCAAGGATAGCGACCGCGGAAAGCTCGGCGAAGTTCCCGCGGCGTACGATCTGGTCCTCGAGGGGAACGGCGACGTCTGGCGCATCACCGGCACGCCAAAGAGCGGACGTCGCGTTTTTCAACGCGACGAAGAGACCGACACGATTACGCACGAGGAGTTTCTGAGCTATCCGCTGCCCTACCGGATCGATCAATACGGCGCCGCCCCCGACAAGATCGCGCTGACCTTCGACGACGGACCCGATCCGAAGTTCACGCCGCAGATTCTGGACATCCTCAAGCAAAAAAAAGTCACGGCGACTTTTTTCGTCACCGGAATCGTGGCCACCAGCTATCCGGGATTGCTGGAGCGCATCTATCGCGAAGGGCACGAGGTTGGCAACCACACCTACACGCATCCGCGCTTCAATGAAATCTCGCGGCGGCAGATCGAGCTGGAGCTGAACCTGACCGAGCTGCTGCTCGAAGGCAATCTCGGCATCAAGACGATTCTTTTCCGCCCGCCCTACGGCGTGGACCACCAGCCTGAATCGGCCGACGAAGTGGCGCAGTTGCCGATTCCTCAAAGTCTCGGCTACGCGATCATCGGGTCGAAGCTCGATCCGCACGATTGGGGGACGCTCGGCGGCGGCCCGCCTCCCTCGTCGGAGAGCATCGTCACCCAGGTCCTCGAACAGACCAAGGGAGGCAAGGGCAACATCGTGCTGCTGCACGACGGCGGCGGCGAGCGCTCGCAGACCGTCGCCGCGCTGCCGGAAATCATCGACCGGCTGCGCGCCGCCGATTTCGAGCTGGTCCCGGTCTCGACGCTTCTGGGAATGTCCCGCGCGCAGGCCATGCCGCCCTTGAACCAGCGAGAGCAGTGGGCGGCGCGCGTCGCCGCGTTCATCTTCAGTTTTGTCCATGGCATTCGGCTGAGCATCGGATGGATCTTCCTGGCCGGCATCGGCTTGGTCAGCGCGCGGGCGCTGATCATCGGATTCCTCGCCTTGATCGAGAAGCTCACCGAAGACCGGTACGTCCACCCGCCGGAGAGCTTCCAGCCCCTGGTCACGGTCCTGGTCCCTGCTTACAACGAGGAAGAGGTTATCGAGAGCACGATCGCCGCGGCGCTGGCCTCGGACTATCCGCGCCTCGAAGTGGTTGTGGTGGACGACGGCTCCACCGATAAAACCGGCGAGTTGCTCGAACAGCGCTATTCCGGCGACCCTCGCGTCCGCATCCACCGGCAGCCGAACCGCGGCAAGCCGGCGGCGCTCACGCAGGCCCTGTCGATGGCCGGGGGCGAGATCGTCGTGACCATCGACGCCGATACGGCCATCGCGCCCGACGCCGTTTCGAAGTTGGTGCGCCACTTCATCGATCCGCGCGTCGCCGCCGTCGCCGGCAACGTCAAGGTCGGCAATCGGGACCGCTGGCTTACGCGGTGGCAGGCGCTCGAGTACGTCACCAGCCAGAATCTCGAGAAGCGCGCCTTCGGCCTGCTGAACTGCATCACGGTTGTGCCGGGAGCGGTAAGCGGCTGGCGGCCGGACGTAATCCGCGAAAGCGGCGGCTTCCCATCCGACACCGTCGCGGAGGACGCCGACCTGACCCTAGCCATTCGACGCCGGGGCTGGCGCATCCTATACGACGATGAGGCGGTGGGATACACGCAGGCGCCCGAAACGGCCGGCGCCTTGATCCGCCAACGCTTCCGCTGGACCTTCGGGACCCTGCAAGCCGCCTGGAAGCATCGCGACACGCTCTTCCGCCGGCGCTATGGCACGCTGGGCTGGGTGGCCCTGCCCAACGTCTTTCTCTTTCAGCTTTTCCTGCCGCTGGTCTCTCCGGTGATCGACCTGCTCTTTCTGGGCTCGCTGGCGCTTTGGGGGCTGGCGCAGTTCAGCGGGACCCACATCCCGCAGATCTGGACCTCGGATGACGTGCAACGCTCAGTGGTGTTTTTTCTCGCCTTTATGTTCATCGACCTGGCCACCTGCCTGATTGCCTTTGCGCTTGAAAAAAATGAGGATTGGACGCTGCTGGCCTCGCTCTTATTGCAACGTTTTTATTACCGTCAGATGATGTATTGGGTGATTTTTCAGTCGCTTTTACGCGCTGTCCAGGGCCACGCCGTGGGTTGGATGGGCGTGGAACCGCACCCTCCAACTCCCGTCCAGGTCTGAAGAAATCGTTGAGAATGCGTGCGCTTTCTGTGTTACCTTGTCAAGGACCCAGCGTTAAGGCGCGGGCGACGGAGGATCTGTGAAAAAGCTGTTTGTAGGCAATTTGCCCTTCAGCGCGAGCGAGGATGATGTTCGCGGAATGTTTGCGGAGTTTGGCGAAGTCCAGGGTGTTACGATTCCAACCGATCGGGATACGGGAAAACCCAGGGGATTTGCTTTCGTGGAGATGGCCTCGGATGAAGATGCCGAGAAAGCCATAGCAGCGGTGAACGGCAAGGCCATGGGAGGGCGCACTCTGAACGTGAACGAAGCCCGACCCAAGGAGTCGCGTGGACCTGGTGGTGGCGGTCACGATCGCGGCGATCGCGGCAGACATGGTGGTGGCGGCGGTTACAGATAAACATCCACATTTTTTCTTAGGCTGATTAGAGAGCCCGGACTCCCCCCTCGTCTTGGCTTGAAGGGATGTTTTGCGCCCGAACGGCTTCGTGAGCGGTCGCCGTGCTACGCTAGTCTTTGGGATGAAATTCGGTGGGCTGAAATTTGGTCTCGCGATTCTGCTGCTGACCCTGCCGGTCGCAGCCCAGCAGAGCGATCCGGATCGTGACGAGCCGCTCGAGCGCGCCAAGTGGTTCTATGGGCAGCGCGCCGATGCGAATGGTTCGCTGCGCGCCGCCGACCGCCTCAAGGCCTTTCAACTGGTGCAGAAACTGCGCCAGACGCAGGCCAAGTCCCTCTCCACGCAGTGGACGCTGATCGGCCCGCAGCCTACCGACCCTCCTCCCTTTTCCACCGCAGGACGCGCCTCGGTGGTTGCCGTCGATCCGCGCGATTCGAACGTCGTCTATCTCGGCGCGGCCGACGGCGGCGTTTGGAAGAGCGCCGACGGCGGCTTGCACTGGACGCCGCTCACCGACACGCAACCCTCCCTCGCTACGGGTGCGATCGCTATCGATCCATCCGCGCCGAATACGATCTATGTCGGCACGGGCGAGGCCAACGGCTGCTCGGATTGCTATTACGGCGCGGGCATCCTCAAGTCCACCGACGCCGGAGCTACCTGGACGCAGTTGCCGGGACCGTTCATCGATCCCACGGGGCGCGGCGCGAGCATCGGTTCGCTGGCCGTCCATCCGACCAACGGCCAAATCCTGCTCGCGGCCGTCTCTTTGGTCGACGGAAACGGCATCTACCGCTCCAACGACGGCGCAACTACGTGGACGCGGGTACAAGGCGCACAAGCCGGCGCGAGCGTGATGTTCGATCCGGTGAATCCGAACATCGCTTACGCTTCCATGTTCGCGACGGGCATCTACAAGTCCTTGGATGCAGGCGTGACTTGGACTTTGTCGAACGGCACGCTCCCCTTGACCGGAGTCGATCGAATTGAGCTGGCGCAGGCGCGATCGCAGCCGTCGACGCTCTACGCCAGCCTGAACGCCCCGGCCACGGCGGGCGGCGGGCTGCGCGGCTTTTACAAGAGCACCGACGGCGCGCAGACTTGGTTTGCCCTGCCGGCGACGCCCGACTATTGCACGGCGCAATGCTGGTACAACACGGCCATCGCGGTCGATCCAAAGAACGCGGACATCGTCTTTCTCGGCGGTATCAACCTGGTCCGCACGCTCGACGGCGGGGCGTCCTGGTCGAGCGTGACCAACGGTTCGGACGTGCACGTCGATCAGCACGGGCTGGGCTTCGCTCCGAGCGGCCGGCTCTACGTGGCCAATGACGGCGGCGCGTACCGCACCGACAATCCTTCGACGCCGGGGCGGCCATCCTGGACGAACCTGAATTCCACGCTGGCGATCACCGAGTTTTATCCGAGCCTGGCGATTCATCCGGCGAATTCCCTGATCGCCCTGGCGGGAGCGCAGGACAACGGCACGCAGCGCTACAGCGGCCAAGTCACCTGGGAAGGCGTCACCTGCGGAGACGGCGGGTGGACGATCATCGATCCTTCGCAGCCCACGACGGTGTACGCGGCCTGCCAGAACATCGACATTCGCAAATCCAACAGCAACGGCAGCCTGGGCACGTGGACGCAGGTCCTTCGCGGCATCGATGCTACCGACCGGCGGCGGTTCATCGCGCCTTTGGTCATGGATCCATCGAATTCGCAGCGCCTTTACTTCGGGACGTACCGGTTGTATCAGACGAGCGACGGCGCGGCGTCTTGGGCGGCCATCTCGCCCGACGTGACCGGAGGGGGCACGGGCACCGTCACCGCGATCGGCGTCGCGCCGAGCGACCCGAACACGGTCTACACCGGAAGCAGCAACCTCAGCACGCTTCGCACCGCCGGCTACGACATCCGCGTCTTCGTGACTCGCAACGCGCTCGCCGGATCGAACGCCACCTGGACCGAGCGGACCACCGGGCTGCCGCAGCGATATACCACGCAGATCGCGGTCGATCCCGCGAACGCCGCCACGGCCTACGTCACGTACTCGGGATTTTCGGGACGCAATGGCGACACGCTCGGCCATGTCTTCAAGACGACCAATGCCGGAGTGACGTGGAATGACATCAGCAACAACCTGCCGAACATCCCGGTGAACGACATCGTGCTCGATCCCGACTTGGCGGGCGTCATTTACCTCGCCACCGATATGGGCGTATTCCGCTCGACCGACGGCGGGGCTTCTTGGGCGCCGCTGGCCGCGGGACTGCCGCACGTGGTGGTGATGGCGATCAAGCTGCACCGTCCGTCGCGAATCCTGCGCGCCGCGACGCACGGCCGCAGCATCTGGGACCTCGACGTGCCTCTGCCCACTGGGACGAATCCCGCGCCGGGCTTGACGTCCATCTCGCCGATCAGCTCCAAGATCGGCGACGCTGCTGTCACGCTGACTGTGCTGGGATCGGCATTTGTGAACGGCGCGTCGCTCCGGTGGAACGGAGCGACACGCCCGACCACCTACGTTTCGCCCGGCCAGTTGACGGTGACGATTCCCGCGTCCGATCTGGCCGCGGCGGGCATCAACCAGATCACGGTGACGAATCCGGGCAGTGGAATCTCGAACACGATGAACTTCACGGTCACGCTTCCGGCGGCGATCAACACCGCGGGAGTCGTGAGCGCGGCCAGCTTCGTCAATCCGCCGCTCTCGGCCGGATCGATCGCCACGGCATTCGGCACGAATCTCGCCATCGCAACGACTTCGTCCACGGTGGTGCCGCTGCCGTTCTCGCTGAGCAGCGTCACGGTGCGGATGAACGGCCTGGCCGTCCCGTTGTTCTTCGTGGCGCCGGGTCAGGTGGCTTTCCAGATTCCCTGGGAGTATGCCAACTCGGCGCAGGCCGCGCTGTCGATCGACGTGGGAAGCGTGGCCGGAGTCGCGCAAAGCTTCGCGCTCGGGACGGCGAGTCCCGCCATCTTCACCATTCCTCCCACCGGAAAAGGACAGGGTGCGATCGTGATCGCCGTCACCGGCGAGCTCAGAGCGGCGGCGCGCGGAGAAGTGGTTTCGATTTACTGCACCGGCTTGGGATCCGTATCCAATCGCCCGGCGACGGGCGCTGCAGGCCTCGACACTCCGCTCTCGATGACTACGACGACGCCGGTGGTGATGATCGATGGAAAGCCCGCGCAGGTGCTCTTCTCCGGCCTCGCGCCAACTTTTGTCGGACTCTACCAGGTGAACGTGCGCGTGCCCGACAACGCCGCATCGGGCGTCGTCCCGGTTACGATCGCCGTCGGCAGCGCGGCCTCGGTCGCCGTCACAATGGTGGTGCAATAAATCTCTCCGTTCGTATAAACTAACCGGATGCGAAACAGAAGATTTGTCTCGATCTTGGCGCTGGGCGTCGTGTTTTCGGCGGCGGTTTTCGGCCAGCCGTTGCCGGTGGCGAAGAATCCCGAGGATGTGGGCATCTCCTCGCAGCGCCTCGAACGCCTCCGCCGGCAGATGAAGACGGACGTGGAAAAGGAACGCCTCCCGGGCAGCGTGATCCTCATCGCCCGCAACGGCAAGATCGCCATGTTCGAAGCTGCGGGATTTCAGGATCGCAAGGCGCAAAAGCCGATGGCCAAGGATTCCATCTTCCGGATCGCATCCATGACCAAGCCGATTACCTCGACGGCCATCATGATCCTGGCCGAGGAAGGCAAGATCGACATCGGCGCGAATGTCTCGCAGTATATTTCCGAGTTCAAGGACATGAAGGTCGGCACGGAGAAGGCCGCCCTGAAGCGGCCCATCAAGGTTCTCGATTTGCTCCGCCACACTTCCGGACTCACCTACGGCCTCTTTGGAACCTCAGCCGTGGACATGCTCTATCGGCAGAGCAACATGTTCGCGGCAAAATCCCTCGCAGACATGGTTACGACGATCACCAGCCTTCCGCTCGCGCACCAGCCGGGCGAAATCTGGGAGTACAGTGTATCGACCGACGTGCTCGGCCGCCTGGTCGAAGTCGTGAGCGGCATGGGCTTCGACGAGTTCGTTGCCGAGCGCATTACCAAGCCGCTGAAGATGAACGATACCGGTTTCTACATTTCCGCGAAGCAAGCCGAGCGCATGACCGCCTTCGACAAGCCTTTTGCGCTGCTCGGCGGCGATCCCACGGTGAAGCCGGGGCTCCTTTCGGGCGGCGGCGGCCTGCTCTCGACGGCGGGAGACTACGCGCGCTTCTGCCAGATGATGCTGAACGGCGGCGAGCTTGATGGCGTACGCATTCTTTCTCCGAAGACCGTGGCCCTGATGACGTCCGACCAGGTGCCGGCGAGCGTCGACCGCCACTCTTCGGTCTCGATGGCTCTCGATGCGTTCGGCCCCACGCCCGAGATGGGCACCAGCTTCGGGCTTGGTTTCGCGATTCGCGTCGATCCTGGCCGGAATCCCGTGCCCGGCTCAGTCGGCGATTTCTCCTGGGACGGCGTGACCGGAACGTACTTCTGGGTGGACCCGAAGGAGAAGCTGGTCACCGTGCGGCTGCAACAGGCGCAGGGAATCATCCCGGTGTGGCGCGAGACTCGCACCTTGGTTTACCAGGCGCTGCAGTAGCGATGCTTCGCAGCTTTCGGGGGACGGCGCCTCGCGTCGCGACTTGCGCGTACGTGGACGCGAGCGCGCAAGTGATCGGCGATGTCGAGATCGGCGCGCGCTCCAGCGTCTGGATGAACGCGGTCATCCGCGGCGATGTGCATTACATCCGCATCGGCTCGGAAACCAATATTCAGGACGGTTCGGTGCTGCACGGGATGCGCGATCAGTATCCAGTGGTCCTCGGCGATCGCGTGACCATCGGCCACAACGTGACTTTGCATGGATGCCACATTGAAAACGATTGCCTCATCGGAATGGGCTCGGTGATTCTGAACGGCGCGCGCATCGGCGCGGGATCGATTATCGGCGCAGGCGCAGTGGTTCCTGAACGGACCATCGTCCCGCCCGCGAGCTTCTATCTGGGCGTTCCGGCGCGCTTCCAGAAGCACCTGGGCGATGAGGACCTGGCCGTAATTCGCCGTTACGCGGCGAATTATGTCGAGTACGCGCGCAACTATATTGCGGAGGCGAAAGCGAAATGACGATCCGTGCCGTCAAAGGCATGCGCGACCTGCTGCCGCCGGAGACCGCTTTGTGGAACCAAGTCGAGACTGTGGCGCGGGACATCTTCCGCACTTACGGATACGGTGAAATCCGCACCCCGTTGGTCGAGGAGACCGAGCTCTTCGCGCGCGGCGTGGGCGCGGAGACCGATATCGTCTCGAAGGAAATGTATACCTTCGCCGACCGCGACGGCGGCTCGCTGACTCTGCGTCCGGAGGCGACGGCGTCGGTGGTGCGCGCCTATCTTGAACATGGCCTCGCGCACAAGCCCGGCTTGACGAAGCTCTACTACATCGGACCGATGTTCCGTCGCGAGCGTCCGCAGAAGGGCCGCTACCGGCAGTTCTCGCAGATTGGCGCGGAAGCTATCGGATCGGACCAGCCTACGGTGGACGCCGAAATGATTGAGATGCTCTGCGATTTTCTGGATCACGCCGGACTCCGCGACTATCGCCTGCTGCTCAACTCGCTCGGCGATGCGGCGTGCCGTCCTGGGTATCTGGAGGCGCTGCGGCAGGCGCTGGATAAAGTAAAAGACAAGATGTGTGGCGACTGCCAGCGCCGCGCGACGACGAATCCGCTGCGCGTGCTCGACTGCAAGGTTCCCGCGGACCAGCCGATCATCGAGAGCTTGCCGCAAATCACCGGGCACCTGTGCCAGCCCTGCAAAGAACATTTTGATCGCCTGCGCGGCTATCTGGACGCGCGGGGAATTCCATTCACGTTGACGCCGCGCATGGTGCGAGGCCTCGACTACTATTCGCGCACGACTTTCGAATTCGTGCACGGGTCACTGGGTGCGCAGAATTCCGTGCTTGGCGGCGGCCGCTACGACGGCCTCGCCGAAACGCTCGGCGGGTCGCGCGCGCCGGGCATCGGATTCTCGATCGGCGAGGACCGGCTCGTCTATCTGCTCGGCGATCCGCCCGCGCAGCGCGTGGACCTGTTCATTGCCTGGCTCGACGATGACAGCTACGGTCCCGCGGCGAATCTCGCCCGATATTTGCGGAATTGCGACGTCTCCGTAGAGGTGCCGCCCGAAAAACGCAAGGTCGGCAAGCTGCTCGAGCAGGCTTCGAAGCTCGGCGCTCGCTACGCGCTCATCCTCGGCGAGAAAGAGCGAACGTCGGGGCGCTACGGTCTGAAGAACCTCGATTCCGGACAACAGAAAGAACTGGCGCGAGAGGAAATCCTCGCGGCAATCAAATCATGACTCTCGATTTCCTAGGCGACCTGGAGCGAACTCACAACTGCGGCGCGCTGCGTCCCGCCGACGCCGGCAAATCCGTCGTGCTGATGGGCTGGGTGGACCGCAGCCGCAATCTCGGCAACCTGATCTTTCTCGAGCTGCGCGACCGCGGCGGCCTCACGCAGGTGGTCTTCAATCGCGACGTGAATCCCGCGGTGCATGCGCGCGCCGCGGAAGTCTCGCGCGAATACGTTGTCGCGGTGCGCGGGCGCGTGGTGGAACGCTCGTCCTCGACCGTCAACCCCAAACTTCCGACGGGCGGCATCGAGGTCGTGGCCGCGGAGTTGCTGCTTCTCAATGACGCACGCACGCCGCCCTTCAGCCTCGACGACGACGGCCTGCAGACCGACGAGGAGACGCGCCTGCGATTCCGCTACGTGGATTTGCGCCGCCCGCGGATGCAGGCGAACATCGCGCTGCGACATCGCCTGACGCACGAGCTGCGCCGTTTCATGGACGAGCAGGGCTTCTACGAAATCGAAACACCTTTTATGACGCGCTCGACGCCGGAAGGCGCGCGCGACTACCTGGTCCCGTGCCGCGTGCAACCGGGGACGTTTTACGCCTTGCCGCAGTCGCCGCAGATCTTCAAGCAGATCTTGATGATCTCGGGCTTCGACCGCTATTTCCAACTGGTGCGCTGCTTCCGCGACGAAGACCTGCGCGCCGACCGTCAGCCGGAGTTCACTCAGATCGACCTCGAGATCAGCTTCGCCAAGCGCGAGACCGTGTACGGCGTGATCGAGCCGCTGCTCAAACGCCTGAGCGCCGCGGCGGGTCATCCGGTCGCCGGCGATTTCCCGCGTCTCTCGTACGACGATTGCATGCGCCGCTTTGGGACCGACAAGCCCGACCTGCGCCTGCCGGCGATGGCCGACGTAAAGGAATTCTTCGCGGCCGCCGATCTCGAGAAGCTAAAGCTCTCGGCCGAGCATCCCGTGCTGGCGTTTCGCGTCCCGAAGTGCGGCGACCTCTCGAGAAAAGACCGCGAAGCGCTGCAGGCCCTGGTCGCCGCGCCCATTCGCGCTTTTGCCGGGTCGCTTGCCAAAAGTTTCCCCGATGCGGCAAAGCGCGCCGCGGAAGCGGCGGGCGCGGAAGAAGGCGATCTCGTGATGGTCGTCGGCGCGGCCGCGGGAACCGCCGTCAAACGCCACGATTTTTCCGTCTACATCGCTGCCGGAGCGCTGCGCATGCAGGCGGGACAAAAATACAACGACCGACATGGCCTGTTGCATCCGAACGACCTGCGCTATCTCTGGGTCACGGACTTCCCGATGTTCGAGTGGAAAGAAGAGGACCAGCGCTGGGAGGCCGCGCATCATCCTTTCACCTCGCCGCACGAGCACGACATGGACAAGCTCGAGAGCGATCCCGGCGCGGTTCGCGCCCTCGCCTACGACGCCGTTCTCAACGGCATCGAGCTCGGCAGCGGCAGCATCCGGATCCATCGCCGCGACGTGCAAGCCAAGGTTTTCCGCGCGCTCGGCATGACCGACGAAGAAGCGCGCCAGCGCTTCGGGTTCTTCATGGACGCGCTCGAGTACGGGACGCCGCCGCACGGCGGCATGGCGCTCGGCTACGACCGCCTGGTGATGCTCCTTGCCGGTGAGACCAATATCCGCGAGGTGCTGGCTTTCCCCAAGACCGCGCGCGGCACCGACCTGATGATGGAGGCGCCGACGCCCGTCTCCGAGAATCAACTGCGCGAGTTGGGCATCAAGGTCGTTCCGCCGTCGAAGGCCACGCGAAATCCGTAGTCCGCATATTCGAATTCCGGCGGGATGCTCGATCGCGCCGAGCAACGCGCGATCTTGATGTGATGCCGCCACGATCCGCCGCGCGAGGCGCGGCGTCCGGTCGGCTCCGTGTTGCAGGGATTGCGCTCCGGAGAGCGCGCGTAAAAGGCTGCGTCGTACCAGTCGGCACACCACTCGTGTACGTTCTCGCAAATGTCATATAAGCCGAAAGCGTTCGGCGGCGCAGTTGCCACAGGCTCCGGCCCCGTCCTCCAGCGCTTGTCGTAATCGGGACGTGTGACGGGCGGATCGTTTCCCCACGGAAAATCGAAATCGTCGTCGCCGCCGCGCGCGGCTTTTTCCCACTCCGCCTCCGTGGGCAGGCGGTAGCCGTCACCGAGCCACGCGCAATATGCGGCGGCGTCTTCCCAAGAGACGGCGACGGCCGGCTGCTCAGGATTTGCAAACTCGGGCTGGTCCCAATATCGCGGCGGCCGGCGTCCCGAAGCCGCAAGAAAAGTCGAGTACTCCTTGCGCGTGACCTGCGTCGGCGCGATCTTAAATTCTCCGACCCATACGCGGTGGCGCGGGCGTTCGTCCTGCTGGCCGGGCCCGTCATCGGCGCGGCCCATCCAGAACCATCCTTCGGGGATGACCACCATGCTTCTATTGTGAGATATCCTAGAGCCTCATGAAAATTGAATTCAACAATCTGATCAACGGCGAGTGGACGCCCGCCACCGGCGTCAAGACCTTCCACTCCCACAATCCCGCCGACTTCGCGGCTGTCGTGGGGACGTACCCCTCGTCGGTGAAAGCCGACGCGGAGCGCGCCTTCGCGGCGGCGGAAGCGGCGTTGCCGGCGTGGCGCAACATGCCGGCGCCGAAGCGCGGCGAGATTTTCTATCGCGCGGCCGAGATTCTGGCGTCGCGCACCGACCAACTGGCGCGCGAGATGACCGTCGAGGAAGGGAAGACGCTTCCGGAAGCTCGCGGTGAGACGCTGCGCGCCATCAACATCTTTCGCTTCTTCGGCGGCGAGGCCGCTCGCCTCACCGGCGAGACGGTGCCGTCGGAGCGCGACGGAGTCTTCTGCTTCACCATCCGCAAGCCGCGCGGCGTGGTCTCGCTGATTACGCCGTGGAATTTCCCGATCGCCATTCCGGCGTGGAAGATGGCGCCCGCGCTCATCTGCGGCAATACGGTGGTCATCAAGCCCGCGGCGCTCGCGCCCTCCTGCACGTTCCGGCTGGCCGAAGCTTTGCAGGAAGCCGGACTGCCGAAGGGCGTGCTCAACGTTGTGACCGGGTCGAGCAAGGAGATCGGGCCAACGTTCCTCGGCCATCCGTCGATGCGCGCGATCTCCTTCACTGGATCGTGCGAGGTCGGCGAGCACATTTACAAGTCGGTCGCGCCGCGCAAGATCCCAGCGCAGCTCGAGATGGGCGGCAAGAATCCGACCATCGTGCTCAAGGACGCCGACATCGACTACGCCGTCGACACGGTGATGAATGCGGCCTTCGCATCGACGGGACAGAAGTGCACGGCCACGAGTCGCGCGATCGTCGAGACGTCCATCTGGGACGAATTCACGTCCAAGCTAGTGAAGAAGACGGCTGCGATGAAGGTCGGCAATGGACTTGAGGACGGCGTCTACATGGGGCCGTGCGTCGATGAGTCGCAATTCAAGACCGTGCTCGATTACATCGAGAAGGGCAAGCGCGAAGGATGCGAACTGCTGACCGGCGGCGAGCGCTTGACCAGCGGCGATCTCGCCAAGGGATATTTCGTGGCTCCCACGATTTTCGGCGACGTTCCGCCCGATGCCATCATCGCGCAGGAAGAGATCTTCGGACCTGTGCTGGCGCTGATCCGCGCCACGGACTATACCGACGCGATTCGCCTCGCGAATCGCGTGCGCTTCGGGCTCTCCGCTTCGATTCTGACACGCGATCTCTCTTCGGCCTTCCGCTATATCCACGAGATCGAAGCCGGCCTGATCACGGTGAACCTGCCGAGCGCCGGCGTCGAGTATCAGCTTCCCTTCGGCGGCGTCAAGGACTCGAGCTCCGGATACCGCGAGCAGGGCTCGGTGGCCATCGACTTTTATTCCGAGCTGGCGACGATCTACATGAAGTACAAATGAGCGCGATGGTTCCTTCGCTGGTCGGCCGGGTGTGGCGGCGGGGCCTCGGCCCATCCGTGGTCCGCGTCGAGGCGGGCGGAACGCTGGCAGACATCACCCGAGCTTTTCCCGCCGTCAGCCTCTTGTGCGAAGAGAAGAATCCTGCTGCCGCGCTACGCAAAGCCAAAGGCGAGAGGATTGGACGCATCCCCAAAGTTCTTCTCTCACCCGTCGACTTGCAGGCCGTGAAGGCCGCGGGCGTCACCTTCCCGGTCTCCATGATCGAGCGAATGATCGAGGAGGCTCTGCGCGGCGATCCGGCCAATACAAAAAAGCGGGAAGCAATCGCGGGAAAGATCGAGAAGTTCGGCGGGAGCCTGGGCGAAATTACGCCGGGATCTCCCGCGGCTCTCGATCTCTTGCGTTACCTCACGAGCAGCGAAGGCCTTTCGCTCTCGCCCACATATCCGCAAGTGGGCCTCGGCGAGAAGGCGGAAATCTTCACCAAGAACGCCGTGCCGATGGCCGCCGTCGGTCACGGCGCGCAGGCGGGATTCAACGAAGCGTCTCCTTGGACGAATCCCGAGCCCGAGGTCGTCTCGATCATCAACTCAAGGGGCAGGATCGTCGGCGCGGCTCTCGGAAACGACGTCAACGACCGTTATCTCGAGGGCCTCTCGGCGCTGTTGCTCGGCGTGGCCAAGGATCGCCGCGGAAGCTGCGCGATCGGTCCTTTCATCCGGCTCTTCGACGGCGACTTCACGCTGAAGTCGGTCCGCAGTATGAAGGTGCATCTCGAAGTGCGCGGCGAGGATGGCTTCGTCGACGGCGGCGTGAACTCCATGGCCGAGATCAAGCGCGATCCACAGCAGGTGCTCGCGCGTCAGGCGTTCGAAATCACCGACTACCCCGACGGCCTGGCGCTCTTCAACGGCACCGGCATCGTGCCCAACAAGGACCGCAAAGGCCCCGGCAGCGGCAGCGGATTCTTCCACAAGCGCGGCGACGTGGTCCGGATTTTCTCGGACGAGCTCGGCTGCCTGACGAATGTGATGGTGCCGACCGGCGAGGTGAGGGTCCACGAACACGGACTCTTCGGCTTCATGAGCGCGCTGGCCAAACGGGGCGCGTTCAGATCCGCAGGAAAATCTTCCGACGGTACATCCAGAAAAGGACCAGCCAGAAAATCACGATCACGGTGAAGCCGCGCAATACGGTTTCGAAGGGCGGGCCGAGGATAGCAAAGGGTCGGGACCCGAGATGCCGGACGACCGTCGCGAGAAAGAATTTCTCCATCGTCCAGCTCATCACGTAAACCGCTATCGAGTTCATCCCGATCACGACGAGCGGGAACGCCCAACGCTGCCAGCCCTTATACTCCATCAAGCCGTAGAAGCCCGCCAGCATCAGGATCACGAGCCCGCCGCTATAGAGCGTGTACGAAGGCGTCCAAACGCGCTTGACGATGGGGCAGAGGCCGGTCCATTGCCACACGAGACCCGCGAACGCCAGCGCCGCACCGCCTGCGAGCAGTCCGCGAAGTTTTTCGGATGCCGTGCGATCCGTGCGCAGCCAGTCGGCAGTGAAGATGCCCAACTGCATCGTCGCGAGCGTGGGGATGAAGCTCAGCGTGGACCAGCCTCCTCCGTTGAATCGGAAAGGCGCTTCGCGGGGAAAGAGGTTGAGGAACCACACGTCGAACGCCCATGAGAGATTCGAGTTTTTGTTCCAGTGGGCGAGAAACCCGGTTTAAAGGTGCGGCCCGTTTGCCGGGACTCTGGCTGATTTGGCGGACCATCGGCGCTTTGACCCTGCGGCTCCTGTCGCGGCGACTGCCCAAACGGGATCGCTCGATGCAAATAGCCCGCCTT
>CAZRND010000103.1:0-15363 GCA_964601345.1 uncultured Acidobacteriota bacterium | reverse complement strand
GACTTCGATGCCGAGAAAAGCCGCGCCGTTCATGGTGGCCGCGAGCGGCTGCGCGCCACCCATGCCGCCCATTCCGCCGCTGACGATCAGGCGTCCCGCGAGGTCGGAGGCGAAATGCTGCTCGCCGGCCGCGGCAAAAGTCTGATACGTGCCCTGGAGAATGCCTTGCGATCCGATGTAGATCCAGCTGCCGGCGGTCATCTGGCCGTACATCATCAGGCCGGCGCGTTCGAGCTCGCGGAAGTGCTCCCAGCTCGACCAATGTCCAACGAGGTTGGAGTTGGCGATGAGCACGCGCGGCGCGTGCTCGTGCGTGCGGAACACGCCGACCGGCTTTCCCGATTGCACTAGGAGCGTCTCGTCATTCTCGAGGCGCTCGAGCTCGCGCACGATGGCTTCGAAGCACGGCCAGTTGCGTGCGGCCTTGCCCGATCCGCCGTAGACGACGAGATCCTGCGGACGCTCGGCAACCTCGGGATCGAGGTTGTTCATGAGCATGCGCAGCGCGGCTTCCTGATGCCATCCTTTGCAGGAGATGCGCGCGCCTCGCGGCGCCCGAATCACGCGCGGCGGATGAAGAGTTTCAGTCGCCATTCTCGATGGAATGTTACCACTTCCCCGGCGGCCTTTCTCCTACCTTTCTCCTGCCCCTCCGTAGGAGGATCATGTTTGTGACAAGAAAAGGGTTAACGCCGGTTCTCCTGTTCTCCTGCGCATAATACGCAAAATGCCGGAATTGACTGGTACGCCATGGCGCAGGATTGGGACTTTACGCTGCGGGCGTATAATTCCATGGAGTTCATGGAGTGCGCTATGAGAAGCATGTTTGACGAGTTGATGGACGGAATTGCCGAAATGAAGGCGTATCGTGAAGGCAAGATTACGCTGCGCTGCTATAAGGTCGAACCGAAGGGGCTTCCCAAACCGAAATCGAAACGAATTCGCGTGGGAGCACCGACGCACGAAGCCGAACCCGGAAGCGCGCCGGCTCAGGGCTTCTCGGCTACGATCTTGCCGTCACGACAATAGTAGACGGGTGTACCGTATTGACGCGCGATCTTGCGCGCCGCCTTCGCGGCGCGGCGAAGGGCACGACCGACTCCAGCAGAAAACGGGGTCGGTATCAACTTCGGCGTCGTCTTCGTGGATTTCGTGCGTCTCATTTTTGTTCCACTAGGAGGGGAATGTCCCCTTCACAATCATACACTGACCAAGCGTCGGCCAGCGGGCGATAGAGATTCTCAAAATTTCGCCAGCCTCTCTCGAAGCGACGTAAAACGTCGGGATAAGGAACATCATGCCCGCCTTGCCTTACTCGAGCCGCAATGCGAGTAAGCGCTAAGGCCGGAGTGTCCAGGCGCAGAAACACAATCTCGATCCGATAACCCGTGGCTTTCCAGCGCTTCAGTCTTTGAAGATGCGCCAATCCGCTCAAGGTACTTTCGAAGGCAAAGTCCGCGCGGCCTTTAGCGAGGCGATCGAGCTCTGCGATGAACAACCGTCCTGCTGCGAGGGCCGCACGTTCGGGCCGGAGCGGCGACAACCCGCTGGCGATAAGGTCCGCGTTCACGAAGTGAACCACTGCGCCCTCCTTTGGCAGATACTCTTTTGCGAAGGTCGTCTTGCCTGCGCCGTTGGGTCCAGCTATGACGATGCAACGTGGGCGTTGTTCAAAACCCCTTCGTTCCTTCGCCATGGAGCGGTTAAGCCCCTTTCTTAGCAGCTCGCTCTAGTAGATCGTGGATCAAGGTTTGGTAGGGCTTGGACTGTCTCGCAGCCATGCGGCGCAGATCTGCAAGGAGCCGCGGCGCAATACGGATGGCAATCAATTGCTTAGCATTTCCAGTGCTTGGCCTTCCGACGCGCCTCGCGCGCTTCAGTTCCTTGTCCGTCGTCTCAGGGGCGTTGGAAAAGTCGATGCTCCTATCCTGCCGCTTTCTTGAACGCTTTGCCCGCATCCCAGAGAGCATATTTGTATATACGCTAATTCGGACGGTTGGTCAAGCAGCTAGTCGTTGATTTGCCCCTACCAGAGATGTTCGGGAGTCGGCAGGTACGGCCAGTCCTCTTTCCGAGGTAATGATTTCCTTGCCGCCTCACATTCAGACTCTGTCAGAAACATTCCCCCCAAGTCATTGCCGCCGTTGATGGCATAAAAGCGGTATGCCGACTGTGTCAGTTGGGCGTTCACAATCTTGAAGAACACATATGTTGCTCGTCCCCAGCTCTGGCCCTCATCATTGGGAAGTTCCGGCGAGCAGATCAGGTACTCTTCGCCGCCAAACTGGACGGCATAGCGAGGCGCTTCCCAGTCGTTGACCTCCTGGATAACTGCGGGAGTCGAGACGTAACGGCCTAACTCTGAGAGGAGGTCATCATATGCGTTCTTGATCCCGCCTTCAGCGAGGTCCTCGGCATCAAGTAGAACCATCTTTTCGTAATCAAGCGTGAAGTCCACCGGTCACCCTCGCCCAAAGCGGACTGCGGCGCGGGCCTTGGCTTTCGCGGCTTCCTCTTCGCGATTCTTCGGTGGGGCGGTGGTTTCGAGCGAGCGGAGCAGGCGCGCGGCGACTGTCGCGACTTCGTCGACCGCGGCGTCGAAGGCGTCTTCATTCGATTTTGACGGGTGGTGGAAGCCGCTGATCTTCCGGACAAACTGCAGGGAAGCCGCGCGCACTTCGCCCTCGGTCACCGGCGGTTCGAAATTGAAAAGCGTCTTGATGTTCCGGCACATACTTATTTCCCCTTGGTCTTCAATTCCTCGAACCAGTTCAGCACCACGTCGAGTTGCACAATGGACTTGGGCCGATCGAGCGGCTTCACCATCAGGAAACGGCGACCGTCCGGCGACACGTCGAAGTAGTAGTGATCGGTGTCCAACGGCTCGGCATAGGAGTCCGCAAAGAGCGCCTTCGGCGCCGCCGGCAGGAACGCCGCGCCCGGCGTCACGCTGACCGCCATCACTTCCTTGCCGCTGCGGTAGAAGAGCTCGCGGCTGCCCGGACCCCACACCGGCTGCGTGCCGCCCTGCGTCGAGACTTGCCATTTGCCGGCGAGCGACGGGTATCCCTGCACGTAAACTTCCGGGCGTCCCGACTCGTCCGAGACGTACGCCAGCCATTTCCCATCGGGAGAGATCCGCGCCTGAGTTTCATGAAAGCGGCTGTTGAGCAGCGGGCGCGCCGTGGCTTTCCCGCCGGCGTCAAAATTCAAAGCGATGACGTCGTCGAAGGTGTCGGGCGCGCGGTCGACGATCAGCAAGGACTTCCCGTCCGGCGAAAAACCCTGCACGTGAATATGATGATTGCTCGTCCAGATCGTTTCTTCCGGTCCCGATCCATCGGACCGCCGACGGAAGACCAGGCGCTCCACGCTTTTTCGAGAGGACGTGTAGACCAGCCACTTCCCATCCGGCGACCAAGCGGGCGTTTCATCTTCGGCAGGATCGAAGGTCATGCGCGTCAGGACGCCGCGGCCGCTCTCATAGATCCAGATCTCGCTGTCTCCTTCGCGGATGAGCGCCGCGATGCGCTTCCCGTCGGGAGAGGCGCGCGTATCCCAGTAGTCGTGCGGCGGCGCGCCCAGCGACTGCGCTTTCCCCGCGCGGTCCACCCAAACAAGGGAATTCTGGGCGCGGTCCACTTCGCCGCTCCAGTAAAACAACGTTCCGTCTCGCGTGACATCGAAGAACGTTTGTCCGTTCAGGGCGCGGATGCCGATTCCGTCCGCCACCGGGAGAGCGGCTCCGGTTGCTTTCATGGCGCGAAGATCGAAGGGCAGGGCCATCAATTGCCGCCCGCGGACAAAGAGGATATGTCCGGTCGAGACGTAGCGAGGCGCCGCTCCGTTGCCGAGCATTTGAACTTCGGGCTTCGAACCAGCGGGCCCGAGCGAGGCGAGCGCGATCGAAGCCCCGGCGCTTCCTCCACCCAGGAACTGGTGGACGGAGAACAAAACGCCGCGGCCGTCCGGCAACAGCGACGGCCAGAGCTGGCCGCCTTCTCCCGTTGAGATGCCGAGCGGCGCGAGCGCGCCTCCGCCGGACGGCATTTTGCCCAGTTGTGGCGCTCCGCCGCCGACGCTGGTCAGACCTGCGCTGACGATGACGTCGCTTGCGCCCCAGGCCGAGCCGTGGCCCTGCAGGTTGTCGTTCAAGTGAATGGGCGCGCCGCCATTTGCGGAGACTTTGAACAACTTCCCAACGACGGTGTAGGAAATCCACTCGCCGTCCGCGGAGAAGTTGGGCTCCGTGGCCCCCTCGGTTCCCGGCATGGCAGTCAACTCGCTTCCGCTGAGCTGGCGAACGAAAAGCTTGTTGATCGCCGCGCCCGCCGTTCCGGCAACCACCAGACGCCGTCCGTCGGGCGAAACCGAAAATCCATCCATTTGCGTGAGCGGCGGAAGAGCCAGCGTGAAGCGCGAGACTTGACGCGGCGCGGCCGCCTTCGGGAACACAACGTAGCGCAAGGTCACGACCGCTGCGGCGATCGCGAAGACGCCTGCTATTGTCCACGGCAGCCACGCGGATCGCCCGGCCGGCGCCGGTGCAACGGCGACAGCAGCCGCCGGGAACGCGATCAGCGACGCGTCGCCAATATTCCGCAACCGACGTCCAAGATCCTTTTGCAGGCAGTGCTTCAGCAACTCCACCGGACTGCCGGCCGGCAGCGCGCTCCAATCCGGCTCCTTGGTCATGATGGCGACGGTAATGTCGGTGACCGTCTCTCCGACGAAGGCCTTTTGGCCGGTCAGCAATTCATAGAGCACGCAACCATACGCCCAGATATCGGTGCGACGATCCACGGGCTTGCCGCGCGCCTGTTCCGGGGACATGTACGCGGCTGTGCCGAGAATCATTCCGGCTCTTGTCGCCGCAATCGAGAGCGTAGGCGAGTTCGAAATATCCTCAGGCGCATCGGCCATCGCCTTGGCGAGACCGAAATCCAGAATCTTGACCTGGCCGTCGGGCGTGACCTTGATGTTCCCCGGCTTCAGATCGCGGTGGACGATGCCTTTCTCGTGCGCGTACTCGAGGGCTTCGGCCGCCTGCCGCGCGATTTGCATGGCATCGTCCACCGGCAGCGGTCCTTGCGGCGAGCTGCCAGGGACGTATTCCATGATGAGGGCCGCGCCCTCCATGCCGTAAATCTGCGCGATGTTCGGATGATTCAGCGCCGCCAGTACCTGCGCCTCGCGCTGGAAGCGCGCCAGGCGTTCCGCATCCTGAGCAAAGGCCGGCGTCAGCACTTTGACGGCGACGTCGCGATTCAGTTTGGTGTCGCGCGCGCGGTAGACCTCGCCCATGCCGCCCGCGCCGATGCGGTCGAGGACTTCGTAGGGCCCGAGCTTGGAACCAGGGGACAAGACAGCACATTATAAAGCAACCGCCGATGCACGCCGATGTTCGCCGATGAAACGAAGAGTTTTGAGTCCTGATCGGCGTTTATCGGCGTCTATCGGCGGTTTCTATTTCTGAGGGTTTGCTTTTCGCCGTAGCTCGTCGAAGAAGTTCAGCAGAAAGGTCACGTGGACGGAGTTCTTGCTCTGCGCCTCCGGCGGGCGGAGCAGGCCTGCGACGCGGTCCCCTTGCGGACTGACGTCAAAGTTCGAATCGCTGGTCGGCTGGATGAGTTGCCGGTCCGACCAGGCCTTGGGCTTGCCGGCGGCGAAGGAATCGCCGGACGCGGTATAGCTCGCCACCATGACGCGACCGTCCAAGGACTCAAAGAACAGATTCGGCCCCTTGTGGGACCAGACCGGGAATTGTCCGCCTCCGAATGACACCTGCCATTTGCCGCCGCCCTTGTCGGGGAACGGACGCACATAAACTTCGTAGGGACCCGATTCATCCGAGGCGTAAGCGATCCAGCGCCCGTCGGGCGAGAAAGCCGGACTCTTCTCGTTGCCCGAAATGCCGCCGAAGGGCTCGGTCTTGCCCGGCTTCGGATGATCCGGATCGGCCAGATCGAGCGACACGGTCCGAAGCCGGAAATTGACGCCGTCTTTTTCTTCAAAGGCCAGCCGTTTCCCGTCGGGAGAGAAAGACGACGGCTGGACGGGGTTCTTCCTTTCGAGCAGCTTTTGCCCGCCGCCCGCGCCGTCGTTGCGAATCCACATGATGGACGTAGTGTTCTGAAAGGTCGAGCGGTAAGCGATGTGGCGGCCGTCGGGAGTCCAGACGGGCTGATAGGTGATCTGGCCGGAGAAGGTGAGCCGCGTCAGGACGTCGTTGGGAATGTCGTACGTGTAGATATCGATTCCCTTCACTTCGAAACACAGCGCCAGCCGCCGCCCGTCGGGAGAGAAACGCGGCGTCATGTAGGCGAGGGATTTCGACAATTGCGGATGATTCCCGACCTTGCCGGCCTCGTTCCAGGTGGAAAGCAACCAGGTCTCCTGCGCGGCCTTCCCGCTGCGGTAAACGAAAACGCCGGTGCGCGAAAAATCGAATTGGCCGGACCCGGAATTCGAGAGGCTGGCGACGTCGTCGAGAACCGGCGCCGGTCCGCCCTGCGGCTTGAGTCGCGACGGCTCGCCGACGGCGAGCGCGAAGAGTGCCCCTTCGTGAACGTAGACGAGATGGCCGCTCGGCGCGTAGCGGCCGAAGTAGCCGCCCTGCTGCAGCGTCGTTCGCTCGCCGGTCTTCAGATTCACTACATCGAGGAGGCCGTTCTCGTAGTTGCTGAGATTGTCGTTGGCCGTGAAAACCACGGCCTCGCCGCCGGGCAGGAACTGCGGCCAACGGTGTGTCGCCTCGCCGGAGCGCAATTGCGTCAGCGGCTGAGGCGCGCCTCCGGAGGCGGGGATGCGCGAGAGACCGGTGGTGTTGGTGAGCGCGACGACGATGGTTCCGTCCTCACCCCAGGTCGCGCCCCGGGCGTTGATCGCTTCGGCGACCGTCACGGGCGCGCCGCCATTCACGGAGATCTTTTTCAGCTTGCCTTCGGCGAAGAATCCGATCGACTGGCCGTCGGGCGAGAAGAAAGGATCGGTGCCGCCCTCGGTGCCGGCGATCAACGTCTCGTTGCGCTCGCTGAGCAGGCGCGAAGCGAAGACCGGGCTCCCGTCTTTTCCGCGCACGGCGTAAAGCAGACGCGAGCCATCGGGCGAGATGACGGCAAAGGCGGAAAAGTAGCCGGTGCCGGAGAGCGCGGACGGACCGAGATCAGCGTTGAGGCGCACAAGGGCGGCCGGCGTCGAAGCGCGTTTCGGCCACAGGATGGCGCCAGCGGCTAGCACTGTCATCGCGCCGGCAATCATCCACGGCAGCAAGCTTGGCTTAGACTGCACCTGCGCCGCTGCGGGCGCGGCCGCTTCCGGCGCGAGTTCCTCGAGCATCAGGCGCGCCTCGCCGATGGCCTGCAGGCGCTTCCGAGGATCTTTCTCCAGGCAGCGGCGCAGCAGGCGCGCGATGTTCGGCGGCAGGTCGGGCGGGATGGCGGGCTGGTCGCGCATCACCGATGCCAGCACGTCGCTGAGCATCTCGCCTTGGAACGCCCGCTGCCCGGTGAGCATTTCGAGGAGCACCACGCCGTAGGAAAAAATGTCCGCACGGCGGTCGGTGCCCTTCCCCCGCGCCTGTTCCGGCGACATGTAAGCGGCGGTGCCGAGGATCAATCCCGCCTTCGTGGCGGCGATGCTCAGCGTGGGCGAGTTGGAAAGATCTTCGGAGGATGGCGAATCCTGCAGCGCCTTGGCCAGTCCGAAGTCGAGCACTTTGACTTTGCCGTCGCGCGTGATCTTGATGTTCGCCGGCTTCAGGTCGCGATGAACAATGCCTTTTTCATGCGCGGCCTCGAGCGCTTCGGCAAGCTGCCGCGCGACGGGCAGCGCCTCCTCGAGAGGCATCGGACCCTTCAAGTTCTCGCCATCGACCAGCTCCATGATCAGGGCCGCGCCCTCCATGCCGTAAATCTGCGCGATGTTGGGATGGTTGAGCGCCGCGAGCACCTGCGCCTCGCGCTGAATGCGCGCCAGGCGTTCGGCGTCTTTTGCAAAAGCATCGGGAAGGACTTTTATCGCCACGTCGCGATTCAGTTTCGTATCGCGGGCGCGATAGACCTCGCCCATGCCGCCTTCGCCCAGCTTGGCGAGGATTTCGTAGGGTCCGATGCGAGAGCCGGGCGTCACTTCACCTTCCTCTTCAATTCTTCGAACCAGTTGAGGACCACGGAGAGCTCGCGAACCTCCCGCTGTGCGGCTCTTTCGACGAACAGGAAGCGTTTGCCATCGGGAAAAACGTCGTAAGCGCGTCTAGCCTCTAATGACGGCACGGTGAATTTGTGCTCAAACAGCATTCGCGGCTTCCCGACGCTCCATCCCGATTGCGTGTTCACATCAACGGCCATCAAGCGGCTCCCGTTCAGGAAGAAGAGCTGCTTTCCTCCGGGCGCCCAAGTGGGCTGGGTTCCGCCCTCGATCGACACTTGTTGCTTGATCCCGCCCCCCGGGAATTGGGCCACGTGAATCTGAGTTTTCCCCGATTCGTTCGATTGATACGCGATCCACCGTCCATCCGGTGAAAAGACGGGCATTCCCTCCTGGAACGGCGTCCGCAGGAACGGCTCGGGACGCCGCGGCGAGACGTCGAGACGGACGACCCAAATGTCCCCGCCGGTTTGGGGATGATACTCAGTGTAGGCCAGGAACTTTCCATCCGGCGAGAACGAAGAAGCATACTGGCGGTGCTGCGCATCCGTGATTTTTTCGGGCGCAGCGTTGCCTTCGAACGTCTTCCAGAACAGAGTCGGCGTGCTCCCCCGTTGCGCGGAGTAAACCACGCGTTTTCCATCCGGCGCCCAGACCGGGGCTTGTTCGTCTCCGCCTTCGAAGGTAAATCTCGCCAGAGAGCCGCGATCGAGGTCATAGATATGCACATCGTCATTGGCCTTGATGATCCGGACGGCCACTTTCCGGCCATTGGCGGACAGGCTTAGCTCTCCCATCACGCTCGACTGGAATTCTCCCACTGGTTCTGCCTTCCCAGCCGTGTCCACGACCACAAAGCGGCTCTTTTCCTCGTACATATGGCCGGGGACGTAGATCAGCGTTCCAGATTCGGAAATCGCCGCCTGGATCCCTCCGTCGCCGGAATCCATGCTGACGCCTTCCACCACCGGCACGCCAGGACTGGTCGTCTTCCTGTGGCGCAGATCGAAGGGCGCGGCCAGCAACGATCCGTCATTCCCGTAGACCAGATGTCCCGTCGTTGTGTAGTGGGGGAATGTTCCGGAAGCAAGAACCTGGCGCGATTCCTTTTTCCCTACCGTTTCGATGACGATTTGCGCATCGTTGAACGATGCGATGTTATCCGGATTCACCACGAAGAGCACTTCGTTCAATCCGGGGAGGAAGTGCGGCCAGAGATAGCTGCTCTCTCCCTTAGCCGGATCGGGAGTCATAAAGAGTTGCGGCGTTCCGCCGGCTGCCGGGACGCGGCCCAGGCCCATGGTAAATCCGCGCGAGAAGACAATCGTCCCATCGGAGAGCCAGGTCCCGCCGAAGGCGTTGCCCGGGACGTCGCAAATCGCCATGGGGGATCCGCCCAGGACGGGAGTCTTCTTGAGCTTTCCGCCGGAAATGAAGGCAACCCACGACCCGTCCGGCGAAAAGAAAGGCGCCGCAGCGCCCTCAGTCCCGGGCAGCAGCTTGACTTCAGAATTGTCCAGGGAACGCAGATAAATACCCGCGGTTCCGTCTTTGACGCCCCTGTAGGCGAATCTGCGGCCATCGCGAGAAAGCGCTAGCTGGCCGAAGAGTGAGACTGGCATATCCACCGGAACCGGCAGGGCAAGCGTGAAACGCGCAACCTCCGGAGCGGGCGCGGCCGGACGCAGGACAAGCATCGCGCCGAGCGCAACCGCCAGAAGGGCGGTTGCGGTGATCCAGAGCCAGGGGCGAGCGGCGGCGCGCGGCGCCGCGGGCGTCGCGGTGGTGGGTTCGCGGTCCGTGGCGTCAATCGCGATCCGCGCTTCGCCGATGTCGCGCAGGCGCTGCTTGGGATCGCGTTGCAGGCAGCGCTCGATCAACCGGCGAATGCGCAGCGGCGTGGACTCGGGCAGCGCGGTAAAGTTGAGATCGCTCTTCAGCACCGCCGCGAGCGCTTCGGACGCGGTTGGCTCGTTGATGAGCCGCCGACCCGTGAGCATCTCGAAGAGCACCGCGCCGTAAGCCCAGATGTCGGCGCGCTTGTCCACGTTCGCGCCCTTGGCCTGCTCGGGCGACATGTAGCCCGCCGTTCCGAGGATCACGCCCATCTTCGTCGCGGCGAGACTGAGCGTCGGAGAGTGCGCGTAGTCATGATCGGTAGGTTCCTCGCTCATCGCCTTGGCCAATCCGAAGTCGAGCACCTTCACCTGGCCCTCCGGCGTGACCTTGATGTTCGCCGGCTTCAGGTCGCGGTGGACGATGCCCTTCTCGTGCGCGTACTCGAGCGCTTCGGCGAGCTGTCGCGCGATCGGCAAGGCGATGTCGAGCGCGAGCGGACCGCTCAAGTTTTCGCCCGGGACGAATTCCATGATCAGGGCGTTGCCTTCCATGCCATGGATCGCGGCAATGTTGGGATGATTGAGCGCCGCGAGCACCTGCGCTTCGCGCTCGAAGCGCGCCAGACGCGCGGGATCCTGCGACAACGCCGGCGGGATCACTTTGACCGCCACCTCGCGATTCAGCTTCGTGTCGCGGGCGCGATAGACCTCGCCCATCCCGCCCGCGCCGAGCTTGGAGAGGATTTCGTACGGGCCGAGCTTGGAACCGGGCGTCATTTCGTCGGCACCTTCAGTTTCAGTTCCTCGAAGAAGTTGAGGACGACGTTGATCTGCGTGGGGATCGCCCGGGCATCCAGCTTCACGACGAGAAACCGGCCGTCGGGGCCGACGGAGTATCCGGCATGGATGGTGCTGCGTCCCTGGGCGGCGCGCATTTCAAATAACTTCCTAGAATCGCTCACCGCCAGCGGGCTGGCCGTGACGCTCGCGGCAAAGAAGGCGTCGCCGCGGCGGTAGAAGATTTCTTTCCCGTCAAGCGACCATTTCGCGTCGCGGCCGCCCTCCGTGGAAACGACGGCAACCTCGTCCGGCCTGGCAAAGGACCGCACATAGACTTCGTCCCGTCCCGTTTCGTCCGACGTGTAAGAGACGAGCTGCCCGTTGGGAGAAAACTGCCCGCCGACCTTGCTGGCAGCGGAGACCAGAAACGGCACGGCCGTGCCGTCCGGTTTCAGGGTCCAAAGATCGGCCGTCGATCCCGAGCGTTCGATGAAGAGCAGAGTGCCGTCGGGCGCGACGGAGAGCGGAAACTGATTGCCCTTTCTCGCCAGCACCCGCTGGGACGGCGCGCCGCCGCCGGGCGCCGAATAGATATCCCAGTCGCCGCCGCGATTCGATGCGAAGATCGCCTGCGTGCCTTCGCGGTTCCAAGCCGGATAAGCATTCATGCCGGAATTGTCCAAGGTGACGCGGCTCCTGGTTCCTCGGCGCAGGTCCACGATCCAGATCCCCTGGTCCTCCACGATGGCCTTCGTGCCGTCGGGAGAGAGCGTGGGATCGGCGAACGACTCCGGCTTGCTGGTGATGGGCGTGATGTTGCCCTGGCGATCCACCCAGGCGAGCGTTCCCAAGAAAAGATCGCCGGGTACGTACACCAGCGCGCCGTTATCCGAGAGCGCAAACCAAGTCTTGGACATACCCGGCGATAACACGATATCTTCGACTACATAGGTCTGCGGTTGGACCCGCAGGGGGCGGTTCAAATCGTAGGACACTGCCCGGATCCCATGTTCTCCCGACATGAGCAGGTGCCCGGAGCGCGCGTAGAGAGTCGCCCAGGGGCCCGGCACGATGGTGGTCCAATCCTTGGCCCGCGGAGGCAGAAGAGAAGCTCCGGCCTGCGCCTCGTTGATTCCGCCCCAGATCGTGAAGAGCAAGGAACCGCCGCCGAGGAACTGCGGCCAGACATGGGCGTATCCTTTTGAGGCGTTGTCGGGCGCCGTCAACTGTTCGGGCTTGCCGCCCGTTGAGGGGACGCGAAGCAACCCGGTGGATAAGGCGGGTACGCATACAATCGCATCATCATCGCCCCACGTTCCTCCAAAAGGCTGGTAGGATGCATCCATCAGGGGCGTGGGCGGACCGCCGGAGAGCAAAGCGGTCATGAGTTTTCCACGGGCGAAGAAGGCGATCCGCGTGCCATCCGGGGAAAAGAACGGTCCAGTCGCGCCTTCGCTGCCGGGAACCACGCTCGCTTCGTAGCGCGAGAGATCGCGCACGAAGAGACGCGTTACGCCGTCTGCTTCCCGGGCCGTGTAGGCGATGGACCGGCCGTCGCGCGATATCGCCGGTCCGTTGCCTGCGAGCACCTGCCCCGGGGGCAGCGTGATCGTCAGCCGCGTGACTTGCGCCGGAGCGGGGCGAGGTCGCAACAGAGAAGACGCGGCGGCAAATACCAGAATTACGGCGGCAATCGCCCACGGCACCCGGCTTGGCTTGGCCGTCTTCGCTACGGCGCCAGGCTCGGGAGCGTCTTCTTGGTCGAGCAGGATGCGCGCTTCGCCGATCGCTTGCAGGCGCTTCCGCGGATCTTTCTCCAGGCAGCGGCGCAGCAGTCGCGCGACGTTCGGCGGCAGATCGGGCGGGATCGCCGGCTGATCGCGGATCACCGATGCCAATGTCTCCGTGATCGTTCCCGAGGCAAACGCCTGCGTGCCGGAGAGCATCTCGAGCAGCACGACGCCGAATGAGAAGATGTCCGACCGCCGGTCGGCGGGCTGTCCTTTGGCCTGTTCCGGCGACATATAAGCTGCCGTGCCGAGAATCATGCCGGCCTTGGTCGCGGCGATCGAGAGCGTCGGCGAGTTCGCGATTTCGCGATCGGCAGGAGAATCCTCGAGAGCTTTGGCCAAGCCGAAGTCCAGGACCTTGACGACCCTTTCCGGCGTGACCTTGATGTTGGCGGGCTTCAAATCGCGGTGGACGATGCCCTTCTCGTGCGCGTACTCGAGCGCCGCGGCAAGCTGCCGCGCAACGGCGGTGGCTTCCTCCACCGGCAAAGGTCCGCGCAACGTATCGCCGGGGACGTACTCCATCACCAACGCCGCGCCTTCCATGCCGTAAATCTGCGCGATGTTGGGATGATTGAGCGCCGCGAGCACTTGCGCTTCGCGCTGGAAGCGCGCCATGCGATCCGCATCCTGCGCCACCGCGGCCGGAATCACCTTCAGCGCCACGTCGCGATTCAGTTTCGTATCGCGGGCGCGATAGACTTCGCCCATCCCGCCCGCTCCGAGCTTGGTGACGACCTCGTACGGTCCGATGCGCGAGCCGGGCGTCATTCGGATTTACCGGGTGTCTTCGCTATCCCGGCGGGCCAGTTCACTACGACGGTCAATTGCACGCTGGCCCTCTGCTCCCGCGCCAGAGGGATAATCGTCAAAAACCGCTTGCCGTCTCCGGTAGGCGCATAGTTATACCCTCTCGCCGAATACGGGAGACCGGTTTTGAAGAGCAGCTTTGGAACGCCCGCATCCAGCTTTCCGGCGGTCTTAATCTCGACGCTCCATATTTCCGAGCCGCGGTTCGCTTCGAAGAAAAGCTCCTTCCCATCTTTTCTCCAGACCGGCAAGACTCCTCCGTCAATGGACACCTGATGCTTCTGAGCGAAGGACGGGAAAACGGCAACAAAGACTTGGGTGCCGGCTCCCCCTGTGTCGTAGGCGACAAGTTTCCCATCCGGCGAGAGGCGCGCAACCCAACGGAAGGCGGGCGCCTCAGAGATGGTCTGCGGCTGCGCGTTGTCGCCGAGAGGCAGCATGGCCATTTTATTTGCCGTAGCGGCGCAAAGGAGGAAGCGGTTATCAGGCGCCCATTCCCTGCAGCTTATGCCCTTTGCAAGAAGCCTGGTCTTGCCCGAACCTACAGTCAGTTCCTGGATTTCATTGATCGTATTGATCGCCAGACGTTCTGAATCGGGAGACCACGGGCCTGCCGCGGGGAGCGAGGTCGGATTGGTGGTCATGCGGGTGAGGGCGCCTGTGGCCAAGTTCATGATCCAGACGTCGCCGGCCGAGTCCGAGCCGATCTCAACGGCCAGGCTCTTCTCATCCGGAGAGAGTCTTAGGGATTCGTATTCCGCAGGTTTGCCGGCGACGCCAAGGCGCTTGCCCTCGCGGTCAACCCAAACGAGTTCCTTCTCTCTCCTCGCGCGGGACCCTTCGCGATAGACGAGCACACCATTGTCCGATACTCCAAATGCGGACCGTCCGTTCGTCTCGTTCGCGCTGACCTCCTCGGCAACCGAAACCGGCTCGCCGGAGAGTTGGAAAGTCTTCGGGTCCATCCGTTGCGCGAAGAGTGTTCCTTCCTTCAGGAACAAGAGATATCCGGGAGGAGACCAGACGGCGCGGACGTTGGTCTTCAGTACCCGTACACGTTGGGAGGATCCCAATTCCTGTACGTAGATCGCTGACTTTTCCGCGTCGCGGTTCCTGGAATAATAAAGAAGGTGGCGGCCGTCGGGGAGGAATTGGGGCCAGCTATGCGCGGTCTCGCCGGCTGATGTGTCGAGCGTAGTGATGGGCGTTGCCGGTCCGCCCGCCGCCAGCACCCGCATCAGGTTCGATCCCATTGGGGCGAAGACGATAATTCCGTCCGCGTTCCAGGTTCCTCCGTCGCCCGGCAGCCGCGCTGTACCATTCGGCACATCGCAAACGGTCTGCGGAGAACCGCCGGCAGCGGGGATCCTCTTCAGCTTCCCGTCGGCGAAGAAGCCGATGGATTGTCCGTCCGGAGACCAGAAAGGAAAATTCGCCGCTTCCGTCCTGTCCAGACGATGGGCCGACGGCGAATTCATGGGACGAACCCAGAGGGACTCCTGCGCGTCCGTGGCTGCGGCGAACGCGAGATAACGCCCATCGGGAGAAGGCGCGGCTTGAGCGGCGTTCGGGGAAGTCGGACCCGTCACTCCCTCCGGATACGGGAGTGAGAAACGAACGGTGACCGGCTCGGCAGGCTTGGGGCGCAGCCAGATCGTCGTCAGGGCGGCGGCTGCGACCAACATCGCGAGGCCGGCGACGATCCAGGGGAGGATCGGGCGCGCCGGTTCCGCCAGAGCCGGCAGGGCCGCCGTCTGCATGATCGTCGAAGCACTCGTGATGAGCGTCGAATCGCCGATATGCCGCAGCCGTTGGCTGACGTTTTTCTGCAAACAGGCACGGAGCAACTCCACAGGGCTGCCCTCGGGAAGCAACGACCAATCCGGCTCTTTGCTGATGATCGCTGCCATGGCGTCCATGGCCGTCTCGCCGGGAAAGGCCTGCTTCCCGGTGAGCAATTCATAGAGGACGCAACCGTAGGCCCAGATGTCGGTGCG
>CAZRND010000102.1:0-15423 GCA_964601345.1 uncultured Acidobacteriota bacterium | reverse complement strand
CGCGCAGGCGCGGAAGTATCCCAGGCCTTTGACCCCGAGCGACTTCGCCTTCGCTGCAAACGCATCGCAATTCGAAACCTGAAAGTAAGGCATCCAGTGCGGCGGTGCATTCGGGTTCCGCTGCTCGGGCGGCAGGATTCCGCCGATCATGCTCTCGCCGTTCTTGATGTGCAAGTAGCCTGTCGTGCCCTGCTCCGTCGTCAATTCCCATCCGAAGATTTTGGAGTAGAAGGCCGCTGCGCCCTTCTGATCGGGAGAACTGAGGTCGGCCCAGCAGAGCGTGCCGTCGACACCGGCGATTCCGATGCCTTTGTTTCCCTTCGCTTGCCACATGCAGAAGACGGCTCCGGTAGGATCCTGCACGACGGCCATGCGCCCGGCATCCATGACGTCGAAGGGCGGCCCGAAAACGGTGGCCCCGGCCTCCGCCGCGCGTTTGGCCGACGCGTCGACGTTATCGACGGCGATGTAGAGCGTCCAGTGCGGCGGCACGCCTTGCGCCAGTTGCTCCTTCCGCAGCGTACAGCCCGCGGCGGCGTCGCGTCCTTCGAGCCGGAAGATTGTATAGGCCTCGTCCGGGCCCATCGGCATATCGTTGACGGCCCATCCGAACAGGTCGCGATAAAACGCCTTGCCGGCATTCTGATCCGTGGTGGCGAGCTCGATCCAGCAGAACGAGCCTTGCGGGTGATGATCGATATGAGGCATAGGAAAGGCAGTATACTCCGCGCCAAATCCTGCTACAATACGCCGCAGGGGGTGCCTTTATGTCCTTTTCACGGCGCGGTTTTCTTTTCTCAGCGGCGGCGATGCCGATCTTCTCCGAAGGTCTGCTGGCGGAGATGGCCGCCGTGCCCGGCCCCGACAATCCCAATCAGCCGGTCATCAAGCTGAGCAACAACGAGAATCCCTTTGGACCGTGCGTCGGCGCGTGCGATGCCGTGGCGAAAGCCATGCCGCAGGGCTCGCGATATCCGGTGGCGCTGCGCCGCGACCTGACGAACCGGCTCGCGAAGCTCCACGACGTGTCCCCCGAGATGGTGGCGCTCGGCAATGGGTCGGGCGAGATTCTGCGGATGGCCGCGGGCGCGTTCATCGGTCCTGACCAGTTGCTGGTCGGGCCGCACCCGACGTTTGAAGCGATCTTCAACTACGCCTCACTGATGGGCGTCGCCAGCTCCCGCATCAAGCAGATTCCGGTGACCGCCGATTTCCGGCATGACGTTTCCAAATTGACCTTGCCGAAGGCGGGCCTTATCTACGTCTGCAATCCGAATAATCCGACCTCGTCGATCACGCCGAAGAAGGAAATCGATTCACTGGTCGCCAACCTGCCCTCCGGAGCGGTGCTCATGGTGGACGAGGCCTACTATCACTTCGCCGATTCCCCGGAATACGAGAGCGCGATGAAGCACGTGCACGCCGGCAAGGACGTTTTTATCGTGCGCACCTTCTCGAAGGTCTACGGACTCGCGGGACTGCGCGTCGGCTACGCCGTCGGCCGGCCGGACATCATCGAGCGCCTCCGCCGCCAAGCGATGGACAACAACACCAACGCGATGGGGCTGCAGGCGGCTTTGACCAGCATCGACGATGCCGACCAGGTTTCGCGCAACCGCGAGCGCAACGCCTCGACGCGTCGCATGGTCCTCGACTGGCTCGATCGCAACAAGATGAAGTACGCGCCGGCGCAAGCCAACTTCATCTTCTTCCACACCGGCCGCGAAGTCCGTCCGATGATCGACGCGCTCGGCAAGCGCGGCGTTCTCGTCGGCCGTCCCTTCCCGCCGTTCAACGATTGGATGCGCGTTAGCATCGGGACGCCGGACGAGATGAAGACCTTTATTCGGGAGTACGAGCGGCTCTAGGCGCGGGCGGTCGAGATCTGCAGCTTGGCGGCTTCCGAGGCTAGGCGATCGGCGCGATTGTTGTCGTCGTGGTCGGCGTGGCCTTTGACCCACATCCACTTCACGTCATGCTTGGCCAGCGCATCGTCCAGGGCCTGCCATAAATCCTGATTCTTGACCGGACTCTTGTCCTTCGTCCGCCACCCGTTCTGCTTCCAGGAGTGAATCCATTCCGTGATGCCCTGCCTCACGTACTCGGAGTCCGTGACGATCTGAACTTTGCATGGCTGCCTCAACGCCGAGATACCCTCGAGCACGGCGGTCAATTCCATGCGGTTGTTCGTGGTGTGCACGTGCGCGCCGTAGATCTCGCGATAGTGCTGTCCCGATCGCAGCAGGCAGGCCCATCCGCCGGGACCGGGATTGCCGAGGCACGCCCCATCCGTGGTCAGCGTGACTTCTTTCATTAATTCTTGCGAGGTTTTGTGCTCGATGGAGTCGTGCTGGATGGAGACGTGCTGTTGCCGCCGCCCGAGGGTGGTGTTCCCGGAGGATTTCCCGAACTGCCGCCCGGACCGCCGGTCGTCGGCGGAACGGTGGCTCCCGGGCCGGTGTCGCCGTTGTCCACGCCGCCGGGACGTCCGCCCGTCGGCGGAGTCGTGGTGCCGCTGCTGCTCGTTCCTGACGTCGCGGTCCCCGTGGGCGTCGTCGAGCCGCCGGGCGTGGGCGTTCCTGTCGGCGCCTTTCCGGCGCCCGTGCCGCAGCCGACGGTCCGGCAGAATTCTACGGTGCGATCGAGCACCACCTGCATGACCTTCCCAACCGCGTTCACTTTGCTCACGCGCGGCGGCGAGAGAGGTTCTGTAGAGATGACGCGCACCGATTCGCCGTCATGCAGAAGAACCGAATCGCCCGGGCGTACCCGGTTCGACACTTCCACCAGGCCTTCGACAACCGATACGACGGGCGCGTCGCTCGACTGCACTTCCACTTCAAAGGTTGTGCCCCGCACGGCGATGAGCGCGGTCGGAGAATGCACGCGCGCCGGATTCGGCCGTCCGCCGAGTCTCTGGATATGCACCTTCACTTTGCCGAGGAAAATATCGAGCACATCGCGCCAGTTTCCGCGATTGGCGTGGAATACCACGCGGGAATCGGGGAAAACTTCGAAACGGCTGCCGTCCTGCAATTCCATCTCGGCATGGCCGTCCGGACCGGTGACAATTTCCTGGCCTGCGGGAAGGATGTCACTGGTGTGCATCGACCATAGATCGCCGTTGCGTACCATCGACACTTGTCCGGTAACGCTAATCACTCGCGCCGCGCCGTCAGGGATCGGCTGCGCCGCGAGCGGCAGGGCTAGCAACAACAGGACGAAGCACTTAGCCCCGAAACCGAGTTGGAAGCGCAGACACATTTACATTCTCAGCCTACCTCAGCGGACCGCAATTGTCACTAGGTTGCTAGACCTACTACCAACGGTCAGTACCAAAGGGGTATTCCCCGATCCGCCCGAAGGCACAACAAAATTCACCTGATAGATGCCTACCAAGCCCGGAACCAGCCCGGAGAAAAGGACTTGTGCCGGTGCTCCGCCCACTGTGACAGTCACAGGCAGGACATTTTGCGCGATCAATCCAGTGGGCGACGGCGATCCGGAGACGACCGTGAGATTCGTCGCGCCGAGGCCCGTCGCGTAGAGCGCCAGGACTTCGCCCGCCGTGGCCGGGGCATCCTGGCTCACTTGCACGCCGCGTCCATGAGAAACCGACCCTGGGAAGACGCCGGGCGATGCGGGCGCCAGTTGCACGAGCGCCGCTGCCGACCCATCCGGCGTGGTCACGACCAGCGTAGCCGACGACCCCGACACCTCAAACGGAATCTGCAAATTGATTTGGCCGGGCGAGACGAAAAAGAGCGGAGCGGGAATCCCGTTTACCGTAACGGTGGCGTTGGCAAGCGTCGTCGGAAGGGGTGTTCCGGAAGCCGCCACCGTACCCTGTGCCAGTCCCGTTCCAAAGACCGAAGCGAGCGCGCCCGGCGTCAGGACCGTTGAGAAACTGGCGGAGTTGATGATCGCCTGCGAGCTAATCGACGGACCCGCGGCCAGCGGCGCGCGCAGGGCGGCGATGAAAGCGCCGCGTCCGAAGGTTCCGGCGATGAGCGAATTCGATGTGGGGTCGACGGCCAAGGCGGTGGTGAATGCGTTCGGCAGGCCGAGATTGAATGAGGTCCACGCGCCGTTGCCCGCCTCACTGCGGAAAACTCCGACGTCGGTCGCGACGTATACAGGACCGCGCGGATCGATGGCCACGGCATTCGCCGGCGCGTCGGGAAGGTTGTCGCTGATGTCCTGCCAGGATGTCCCGCCGTCCTGCGTGCGGAAGACGTGTCCGGTTCCGAAGTTCGAAGCGGTGAAGAACGCTCGGAGCGGATTCCGCGGATCGGCGGTGATCGAAGTGATGTAGCGGTTCGGAACGCCCGCGCCGAGCCCCCAGTTGAATCCGCCGTCGACCAAAGCCTACACGCGTCCATCGGAAGTTCCCGCGTAGATCACGCCCCCCGTTCCCCCGGCCCCCGCCAGAGCGGTGACGTATCCGGAAGCGGAGGCGAGATCGCCGCCCGACACGGTCCAGCTATCTCCGCCATTCTGCGACTGCCAAACGCGCGATGTTCCATAGACGAGGTGACGCGGGTTGGCGGGGTCGATAACGATCGGCGGATAATAACTGGCCCGGTCGCCGGCGATTCCTTGCGATGCCGCGCTCCAGGTCGCGCCGCCATCGAACGATCGAACGGGCAATCCGAGCGAAGGCGCCGCATAAAGGACGCTGCCATCGGGCGCGACAGCGACCGATCCGGTGTCGTTGCGGCGAAGCTGGCTCCACACTGTCGAGTCTCCGCTGAGACGAATCGCGCCGCCGCCCTGGATGCCTCCCAGAACAACCGACGCGCCCGTGTTCGCGGCCACGCCGTTGAATTGGCTGATCGGCAGAGAGCTGTTGAGATTCGTCCACGTATCGCCGCCGTCGAGGGAGCGGTAGACGCCTCCGTCGGTCGCGGCGTAAATCGTATCGGGATTGTTCGCCTTGAAAGCCACATCGAACATCGCTTCGTGAATCACGCGCTGGCCGTTGCGCGTGGAGAGCAGCGCCCAGTTGAGGCCGCCGTCGGTCGAGCGATAGAGCTCCACGCCGCCGAGATACACGCGGTCGGGATTCCGCGGATCGATGGCGATCACGTTGTCGGCGTAACCCTGATTGAATCCGTAAACGTTGTTGAGGAACAGGTCGGGAGGCGCGAGCGGCAGCCGCTTCCAGCTTCCTCCGAAATCGGTCGTTTTGTACACGCCTTCAAGCGCGAACGTCGAGCGCGCGACCACAGCGTAAGCCACCGCGGGATTCGCCGAGGAGATGGCCATGCTGATGCGTCCGACGCCGATTCCGGCCGACACGCCGGGAGCCGGGCTCCACGTGTTTCCGCCGTCGGTCGAGCGATAGATGCCGTTGGCCGCGTCTCCCGTGAATCGCCCCAATGCGGCGAAGATCAATCGAGGGTCGGCCTGGTCAATGACGATATCCGTGGCAAAGCCGGGTAGGAGGTTCACCCAGGTATCGCCGCTATCGCTCGACCGCCAAATCCCGGAGCTGCGGGCCGCGAAGAGCGTCCGGGAATCCTGCGGATGAAGCGCCAGGCGCAGCGTGGAACTGCGGCTGAACTGTGCGCTGAGCTGCTGCCAGGACGCCCCGCCGTCGTTCGAGCGGAGAATCCCGGGGCCGTATGCGCCGCTCGTGGCGTCGCCGGTTCCGTAGTAGATGGTGCCGAGCGGGCCGGTGCGCGGATCGACGACCAGCGCGCCGCTCGAAAGGGAAAGGAGGTTGTCGCCGAGCGCCTGCCAGGTATTTCCGGCATCGTTCGAGCGCCACACTCCGCCACCCGACGCCGCCAAGTACAGGCGGTCGAGATTATTTGAATCGGCGGCTAGCGCGGTTACGCGTCCGGCGAAGGGTCCTTCCGGAGCGGCCGTACCAATCGGTCCAAGAAGCGTCCACGTGGGGGATGGGGCGGGGGCATTTGCCTGCTGCGTGGAAAGCAGCGAGACGTTTTGCTCGAGGGCGGATCGTTGCTGCAAGGCTTTTTGCAGCGCGTTATCGGGGATGGAAGGGTTTGGGTAGGAACGTTGCTTGATGAACCAGTCGGTTTGGGCAGACAGATTGCCGCCAAGCAGGCAGAGAACAACGGCGAGTATGGCCGCCTTCGGAATTCTCATTCGAGTACCCCGTCTGCTTCGCAGCAAAAAGTCCGCCTCTCTGTCACTTTCGGGGCTTTCTCCCACGAAGGGTTCAGCCAGCAACAGAGAGGCAGGTAGAAAAGGTAGCATCTGAACCGCTACGTGTAAGTGCAGGCCTCATGCCAAAGATTGCAGATTTGGAATCAATGAGATAGAGGCGACCCAGGACCGCTGTTCTGTGTCATTTTGACCCGTTATTGGGTCATACGCTCCAGCTTGCGATAGAGGGTTTTCCGTTCAATACCAAGGATTTCCGCGGCTCGCGTCTTGTTGCCTCCCGTCGCTGCCAGCACCTTTCGGATGTGCTCCTCGGAGGCGTCGGCGAGCTTTTCGGGAGGCGCTGCGGCAGACGCCGGAGAGGCGGCTTGTTCGGAAGGCAGAAGCGCGCGAACTGCGGCGCCATCGAGCACCGCCGCGCTCGAGAGAATCGTAGCGCGCTCCATCAGGTGGCGAAGCTGGCGCACGTTGCCCGGCCAGGAATAGCCCACGAGCACGCGGACGGCATCGTCCTGCAGGCGCACGCGGCGTCCGTAGAGCGCCCCGAACTCGTCGAGAAAATGATCGAGCAGCAGCGGGATGTCGTCGCGCCGCTCGCGCAGCGGAGGCAGATCGACGTAGGCAACGCTCAGGCGATACCAGAGATCGTCGCGGAACTTTCCTTCGGCGCGAAGCTTGGTCAGGTCCTTGTTCGTAGCGGCGATGACCCGCACGTCCACTTTGCGCGACGCCGTGGCGCCCACGGGACGCACTTCCTTCTCCTGCAGGAAACGCAGCAACCGAAGCTGGAAGGCGGGATCGATCTCGCCGATCTCGTCGAGGAACACCGTCCCGCCGGCGGCCGCTTCAAAAAGTCCGGCGCGATCGCGGTCCGCTCCGGTAAACGCGCCGCGCACCGCACCGAAGAGCTCGCTCTCAAGCAGACTGCCGGGCATGGCCGCGCAATCGACCACCACGAAGCGTCCCTTGGCGCGATTGCTGTTGGCGTGAATGAGCTGCGCGACAAGTTCCTTGCCGCATCCCGTCTCGCCGCCGAGAAGCACGGTCGCGTCCGTCGGAGCGACGCGCGAGATGAACATGTAAAGTTCGACCATGCGCGGCGAGTTGCCGACCATGGCTGACGCAGGCTCCGTCGATGCGCCGTAGTCGCGCCGCTCGCGCAGTCCTGCCTCCGCGCCGTGGACCGCTTCCATCAGCCGCTCGATCGAAAACGGCTTGGCCAGATATTCGAACGCGCCGGCGCGCGTCGCTTCCATGGCGGTCTCGAGCGTTCCCTTCCCCGTCATCAGGATCACCGCGCCGCGCGGGTTGAGCGACTTGGCGCGCTGCAGCACGTCGAGCCCGGTCTTGCCGGCCATGTATATGTCGGTGATGACGATGGGATACGACGCGGCATCGAGTTTTTGAATCGCGCTCTCGGCGGAGTGCGTCTCCTCGAAGGGATATCCTTCCGCTTCGAGCGCGGTCGTCACCGTCAAGATGACCGCGGGATCGTCGTCGACGACGAGAATTTTCGGCTTAGAACTCATCGCGCTTTTACCGGAGCCAGCGGAACTGTAAGTGTAAACCGGGAACCGCGTCCAGGCTCGCTTTCCACGCTCACTTCGCCGCGGTGGTGGCGCGCAATCTCGCGGACGATGGCGAGTCCGAGGCCGAGTCCGGGCTTGCCGGATTTTTCCGCCTCGCTCGTGCGGTAAAAGCGGTCGAAAATATGCGCCGCGTCATTCTTGGAGATGCCTTCGCCCTCGTCGCTGACGGTAAGGGCCGCGCGTCCACCAGAGAGCGCGGCGGAGAGGCGCACTCGGCTCTGCTCGGGAGAATACTTCACCGCGTTGCTGAGCAAATTGTAGACCGCGAATTCGAGCAACTCCTCGTCGCCAAGTACTTCTCCTTCGGCGTGACCTAGGTCGTCGAGCGCCAGCTCGACGGCGATCCCCTTGCGTTCGGCGAGTGGACGCACGCGCTCGGCGCTCAGCTCCGCTACGGCCCGCAGGTCTACGGGATCGCGGCGCAGCTCGATCTCCCCGGCTTCAAGACGCTCGACGTCGAGGAATCGCTCCACCATCCGGGCCAGCCGCTGCGATTCACGATGGATCAGGTCGGCCATCTGCTTGCGCTTCTTCTCGTCGAGCGGATAGCGGCTGATCAACTCGCTCGATCCCTGGATCGCGGTCAGCGGGCTGCGCATTTCGTGCGTGACGAAATCCATCTGCTGGCGCAGGCGGCGCTTCGAGGCGTCGGCGCTGAGAAAGCTGCGCCACACCGTCAGATATTGGAACGTTCCGTTCAGCACCAGAGGCGCCCAGAAAGTCGCGGCCAGCGAGAAGGCCGGCAGGATCTGGCGGGAAAGAAAGAAAAGATACGGCGCGACATGGGTGGCGGCGAAAAGAGCAACGAGCGCCAGCGCCAGCCGAAATCCGCGCAGGAAATAGATTGCCGCGCCGGCCAGCGCCACGAGCAGAAACATCAAGCCGAGCACGCTGCTTTCCCGCATCGGCAGGATGAAGCGGCGCTCGAGAATAGTGTGCAGCAGGTTGGCATGGATCTCGACGCCGGGCATCCCGATGCCGGAAATCGAGAGGGGCGTGAACTTGCGGTCGTCGCCCGCGCCCTGCGCGGTGACGCCGATGAAGACGGCCTTGCCGGCAAAGGCGCTCGCCGGAATCTTTCCGGCGAGCACGTCCGCGAAACTGACGGACCGGAATATTCCTTCGTCGCCGGCGAAATTCACGAGCATCGCGCGTCGCGCGCTGCGCGGCGCCGGAATGTTGAGCCATCCCCAGAGCAATCCGTCGTCGGTCTCGAGCAGCTTGGACGTCGACGGCTCCATCTGACGGAAGCATTCGAAGGCCAGGGCCCAGTGGCGCTGGCGGTCGCCAGTCTCTTCGAGCAGGACCTGGCGATTCACGCCGTCCTCGTCAGGATCGGCATGGACATGTCCGACAGCCGCGGCGGCTTGCGCGAGTTGCGGAACCGACTCGCTCCACGCGACGTTGCCCGGAACGTTGATCAGGCTGGCGCCGAGCACGGCGTGCTCGCATCCGCGCAACGCCGACTCGAGAGCGGCGTCGGCATCAGGCTGCGAAGCTTCGGGAAACCACATATCGATACCGACCGTGGCTGGTCGCGCAGCGCAGATCGTGGTCAAGGCCTGGGCGACCTTGCGGCGATCGAGCGGCAGGCGTCCGAGCGTCTTCAGCGTCGGATCGTCAATGGCTACGATGGTGATGCCATCGGTACCCTGCGGCTCAGGGCCGCGCAAGCGGAAGAACAGGTCGTAGGCGTTGGCATTGAGCTGCCGTCCAAAATATCCCGCCGCAACAGACACCAAGGCCGCCGCTACCAGTAAAACCAGATAGAGTCGCCCCGAGTTCGGCATCTTCCCAGCCATCATGGAAAATTGTACACTAATCATTCTTAGCCGCCGCTAGGCGAAGCTGACGAGACACCCCCGATTTGTTCTGAGTGGGGTATGCTGGATTGGTGGCAGAGTATGGCTTCACTGACTATTTCGAAATGGTAGTCCTTCGAAAGCGGCCGTACTTAAAGAAGGAATGGTGTATCCGGGCGATTGAAAAAGCGATTCGATCTGAGCCTCAAGAAAAGAATCGCTACCGATTCTGGGCCGACATTGAAGAAATGGAGGGACGCTATCTGAGGGTGATCACGTTGGAGGATCGAGTCACAATCCACAACGCTTTCCCGGACCGGCGATTCAAGCTATGAAGCTAAACTATTATCCTGAAACTGACTCGCTGTACATCGATCTATCGGAACAGCCAAGCGTGGAGAGCCGTGAGATATCTGAAGGCGTGGTTCTCGACTACGATGCGCAAGGCAAATTGGTCGGGATCGACATTGACAACGCGAGCAGCAAGGCCGAAATCAACAGACTCGTGGTGAGCAAGTTACCCGGTGCCGTGGAGACAATCGCACGCTAGCTGGCCTCCAAGCTGGCCTGCAAGACTGAGAGAAGCTTTGTGCCGATTCCAGACTACCAGAGCTGCATGTTGCCACTTCTGAAGTATGCCTGTGACGGCCAGGAACATCAACTTAAGGATGCAGCAAAGAGCCATAGTGGAGCAATCATGATCACCAATCGAGGAGCTATTCAGAGTGACGTCGAAAAGGAGTTGAACCGCACCGCCCGATTGGACCGCCTTGCACAGGAGTGTTCAAAACTGGATCCCCGGTTTGAAAAACTGTTAGCTGAGGAAGGTCTGTGCTGGGATGTGTCCCGGTCGCCCAAGTACTAAAGAAGTTGAGCTTCTTTGCTTTCCTGCGAGCCCCACACCTCACTGATCAGCGCCTAGGTGAGCTTCGTTTTCGCCGCAGGCGCTGGACCGCGAAGAACGCCTCGTGCTTCGGCGCCACAGGTGTCGAGTTGCGTATCCCGGGCACGCGCGAAGGGATCGCGCCGGAGGCGCGAGCCCTGCTCGATTCGCTCGAAGAACAATACGCTCGCATCCAGGCCGAAGCGCTGCCTCATTTCCGGAATCACCTGGAGCCATACGCAGAGGAACTCAAAGAACCAGTGCCGGAAAACCTTTGGCCGCGCATCAAGCTCGTCCGCGTGTGGTTCAATGCCTACGGCAAGGCAGGAGCAGTCGAGCTTGGTTACGAAACAACTTGGGACATCGAGCATCTCATCGGCGTGACCATCCTCGACGGCCACGTGACCGATTTCTGCGCCAGCATCGGTCCGTGGTGGTAATCAGGCAAACAGCAATTTCTTGCAGGCCGTGGAAGCCGCGCTGCCCGCGGTTCCCAGGATCAACCCAGGCACGATCATCATCACCGGCAGGACGAATACTTCCTCGATGCCGCCGCTCGAGCGAATCGCATTCAGCGTCTGCGGATCGTGCCAAACCGCAAGCATAGCCGCGGCGCCGGCGATGCTAATCGCCGCTGCCAGGCCCGCGGTCAGCGCTCCGGCCGCGACGCCCGCGGCAAACGAATTCGAGCGCCACGCGGCCCACATGCTTGCGGCAAGGAAAATCCCCACGCCGAGCAACGTCGATACCGTCGAGCGGAAGTGAAAGTCCGCGGGCGGCGCGAACCAGTCCAGGCCCGTTCGCGCCAGGAACTGCGCGCTGAGCAGGACCGCAAAAGGAAGAGCTCGCATTGGATTCATATTCGCCTACTGTACCGCAATCGTCGCCGTATTGCTGCTGAATCCGCCCTGGATAATCTGCACGGAAACAGCGTTGCCCGCCGCGACCCCGGCCGGCACCGTGACATTGATCTGGTAGACGCCTACCAGGCCCGGCGCAAGTCCGGCGAAGGACACTGTTGCCGGCTGCCCTCCAATGGTTACCGTTGGATTCGTCTTCACGAAAGAAAGCGGAACGCCCGTGGAAGCCTGCCCCGAGGGGACGGGTGGATCGACCGCGCCGAGTCCCGAGCAGTAAATCGAAAGGATGTCGCCCGCCTTCACCGGCGCGCTTGAAATTCCCGACGTTGAAGGCATCGCCAGCCGGTCTGTGCCCGCCAGCAGGATGGCGCCTTGCGCTCCAAATTGTCCGCCCAGCGTGAAGATGCCCGGACGCGCCGCGACCGTTTGCACGGGCTCGGGAGCGCTGGAGACGCCGTTCGCTTCGACCAGCACCTGAAGCTGCTGGTCCGCGGCCAGTTCCACCGGAACCTGCACGTTCACCTGGTTCGGACCCGCGTAGTAAAGCGGCGCTGTCTTCCCGCCCACGGTCACGCGCAGCCCGCCGAGCGTCTGCGGCAGCGGAACGGACCGCGCGCTCGCCGCCGCGGCAACCAAATTCTGGCCACACAATGCGACGATGCTGCCCGGCGCCAGCGGACCTCGCTCGAATCCCGCCGCAGGCAGGACTCCGCCCTGGCTCAGCAACGCCGCTTGCGTGTTCGGATTCGACGACAGGCTGACAGTCGCCTGCGTCTCTCCCGTAACTCCCGCGAGCGACCCGCGCACGTTCACCGTAATCGGAGCGCTGCTCGGAGCGGTCGGCCGCCAGCTTGCTTCGTACAATCCGTTCTTCATATCGATCAGGGCGAGCGAAGGATCGCCGTTTGAGAACGACGCGGTCACCAGCGCGCCCGTCGCCGGATTGCCGCAACTGTCCCGCGCCAGCACCGAAAGATTCGAGGGATATCCCACCGCCGACGCAAAGCTCGAGAACTGCGTCGAGAACTGCAAGTAGAGCTGCGTGACGTTGCAAGGCGCCGGCGGCGCATCGACCGAAGACGCGGATGTTCCGCCCGGCAGCACCAGGAAGAGCAAACGCACCGGATACTGCTCGCCGTCGTCGGTAGTGAAAACCGTAATGCCCGCTCGATACACGCCGCTCGCAAGACCCGCGGGATTCGCTTTGACCACAATGCGTCCGGGAGTACCGCGCACCGCAGTGCCGAGGTCGGGCGTGCGCGTCACCCACGTTCCGCCGATAGGCTGGCTCAGGAACGAGAGCGTCGTCGACTGCGCCGTGGCCACTTGCACTTCCTGCGATCCGGGAGCGCCGCCGCCGGCCGTCGCAGCAAAGATCAATCCGGTCGGTCGCACCACGGCGGGAAGGCGCGAGCCGGGCGCGAGCACTTGCAAATCTACGCGCACCACTTGCGGAGAATTGCTCGCTCCCGCCGATGTCACTCGCACCAGGCCGGAATAGTATCCCGCCTTCAAGCCCGTTGGATCGACGGATACGGTGACGAGCGGAATCTGCGTCGTTCCCGCGTCGCTGTGTCCCGATACCGGCGCGATGGTCAGCCACGCGGCGGTGGTATCGGCGGTCCAATCGAGGCCGCCGCTGCCGGTTGCGAGTACACCAAAAGTTTGCGACGGGTCGGCGCCGCCCGCTTCGACCGCGCGATAGAGAAGTCCCGTCTGGCTCAAGAGCAATTGCGCCGACGGCACGCTCACCCGCAGCGTAACCGGAATATTGAATGTTTGGCCGCCGGCGGTAACGGCGATGTTGCCGGAATATGTGCCGGCGGCAAGTCCCGCGGGATTCGCGGTCACCTGCGGAAGGGCCGGCCCGCTGCCCGAAGCGTTCGCCGAAGCAGGAGCGATCGAGAGCCACGAGCCGCCGATCGCCGTGACCTTGGTGGAGAATGAGCCGCTCGTATTGTCGATACGCAACGTCTGCGCGGGCGGCGCCGATCCTCCGACGAGCGCTAGAAACGACAGGCTCGCGGGCGTCACCGATGGCGTCGCGCTGCCGCTCGTCACTGTCAGCGTCACCGAGATCGTCACCGTGGACGTCGTCCCCAGCGCCGCGATGACGATCGTTCCTTTGTAAGTGCCGGGCGAGAGGTTCGCGGCATTCGCCGAAACGTCCACCGATGCCGGCATCGGACCGGAGTTGGGCGTCACCGTCAACCAGGATGGAACACCCGGCTCCACGAGCACGGAATCGGTAAGCCAGAGCAATCCCACCGGATCGCCGTTCAGCGCTAGCCGCTGCGACGGAGTCGAGCCGCCCGAAGAGGTGAAAACCAGCGACGTAGGTGTCACCGCAAACGTGGATTTACGCGTCAGAACGGCGCGCACGCGGTTGTTGCCTCGCTCCGCGATGTAGATGTTGCCGGTGGTATCCACAGCGAGGCCCCACGGTTCGTTCAGAGCGGCGGTCGTGGCCAGACCGCCATCTCCCGAAAATCCCGCCTGCAAACCTCCAGCGAAGATGGAAATGACGCCGCGTGTGTCGATTTTTCGGACGCGCTGCCCGTCGCGCTCGGCGACGTAGATATTTCCCGCGGTATCGAGCGCCAGCGCCTCGGGCGATTGGAAGGTAGCGTTTCTGGCTTGACCGCCGTCGCCGCTGCTGCCGCTCTGTCCCGTGCCGGCGATGGTGCTGATGATTCCGTTCGTGACTTTGCGAATTCGCAAGCCCGCGTACTCGACGATGTAGAGGGTGCCCGACCCGTCCACCACCACCGCCGATGGCCCGTTGATCTGCGCCGCCGTCGCCGGGCCGTTGTCGCCGGAAAATCCTGAAACGCCCGTGCCGGCCACCGTGGTAATCACACCCGCGGCATTCACCTTGCGGATGCGGTGATCGTCGTAATCGCTGATGAATACATTTCCGGCAGCATCCACGGCTACCCCGTTGGTATTCCGAAGCCGCGCGCTGGAAGCGAGGAGGTTGTCCACCTCCGTCTCGCCGCCTCCGGCGAAGGTGGCGGTGATCCCGTTGGAATTCACTCGACGGACGGCGCCGTAGTTGGGTTGCGCGATGTACAAGCTGTTGTCCGGGCCCACCGCGACGCCGACCGGAGACTCGATCGCAGCGCTCGTCGCCAACCCGCCATCCCCCGCCGCGCCGCCGGCGCCCGTGCCCGCTACGGTAAGAATCACGCCTTGCGTCGTGATCTTCCGAATGCGGTTGTTGTAAACATCGGCGATGTATAGATTCCCCGACGCGTCGAAGGCCATGTGCCGCGGACCTCCGAGCAGCGCTTGCGTCGCTGGTCCGCCGTCGCCGTCATAAAAAGGATGGCCGTTCCCGGCGAGCGTATTGATGATTCCGAGAGCGTTCACGCGCCGCAGATAGTGGTTCGTCCCGTCGGAGAGAAGCACATTTCCGGCTGCGTCCGCCGCGACACCCGAAGGCGCTACGAAGGAATTGAGCGCTGGAACCCCGTCGCCGACGGTGGATCCTCCGCCCGCGATGGTCGTGACAACTCCTCCCACTGAGACCCTCTGAATCCGGCTATTGCCGCTGTCCGCAATGTACAGGTTGCCGCTTGCGTCCACGCCCACTGCTTGCGGATAGCAAAGGCGCGCCGTGCTCGCGGGACCGGTAGAGTTTCCGCACGTGCCGTTCCCAACCACCGTCGTGATGACGCCCGAAGTGTCAATCTTGCGAAGGCGATGGCCGTATTGCTCGATGACGTAGAGATTGTTTGACGCATCGATGGCGATGCCCTGCGGATTGTTGAGCGACGCGGCTGCGGCGGGTCCGCCGTCGCCCGCGGTCGCACTCATACCTGTTCCCGCGACGGTCGTGATCATTCCCTGTGGATCGATCTTCCGGATGCGCACCGAATCGCGATCGCTGAAGAACACGTTGCCGCGTGAATCCACTGCGACCCCGGTGGGAGTGCTGAGGACTGCGTTGACCGCGAGCCCGCCGTCTCCCGCGAAACAACAGTCGCCCGTACCCGCGATCGTGGTGATGATGCCTTGCGGATTCACTTTGCGAATCCGGTGACTCAGGTATTCGGCGATATAGAGGTTGCCCGTCGTGTCTATCGCAATTCCAGCCGGGCCGTTGAGAGATGCGCCGGTGGCCGGTCCGCCGTCTCCGGAATAGCCGCCCG
>CAZRND010000101.1:4736-15565 GCA_964601345.1 uncultured Acidobacteriota bacterium | reverse complement strand
GCAGAGAGAAAACGCTGTGGTTTTCGATCGAGGACCCGCCTAGGGGACTCGTGGCCTTAAATCAGTTGAGTCTTTCGTTGCGTACGGACGAGGCCGTTTTGGACTTCCTCAGGCTCCGCTCGCGCGCGCGCGCGAAACTGGACGAGAATGCTCGGATCGAGTGCGCTCTCGGAACGAAGGTCGAGGCAGCGCACTTCTCTTCCGATGGGGGGAAAGTCCTCACATTAAGAAGCCGCGGCAAGAGCAGACGGGAAACGTTCGACTATCTGATCAATGCGACTTATGCGAACAGCAATCTGATCGCGGATTGGTTCCACTGGCCGACGCGCCGTTTGCGTTTCGACCTTTGCGAGATGTTGGCCCTGGAAATCCCGATGCCCCCCGTTTCGCTGACCATCCTCGATGGGCCGTTTACGAGTCTCATTTGCACAGGCCGCGACAACGTGTTTCTGCTTTCGCATATTCACCAGTCTCTCTTGGCAAGCGAGGTCCCGTCCGACGGCCTTCCGCCCAAATGGGGAGAGATCCGGTCGAACCGCGTTAACTTGATGAAACATGCTTCGCTGTACCTGCCTGTGCTCGAAAAATCCCGATTCATCGAATCGAGGTTCAGCGTTCGGGCGGTTACCGCCTATAGCGAAGACTTTGATGGACGCCCGACCGTGATCACCAAACATGGATTTGGCTGCTGGTCGGTGCTGGGAGGGAAGATCGTAACGTGTGTCTCGAACGCTCGCGACATCGCCCGGCAGATCTTCTCGGATGAGACCAGCCCACTCCATCGAGCCGGCAAATGAGTCTGCTCCGCCTGGCTTTCTTTAGTCCTCTCAATCCTGAGCGAAGCGGGATTTCCGATTACAGCGAGGAGCTCCTGGAGTTCCTCGGGGACCTGGCGGAGATCGAAGTCGTTACCGGCCCCTATCGGCCGTCGAGCGAATGGTTAGTCAAGCGCTTTCCGGTCATACGGCAAGAAGATTTTCTGCGGCGGCAAGATCGCTACGATTGTGCGATCTATCAAATCGGCAACAGCTTTCGTTATCACAGCTACATGCTTCCGTCTCTTCGCGCTGTTCCGGGCATCGTCGTTCTTCATGATTGTTCGTTGAGTTACCTGGTTCTCGGAATGACGCTCCTGCAAGGCGATCTGCGCTCGCTACGCCCCGCGCTGCTGGAGCGTTACGGGCCGCGGCAAGCAAGGAGAATTGTCCGTCAACTCCTCTTCAGCTCCATTGATCCCTACGAGATCTCCCTGGCTCGTCCCGTGCTTGAAATGAGCAGGGCGATCATTGTGCACAACGAGTTTGCCAGGGATTTCGCGGCTCGGGAAGCCCCGACCCGGACCACCCGATTGATTCCGCACGCGACACCGATTCAGGAAACCCTGGTCCCGCCGGCCGACATCCGTCGAAAGTACGGCTTCGGCGCCGGGGATTTCCTCGTCGCATCCGTGAGCGTGCTCACCTACAACAAGCGCTTGCCGGTAGTCTTGCACGCAATCCGCAATCTGACAAAGCGCTATCCCTTCCTGAAATTTCTGCTCGTAGGACAAGGGCAGTTTGGCGGCAAGGCCAAGAAGCTGATCGAAAGACTCGGAATTCAGAAGAATGTGGTTCAGACAGGCTGGCTGCCGTTGCCGGCGTACCTCGAGCACATAGCGATGGCGGATGTAGTCGTGGACCTGAGGTATCCGGCGTCGGGAGAGACCTCCGGGAGCGCGCTCCGCGCCATTCAGGCCGGCAAGCCGATTGTCGTAAGCGCGCAAGGACCCTTCTTGGAGATGCCGGCCGATTTCTGTATCCAAATTCCCGTCGACGGCGCCGAAGAGAGGAATCTGGGCGAGGCGCTCTCCGCGCTGATCGAGGACCCACAAAGGCGAGAGCGAATGGGCCGTGCTGCGCGGAACTTTGCGCTGGAAAATTTGAGGATTGCGCAGGCCGCCCAGAGCTACCTCCGGTTCGCACAGGAGGTTGTCGCTGCTCCCATGGCCTCGGTCACGCCCTTTCCAGCCTTCCATCCTCCGGCGTGGGAGCGATCCCTGGTGGCCCTTGTTTACCGGAGCTTTCGGGTCGGGTACCTGTTGCAGCACTACGGCTTCTCCGGCGCGATAGAAAGGATCCGGAAAGAGTACGGCCCCCAGGATCCGGCCGCGGCCTAGTATGCGAATCGGGATTGACGCGCATATCCTCGGGAAGAACAAAGGCGGTGTGGAAACATGTCTGTTCTCAACCCTCCGAGCCCTGTCGCGACTGGACCCCGTCAATGAGTACGTCGTATATGTCGCTCGCGGCCAGAGCAGCCGTTTAGCCGGCCTGCGGCCTAATTTTCGAGTGAGCGAATTGGCTGTTTCGTCTCCCTGGCTTCAAAGGCCTTTCCTGATTCCAGTCTTGTATGCCGCCGACCGGCTCGACGTCATTCTCCTTCAGAGAGTCCTGCCGTTCTGGGGCTGCCGCAACTCCGTACTGCAGATCCATGACGCGATCTACGCCAGCCATTCGCAATTGTTTCCCGCAGGACGGCGCACGCTCTTGAACGCTTTGATGCGCTGGAGTGGACGCAGAGCTCCTCGAGTGGTCACACCGAGCAACGCAAGCCGCGAAGCCATCGCCAAACATTACAAGATCGATCCTGGGAAGATCCACGTCATTCCCAACGGCGTGGACCCCGACCGCTTCCATCCCGGCGATGATTCGGGTCGAATGCCGGAAATCCGCCGGCGGTTCAATCTCGGGAAGCAGTACGTGTTTACTCTCGGCGCGGGCGAACGCCACAAGAACACGCACACGCTGGTCGAAGCATTCGCCTTGTTCCACCGTCACCGGCCGGATTATCAACTGGTGATCGCGGGCCAATGGAGAGGCGAAGGCCGCGGCGGCTACATTGCGGAATTGAAAAACCGCGTGAAGATACTGGGGATCGAAGGAGCCGTCGTCTTCGCCGGATATGTTCCGGATGAGGATCGGTTGGCGCTGCTGAGCGGAGCAGCCTTGCTGGGTTTCCCCTCCCTCGCGGAGGGGTTCGGGCTGCCGCCGCTCGAGGCGATGGCTTGCGGCGTGCCTGTGATTGCGAGCGATCTTGCCGTGATCCGGGAAGTGTGCGGCGAAGCCGCGATCCTCGTTCCGCCGACCGACCGTGACGCCCTGGCGTTCGAAATGGAGCGTGTTACCGGAGACGCGACGCTACGGCAGTCTCTGGTCGAAAAGGGCCTTCAACAGGCGCGCGGTTTCACTTGGGATCGCGCCGCCGAACGCCTGCTCGAAGTGTTCAGAACCTTAGGCTAAGACCGCGGTTGCATCCATTTTGCGAGGCCGCGCTTCGCGGTTGGCGGGCCGGCACTCTCGCACTTGCCAAACAACCTTCAAGCGCGTAACCATCTTGGTCAAGCCCTTGATATGGGTCGTCCAGACTTTCAGGGCCGACGATAATCCTTGCTTCCCGCCCGGAGTTAATTCGAACTCCATTTCTGTGGGTTCAGCCAGGCGGAAAGGAGTTGGATCTGTCGGTGAGCCGTTTGCCAGCCATTGCGAAAAATCATAACGGAGCGTGGCCCAAACGGAACTGAGAATCTGCTCCTCTGTGAAGCCCCAGGCGTGCCGCAATTCCATGAACCGGCTGAACTCGCTCCAGAACTCCTCGAAGTTCGGAATCTGCTGAGCACCGCCTCCTTCCACCAGAAGTTGGCGGGTCACTTCCATCCCCGTTTGGCAAATGGCCGGCCAAACGTGGAAAGAAGAAAGGGCATTGTGCTTATGCATGAGATTCTCGCCCACTTCACCCGCGAGGAGCCGCTGGAAGTTTTCCTCCCGGCTATAGAATTCAATGCAGGCTTCCTTGGTGGGAAACAGCTCGCCTTCGGTTTCCCGGACGAAATTGTCAAGGAACGGACGCAACGGGCTGGCCGGCGCTTCGATGGCGGCAAGAGTGCGGTCGAGCCATTCGGAGCGCTTCACCCCCAGCCGTTCCGCGAAGTCCAGGGCGGCATCCAAATCGTTGTTGTGCCAGAAGGCCACGCTCACCAGCGCGTACTTCCGCGCTTGCAGGTAGTCTTGGAACGACATCGTGTCGGTCTCCGTGACGATCTCTTCGATGTCGAAGACCTTTTCGTCTCCGTAGATGCCGAAGTTCTTCGGCAGCACTCGAAAGCCGGTCTTGAAGGAAAACTGCTTGCGCGTCTGCAGAGTCTCCAGCTCGGATCCCTTCAACATCATCAATTGGAAGTTGGTGACCTGACTCACGCCGCTGTCCAAAAGCTTATGGATCCCGTCTACGTGGGTTTGCAGCGATTCGCCGGGCAGACCGAGAATCAAATCGGAATTGGAACGCAGGCCCCTTCCCCGAACGTGCATCAGAATCTGCTCGTACGCCTCCAGCTTGATGGTAGACCGCTTGATGTTGCGCAGAACGTTCTCGTCCAACGACTGCACGGCCTGATAAACAACGAGGGCGCCGCTCGCCTTCTCGACAGATTGTATGATGCGATCCGCCCGATTCTTGCCGGTCGTGGCATCGATGTACTTCGGCCAACCGTAGTCCTTTTGCGTCTGCCCCAGATATCCGGAGATCTCGATATCCCGTTCGAACATCCCGTAGTTGGAATCCGCGATCCGGAGCGTGCCCATCGATGGACAGACGCTGCGGATTCGTTTGGCGACATACTCGATCTCCTCCCGAATCCTCTCCTTCGTAAAGTTGTGGACCTTCGTATACCAACCCGTGCCTTGCACGCAGAACGTGCAGGTAAACGGACAGCCGCGATTGGTTTCCATCAAGGGAGCCAGTTTGCCATCGAAGAACTCGTCCAGAGCTCCGGTGAGCCAGGGAGACGGAATCTCGTCAATCTCCTTGTGGCGATTCCAACTCTCCTCGCGCGCCACCGTTCCGTCCGGCCGGCGGACAACCGACGAAGGGATCGTCCGTTCCTGGAAGCGCTTCAGGTCCATGCCGGCGTCTATGAAGTGCCGCACCACTTCGCTGGCGAGAAAATCCCCTTCTCCCAATGTATAAAGATCGATATCGCGATGCTGGTGAAGGTACTCGATCTGACGTTCCTTCTCGATGGGAATGTTCGGGCCGCCCATCACCACGAGCATGTCCGGCTTTACGCGCTTCGCCAGCCGGGCGAAATGATGACTGAGAGTCTCATTCCAGCAGTAGTTGCTCAACATCAGGACGTCGGGCGGGGCGGTTCGGATCGCCTCCCACAGCGCGTCGGGATAAGCAAACAGGCGCGATTTCAAGTCCGGGAGATCGCGGTCCATGACGGCCTTGAGATAACCGATTCCCAAGGGCATGCAGTCGTTCGCCAGGAATCCAGTGTAGTTATAGCGTAGATCCGCAAGATAAGTAGTTACTGCCATGTTCTCCCTCCGTCTGCTCTTCCGGCGATATTTTTCACGTAGAAACCTCTTCCGCTCTCACGGGCTCCGTTGTCACCCGCGCGTCAACCATTTTTTCAATTTCCCGATCCACCCGTTCAATGAAATGGGTCCATGAGAACTGCCGGGCCCGCTGGCGCCCGCGCGCGCCCATCTCCTTGGCCAACTCGGGCTTTTGCGCCAGTTCAATCATGCGCGCGGCAAAGTCGGCAGGTTCCGGTTCTTCCAGGAATCCCTGAACCGTGTGTTCGACGGATTCTCTAGGTCCTCCGCGGTTCACCGCGATGACCGGTTTGCCAAAGGCCATTCCTTCGAGCGGTACGATTCCCCAGTCCTCATTAAACGCCGTGAACAGCACGGCCTGGCATCTTGCATATAGGTCGGCAAGCTCCGCATCCGTCGGCAAGAACTTAAACTCGACGCCGGGGTCGCTACCGGCGAGTTGTTGAAGCTTCTCCAGATACGGCTTGCTCTTTTGATCCACGACGCCGGCGATAATGAGGCGGTAATCGCTGAACTCCGGCGCGGATCCACGGAATCGGAAAAAGGCCTCGATTCCGAGTTCGATGTTCTTCGTCCACATGATGCGGCCGGGAAGGAGAAAATACCGGTTCGGCTCGGCCGGCGATACCGACGTCGGATCGAAGCCCAGACCCACATGGAGGATTTCAAGGTCTTCTTTTTTGCCCAGTCCTCCGGCGAGCGCGCGACGATAAGCCTCTTGACTGATACAGAAGACACGGGAATAGCGCTTCCAAGCGAAGCGATCGATGACCCGAAACAGGGAAGATCCAACCCGGATGACAGCCCGCGCCAGCGGACCCCGATTCTGAAAGGCGCGTTGCTGGTAGTGCTCGTCAAACGCCAGGCGCAGCGGCGTAAGACAAATACACAGCGCCGGCCGCTCGGAGTTGCGGAATAAGATCAGGTCCCCCAGCCCCTCACAAACCACAACCAACGCGTCGTAATCCTTCATCGGCAGGCGAAGCCCAACGATCTGCAAAGCAGCGAGGGCGACAGCCGACAAGCTGCGATCCACCGAAACCCTGCCCTTGACCACAACGTGCTGTTCGGCCAGGCCGGGAAAGGTCTGCCCGGGGTCAAAGTGACTGGTAAACAGCGTCCAGTCATGCCGGCTCCGTCGGCTCACCTCCAGAATCGTGCGCTCCGCGCCGCTGGTGAGATAAATCCACGGATAGTAAAGGGCGATTTTCATGGCCACTACCGAGCACCCACGGCCTGAGGCGCCCCTTTGTGAGGCGTCTCCCTTTCCCAAGCTGACGTATACCAATCGATGGTTTCACGAAGCCCTTCTTCCAACGAGTAACGCGGTTGCCAGCCCAGCATCTGCCGAGCCTTGTCGCAAGCCAGGTACTGTTCGCGGACTTCGTCGCTTACGCGGTTTTCGATGCTCGGCTGCAGATCGGGGCGGCCCATCATTTCGACTACTTTCCCGACGATCTCGAGTACGCTGCATCGCAGTTCCAGGCTGAAATTGAAGGCTTCGCCGGCCAGCGAAGGACGCGCCCCCAGTTGTTCCGCCAAACACAGGCAGGCCTCGACAGCGTCGGAAACGTACAGGTAGTCGCGAATGAACTTCCCGTCGCTGCGAATCACGTACCGCTCTCCGCGCCAAGTGGCGGCGATCGCATCAGGAATCAGCCGGCGGTTTCGGTCCCCGCCTCCAAAGACGTTGGCACAGCGCGAAATGACCAGAGGCAGCCCGTAGGAGGCTGCGTACATCTGGCCGATCCGATCGGCGCAGGCTTTGGAACAGTCGTATGGGAATTCGCCCAGCAGCGCATCGGTTTCCTTATGCGGAAGATGAGCGGAAGAGCCGTAAGCGTTTCCCGAGGACGCCATCACGATCCGGCCTACCGGATGCCGACGGCATGCCTCCAGAATATTCCAGGCGCCTCGCACGTTGGCCTCCAGCGTGAAGCCGGGATTGCTCTTCGCCGCGCCCACCTGCGTCTGCCCACCGAGATGGAATACCACGTCAATGGCGCGCTTCCGAAAAACCTCGTTGATCACGTCTGGATTCTCGAGGGATCCAGGCACGACGTCAATTTGCGAAACCAAGCCCTCTCGGTAGAGCAAGCTGTCCGGTGCCGGGTTGCGCACCAGCGCAACGACCTTCGCTCCGCGAGCGAGCAGCGCCCTCACCAGCCACCCGCCGACCAGGCCGGTTGCGCCGGTGACGAAAATAACCCGATTTCGGTAAGAACTGTGGTCGCTCATCGCGGGGGTCCGGTTCCGCCTCTATGCCGATGCGGTCTCAACTTTCGCCAGAGAGAGCCAAGGCGGCGATCCGCCATTGTTGACTCTTTCGAGCTCGAGTTGATCCTTGCTGGTATCCATCGATCGCCAGAACCCGTCATGGCGATAGGCGAAAAGTTGGCCTTGGGAGGCAATCGCGGGCAACACATCCGTCTCGAGATTCTGTCCATCCGATTGCTCGAAGACGGCTTTCTCGAACACGAAGAATCCTGCGTTGATCCAGTAATCGCGGATCACCGGCTTCTCTACGAAGCGCTTTACTTGCTGAGTGCCGTTGGTAACAACAGTGCCGTACTGCGACCGCAAGGGAACGGTGGTGACGGTTGCCAAACCGCCGCTCCTACGATGAAAATCCAGCAGTTCCGACAGATCGATGTTGCCCAGGCCGTCGCCGTACGTCGCGAAGAAGGTGCCGGAGGCGAGCCGGGCACACCGCCGGAGGCGTTCGCCCGTATCACTATCTTCCCCGGTGTCAACGATCTGGATTTTCCAATTCCGGAACCGATCGTGAAAGTAGTCGTAGAGCATCTCTTTCCGGTGTCCGGCCGCGAGAACGAATTCATCGAAGCCCTGGGCGGCGTACGTTTCCATCAAGTGTACGAGAATCGGCTTGCCCGATATCGGCATCATCACTTTGGGAAAGAATTCCGTAAACGGATAGGAACGCGTGCCTTTTCCGCCACAAAGGATCACAACCTGCATAAGAGCCCTCCTCCCCCACACGTAGAAGATTTCTTTTGATGATCCAAATTCCCGCTAGTAAGCACCTCGGCCGCTCAACACCGCCGGAATGGTGCGGAGCAGCAGCTTGGTATCGAGCCAAATCGACCAGTTATCCACGTACTCAAGATCCAAAGTCATCCACTTGCCATACTCCACCGTGCTGCGGCCCTGAACTTGCCAGAGGCAGGTGATTCCAGGCCGCATGCTAAAGCGCCGGCGATGCGATCCGGCGATGGCGGCGGACTCGTGGACGGGCAGCGGACGCGGACCCACCAGACTCATGTCGCCGCGCAGCACGTTCCATAATTGCGGCAATTCGTCCAGGCTGAAGCGCCGGAGTACGCGGCCCACCGGAGTCACTCTCCAATCCTGCGGGTCCTTGAAGACCGGTCCCTTGGTGATGTTTCGATGCTCCATGGACTGGATCATGGATTCCGCCCCGTCAACCATGGTGCGAAACTTCACCATCATGAACTGCCGCCCGTGGAACCCGACACGTTTTTGTCGGAAAAAGACCCGGCCCGAGGACGACAGCTTCACCAGAATCGCGACCAGCGCCAGGAGGGGCGAGATCAGAGTCAGCAGGATCGAGCTCAAGATGATATCGATCCCGCGCTTCAGGCCTAGAGCTGCGGCGCTATGCGGCGTCCCACCGCCCACGGAAACGGCCAAGTGGTCACCGAGAGCTTCCAAACCGCCCGGTTGGGCCTGGAAATCCCCCCTCTGCAGCAAGACCCTGCAGAGGACGCCGTATTGCTGGCATTCCTGGATGGTCCTCTCCTCGGCGGGGAGGGCCTCCGGACTAACGGCCAGCAAAACCTCATCAACCACTTCCTGTCGCAGAATCTCGTCCAAACCGGCGGCGATCCGCAATTCTCCAGAAGGATAGCGGAAGAACTCGCGAGCGCCGGCGCGGCCCGTCCCCACCATGGCTACACGTAAGCCCCATGCAGGATTCTCCGCAAAACGCCGGGCCATGTCTGTTGCTCTTTCCCAGGCCCCGAGGACACAAACTTGACGGGTGTCTACTCCCCTGCGTCTCAGAATGCTCAAAGCCGAGTACAGGAACCATCGCGTCGCCAGCACCGATACCGTGCTCAGAAGGCAAAAGCGAACAAAATTCGTATACTGCTGACTGAGGCCCGCGGCAAGAATCAATCCACTGCCGATGGCCAGGCCGGCAGCCTCCGCGGCAAAGATTCGTCCCGCAAGCCCTGCAAACTTCTCCATCCGGTGAGATTCATAGAGGCCAAAGTACCAAAACAAGAACGACCAGATGGGAAGAAGCAGAATCGGTATCAGAAAATCGGGGATCGGACGGGGGAAATGCAAGTCCCAGGTCAGAGCGAGCAACGCAGCAATCAACAACTCGTCGACTACTGACAGAACTCTAACTGTGTCCTGTACATGGGACCTCAAAGTCTCCCCCCTTGGGCAGAGCCCAACTTGTTTAGAAGCGACGTGCCCTTCCTGAGGAACGCGCTAGGCCGTCATGATGCCATACTGGATAGAAAAGGGTCAATGGTACATCCGCTCTATCGGCTATAGAACTTTGCATGGCATTTCATAAAATCTGGGAATAGGCCAAGTTGTGCCCCTGCTCCGGGATGGCGCCTTAGTCCGCGGCCTCGTTTTGCTACAATACTTGCCTTGACACGCTCATGAGCAAGACAGCTCTTATCACCGGTATCACCGGGCAGGACGGGTCCTATTTGGCAGAGCTCCTGCTCGCGAAGGACTATGAAGTTCACGGCGTCGTGCGGCGCATCGCCCTAGAGGATCCCGAGCATCGCCTTTCACGGATCATGCCGGTGCGCGACCGCCTGGTGCTCCATGCCGCGTCTCTCGAAAGCTACGCCAGCATCCTGCGGGTGATCGACAAGGTCCGCCCGGACGAGTGCTATCACCTGGCGGCGCAGAGCTTCGTCAGCTATTCCTTCGAAGACGAGTTCTCGACGTTGAACACCAACATCAACGGGACGCACTACGTGCTGGCCGGCATCCAGGAGCGGGTGCCGTCGTGCCGGTTCTACTTCGCCGGATCGAGCGAGATGTTCGGAAAGGCCGAAGAGGTTCCACAGAATGAGAAGACGCGCTTCCATCCGCGGTCGGCGTATGGCATCAGCAAGGTGGCGGGCTTCGATCTCACCAGGAACTACCGCGAGGCCTACGGACTCTTCGCGCTCTCCGGGATTCTGTTCAACCACGAATCGCCGCGACGCGGCTACGAGTTCGTGACGCGCAAGATCACGTCGAGCGTGGCGCGGATTCTGGCCGGCAAGGAAAAGACGCTGGGGATCGGCAACCTGGAGGCGCGACGCGACTGGGGGCACGCGCGGGAATACGTGGAAGCAATGTGGCGGATGCTGCAGCAGCCCGCGCCGGAGGACTTTGTGATCTCGACGGGCCGAAGCCCCAGCCGGGATGCGCGAGTCGCAGGACGAAATGGGCGCC
>CAZRND010000101.1:0-4726 GCA_964601345.1 uncultured Acidobacteriota bacterium | reverse complement strand
GTGATCTCGACGGGCCAGAGCCACAGCGTCCGGGACTTTGCGGAGCTGGCGTTCAAGATCGTGGGTAAGAAGTATACGGACTACGTGGTGACCGATCCGCAGCTCTACCGCCCCGCCGAGGTCAATATCCTGTGCGGCGACTCCAGCGTGGCCCAGAAGAAGTTGGGCTGGAAGCCGCAGATCGCGTTTGAAGATCTAGTCCGCGAAATGGTGGTGGCGGATTGCAAGTTGCTGGGTGTGGAGGTTTAGGGGCGGCCGGTTCTTCAGAACTCCACTTTGAGCGCCATTTGCATAATGCGTGCCGCGGATGTGCCGCTGATTTGACCGGCTTGAGCGTTGCCGATGGATGCATTGGGATCGCCGAAGTTTGCGTGGTTGAACGCATTGAACATTTCCCATCGATAGCTCACGCGCACATGCTCCTTGATCCGGAAGTTGCGATGCACGCCTAAGTCGAGATTGGCATAGCGCGGACCCACCAGGATTCCGCGTCCGGAGTTTCCAAATTGGTATTGAGGCGCCGATACGAACGCCGCGGTATCGAACCAGTGATCAATGGATCGCTGCGAACTGGGAAGATTGCCGTCGCTGAGCCGATTGGGACGGTCGCCTCCGCCTCCCGCGGAGTTGGAAAGCGAAGAGGCAATCGTAGCCGTGAAGTGATCGCCGCTCTGCACGGTCCAGATGCCGGAAAGGTTCCAAGGACCCAGCAGATAGCTGAGCAGTCCATGCGAAGCGTACTTCCGGCCGGCGCCGAACGGAAGTTCGTAGACGTGGTTGATCACCAGCACGTGCCGCCGGTCTTCCGGTTGAGACCCGCGCTCGCAGCGGAAACAACGAGCGTCCTGCGGCGGGCCATTCCCGCCTCCATTGACGTTTCCGACGTCGGAGATGTATTTGGACCAAGTGTAGGCGACCGTACCGGTCAGGCCGAATGAATATCTCTTTTCCGCGCGCGTCTGCAGCGCTTGATACTTGGAGTCGCCGTAGTTGGTTTGCAAGCCCAGGTTCACAATGTTGGGGTTGAGATTGAAGAACGGACGCCGCGGTCCTTGGGCGCCGGCGCCGGGAAAGGACTGGTTGATGTTCACGTTGCCGATCAGGTGCTCTCCGCGCGTGCCGACGTAGGAAATGTCGAGGAGAAGATCGGCGCGGATTTCTCTTTGCAGGCCAAAGCTCCATTGGAAAATGCGCGCGGACTTTAAGCTGTAATCCCAAGCCGTGGGACTGCCCGTAGAAAGGGCGGCAGTATCGTTGACACTAGGCATGACCGGAGCCGGCAGGCCGTCGCGGAGGAACAGCGGAGGCGCCGCATTCTGGTCGGTCGGGAACGTCTGGTTGAAGAAGAACGGCAGGTTCTTATAGAGTTGTCCGCCGCCCTTTCCGGCTTCGACATAGGAAATGCCCATCCCGGTCCGCAACACGGTCTTGCGATCGCGGGTGAGCGCGTAGGTCGCGCCAAGCCGGGGACCGAAATCCTGAAGGTCGAAGTTTCGCAGACGGCGGCCGGAGCCGTTGCGCCCGGCAATCTCCAATTGCGCAGTGCGCAGGTTGAAGTTGGACCAACGATCGTGAACTTCGAGCGGCGGAGCGAATAGTTCGTAGCGCAGACCGTAATTCAGCGTCAGGCGGTTGGTGATGCGCCAGGTATCGTCGCCGAATCCGGAAAGGTAGTAGTAGCGCATCCCGAAAGTGCCCGAGAGGATGTTGCGGTTCACGCTATCCGGCGCGCCGAGAGCGAAATCGGCCAGCGCGGTCTGAGATCCAGCCGCGCCGATTTGGCGGGTGAACTGGCCGTTGAAATCGTAACTGCCTCGCGCCGGAAAATTCGAGAACCCATCGAAGCGGTTGCGTACAAGCGAGGCGCCGAACTTCCACGTATGAGATCCGCGCACCAAAGTCAGCGTGTCGCCCAGGTCGAAGGTCACGGTCTGGCTATTCTCCGGGTAAGTGGAGTTGTCGCCGATCACCTGAAACCCGGTGACGAGAAGCGCCGGGAGACCGCCCGACTTGTCGGTGATGTTGATGCCCGGAATCCCGATGGCACTGGCCGTGGCGAAGGCATTGCCGAGCGGATTGATATACTGGTTCCAGCGCACCACTCCGAGCCGCGCTTCGTTGACCGTTGCGGAACCGAACACTTTGGTGTAGTTCAGTGTGGTCGACCAGTTGGTGAGCGAGATATCGGTCGCGGTGCCGGTTCCATCCGCCGATAGATACGGCGCGATGGGAATGGAAGCATTGGCCGGCGCGGGCAGAACGCCGGGGTCGAGTTTGCTGCTGTTGTCGAAGCTGTATTTGAAGAAGATGCGATCAGACTGGGCGAAATTCTGATCCAGGCGCAGATCAAACTGATCGGTGTTCTGGCTGATCCGCGGATTGTACGTGAAGTTGCGCGTGGCCGCCGGCGACGTCGGCTGGGGGAGAAACCCGATGAGTCGCAGCGCCGCGGGATCGAGGCGCCCGGCAGGAATCGTATTGTTCGGGAATGGATCGCGCACTGTTTTTCCGGATGCGTCCGGATGCGCCGTCGCCGGGTCAAAAATCTGACTCGCGATACCGGTGAAATTGCCCGTGAGCACGGCCTGTCTTTGCGCCAGCGTGGGAATGGTGGCGGTGAGGGTCTCCGGCTGGCGAATGAGGATTCCCTGGTAATCGGCAAAAAAGAAAGTCTTGTCCCTCTGGATCGGTCCGCCCGTTGTGGCTCCAAACTCGTTGCGATGAAAAGCCGCCTTCGGCAAACCGCCGCGATTGTTGAAAAACGTGTTGGCATCGAGCTTGTCGTTGCGCAGGAATTCATACGCCGTCCCGTGGTAAGCGTTGGTGCCGGACTTGGTTTGGACAATCGTAACGGCTCCAGCCGCCGCGCCGTATTCGGCCGAGTAGTTGCTTGTCATCACCCGGAACTCCTGGATGGAGTCAGCGGTGGGAACTATGATCAGCGTGTTGAGCCAGAGGTTGCGGTTCGTGATTCCATCAATCAGATAGCTGTTGTTCTGCGGAGTGGATCCGTTCACGCTGTAATTCGTGCTTCCGCGCATAGCGTACGGCGAGGTCGTCAAGTTGCCGGAAGATCCCGCGTAAATGCCCGGCGTCAGCAGAAGGAGCGAAGTAAAAGCCCGTCCGTTGAGCGGCATGTCGAGAATCTGCCGGTTCGTCACCAGATTCGAGACCACCGCAGTCTGGTCTTGCACCAGCGTGCCGGTCGCGGTCACCTCGACCGTCTCTTGCACGCTTCCGATCGTGAGTTGCAGGTCCACGGTCAGGGTTTCCGCGGCCGTCAATTGCAACCCGGAACGGACAAGTTTCTCGAAGCCGGGAGTTTCGGCGACGATCGAATAGGGTCCGGTCGGGATGGAGTTCGCGGCGTATTGGCCGCTGCCGTTGGTGGCAACCGCTCGGGTGAAGCCGGTGCTCTTCTGCAGCAGGGTGATCTTGACGGCCGGAACAGCCGCTCCGGCTTGGTCGGTCACTGTGCCGACAATCGTTCCGCTCTCCGTCTGGGCCGCCAGGCGACCAGCCAACAGGAATAACGCCAATGCCGTTCCTAGATTGTTTCGCATCAGACTACCCCTTTACTTGCCTTGGCCTGTTCCAAAGTTTACACTGATGGCCGGGTGCATGTGAAGAGCGACGCGAAGACAATCACGCGGAGGCATCTCATCCGGATCGGCGTCTCGGCCCTGGCGGCTCGGGCGACGGGCGCCGCACCGCAAACCTCCCCACGCCGTCCACCGAACGTTCTTTTGCTAATGTCCGATCAGCATCGTCGCGACGCTCTGGGCGTCGCCGGAAATGCGGTTGTCCGGACGCCTCATCTGGATGCTCTCGCTCGCGACTCGGTACGCTTCACGAGCGCCTATTGCGCAGATCCGGTATGCACGCCCTCGCGGGCCTCTCTGCTGACGGGCTTGCATACCCATCACCACCAGACGTGGAACAACACCACGCCCTGGCCCTTCGCGCATCGCACCGCTGCGCACTACTTCGGGCAAGCCGGCTATATGACGGGCCTCATCGGCAAAATGCACTTTGTCGACGGACAGACGCACGGGTTCGACTACCATCTGGATTTCAACGATTGGTTCCAGAGCCTCGGTCCCAAGGCCAGAATCTACGCCGATGAACTGGGCCGCCCGAACTCCGGCTCCGGACTGCCGCAGGTGGACGATCTTTGGCGCGACGACGGCGATCCGTGGCGTTCCGCGCGGCAACCGGACGGCCGACAGGGAAGCGTTGCCGTGGGACGCGTCTCCCAACTCGAGGAGAGCGACCACTTCGACAGTTTCGTGGCGCGTGAGAGCGTCCGCTTCCTGCGCAACTTCGGAACCAAGCAGCCTTTCTTTCTGATTAGCTCGTTCCTGAAGCCGCACGACCCGTTTATGCCCGCGTCTCGTTTCGCGCCACTGTTCCGGCCTGAGGAAATGATCCTGCCCGCGTCCTGGGGCAAAGTCAATTTCGACCGGGTGCCGGCCGAGGTCCGCCGATCCATCGAGCGCGATCCCCCCACTCCCGAGCTCCGGGATCCGGAAGAAGCAAAACGGCGGATCGCTTTCTATTACGCGAACCTGGCGCAGATGGACGACGCTCTTGGCAAGGTGACCGCAACCTTGACGCAGCTCGGTCTCGATTCCAACACGATTGTTCTTTACACCAGCGATCACGGCCAAATGCTGGGGGATCGCGGAATGTGGGCGAAGTTCCAGTTTTACGCACCTTCTTGCGG
>CAZRND010000100.1:0-15567 GCA_964601345.1 uncultured Acidobacteriota bacterium | reverse complement strand
CCCATTCGTTCCATTCATGAATGTGCACATCGGTCCCGCAGATCCCGGTGAGATGCACGCGGATCAGCACATCGTTGATCCCGATCTCGGGTTCCGGCACGTCTTCCAGCCACAGCCCCGGTTTCTTCTGACTCTTGACTAGTGCTTTCACGCAGCAGTCTCCTTCCTGTATTATCGCCTTATAGGGCTATTTGTGTGAGGTTTGGAGGCATATGACCGGAAAGGGTGTGCTTTACTGCGCCCGCGGGATCACTGTTCTGTGTACGATGGCGTGGCTCGCTCTGGGACTCCTCTTCTTCATCAAGGAAGGGGCGGCTATTCAGGTAATGATTCCCGGCGCGGTCTCCGCGATCCTCGCCTTGATCGCCTGGATCTCGCCGCTAGCCGGCGGTATTCTGCTCTTGCTGATTACGGCGGTGATTCCTTACTTTTTTCGAGGCCTGCCGCTGTCGCTCGTGGCCGTCCTGGCCGCGCCCTCGTTGATCAGCGGAATCCTCTTCCTCGTTCACTGGTCCAAAGAGGAGCCGAGCCCGCAGAATCGTCCGGACCACTGAGTCGTTAAGGCCGGCCCGCGGATTCGATCCGGCTCCAGCTCAGCTTGTTCATCAAATCCGTCAAGCGTTCCTGCAGCCACGGCTGGGCGCCGATCCGGGTCGAGAGATCGTTGTAAGCGCGCGCGGCTTCGTCGAGCATTCCATTTTCTTCGTACAGGAAGGCCAGCAGAAAACGCGGACCGTTGTCGTCCGGACTCTTCGTCATCGCCTCGCGCAGGCTGCTCTCCTGGGATATCACCTGCTTGGCCTGATCGGCGGGCAGCACCTTGAAGAGGGAGTCGGCCGCCGTAAGGACATCGTCGCCGTTCCGAGCCTCGACGCGCCACTGGTAGTTCTGCCCCCACTCGAGTTCCGGGCCGTCCGCCGGATACTGGATCTCGTTCGTGGTCAGGGTTTTCCGCCAGAGGACGCGCTCCTCGCGGTCCATCAACTTGACGTCGTACGTTTTGGCATTGTCCACCGGTGACCATCCGAAAGACGGTCGGCGATTGGCGATAGAGGTGCGCACGGGGAATCGCAGGCGCATGTCGCTGCCGCGCAGACGCACGATTCCGGATTGCTGCTGGCTGCCCGATGAAAGAGCCAGGCTGGTGGGAAGACGGCAGGAAGAAACTTTGCGGTCGTCGGCCAGCTTGCCTTTGCGGACCTTGATCGCCGAGGCGTCGAAAAGGGCTTCGCTCTCGCCCGAGATCTTCGCGGCGCGGGCGTCGGGGCAGAACAGAAACGACGCCTCCGAGTTTCGGCCCGTGACGACCACGTCGCCTTCCATGATGAGATCGGCGATGCGCGCCGGAACGGCCTTTCCGGCTCGCATGATCTGAACGGTTCCCGTGACCATGGAAAGCAAGCCCACGGGCCCGGCGGCCTGCGCGGGAATCCCCGGCAGCAAGAGCAGGATCAGAATTCGCTTCATGATGCTACCTCCTCGCTCTTCATCCCTATGATCTTGTATAACACAACGGGCTCGTCGATGCCCTTCAGATCGGCGGGACCGGCCAGTTCGGCATTCACCCGGTCGCGCACCTGCAGGTAGGTCGCTTCGCTCACCAGAAGACGGGAATGGAATTTTTTGTTCTCCCCCTCGATGCGCGAGGCGATGTTGACCGTGTCGCCGATCGCGGTGTAATCCATTTTCCGCGGCGCGCCGATCGTGCCCACTACGGCTTCCCCGCTGTGGAGACCGACGCCGATGACCAGCGGCTTCAGCCCTTGCGCCTCGCGGCGGCGGTTGAACTCCTCGTTGCTCCGGACCATGGCCAGCGCGCAGCGCACGGCCCGTAGCGCGTCGTCCGGATGCGGGATCGGCGCGCCGAACAGCGCCATGATCCCGTCGCCGATGAACTTGTCGGTCATGCCGCCGTGTTTTCCAATCTCCGCGGTCATGTCCCCGAAATATTCGTTCAGCTCCTGAACCACCTGCTGCGGCGCGCAACCGTGGCTGTAGTTCGTGTAGTTGCGCAGGTCGGTGAACATTACGGTCACCTGCTGCTGCACGCCGCCGAGAGGGATTTCGCCGCTCGCGAACAATTCCTCGACGACCTCGGCAGGAAAGGATTGTCCGAACACTTCCTGCAGGAGCCGGCGCTGGCGGCCTTCGGTGAGCGAGTAAATCGCGTAGGAGGCAAAACCGCTCAGGAACGCGCCCAGCAGCGGCGGGACGACCGGCAGAATCCAGTCGATCCGCAGGGCGGCGACAGAAGCGCCCAGGTACAGTGCAACGGCGGCCAGCAAGGCAATCGGAGCCCAAGGGAAGCGAACTCCGAAGACCAGAGCCGCAGCCAGGATCGCGGCGCCCAGCACCAGCGCGATCTCGCCGGATTGCGGCACTTCGCGCAGGAAGCGCTTTTCGAGCAGCGTGGCCAGCGTCGTCGCCTGAATCTCAACGCCGTTTGTGTTTCGCCAGCGCTGTCCGGGATACTGGTAAAACGGCGTGGGATGTGTGTCCAAAGGAGGCGTGTTGGAGCCGATCAGAACCGCCTGGTTCCGGAACCAGCTCTCAAGCTGCGCGGTGTCTCCCTTCTTCGCGACCTCGAGCACCTGGGTCATGCTTACGGACGGGAAGGTGCCTCCCGGACCCCAATAATGGATCATCACAAACTTGTCGGCGGCGGGTGCGGGAACGTTGACGGCCGCCGCCAGACGCGCCGCAAAGCTTTTTTCCTGACCGTCCTTTGTTTCGAGCTCCTGGCGTCTCACAAAATCGTCGTTGTCCACCGTCAAATTTGCGAAGCCCATGGCGTCGTGAAGGCGCGCCAGCAGGTAGAGAGGCAGTCCCTCTTGTGCGGACTGAAGCGTTTCGTGCCCCAGGATGATCGGCACCGATGCGGAAACTTCCTCGAACGCGGCCGCCAGTTCGCGGTCGGCATCCGGCATCCATGGCGAGACGGACATGGCGAAAGTGACATCGAGCCCGATGGCGCGCGCTTTCCCCTGCGACAAGGCGCGAAAGAGCGCCGCATAGTGGGGATGCCAGAGAACCATCGGCTCGGGCAGAGCCTTCTCGGTCTCCTCGTCGATTAAGACGAGCATCACGCCGGGCGGCGGAGGCAATCGCCCGCGAAGTACGAAGCGCAGATCGTAGGTTTTGAGCTCAAGCGAGCGCAGAGGAGGAGCCGAACCGAGCAGCCAAGCGACCAGGGCCGCGCCCAGAGCAGTTGCGGCGGCCAGTCCCAGCGTCTTGGCCTGCCGCTTAGCCACGGTTCTGTCTTTCGAGGATGTGGTCCGCAAAGTCCTCGCCGGATTCGGTCCACAAGCGGCGTTTGCGGACCGGCAGCTTCACCGTAAGATTCCGCGCCAGGGCGATTAGCTTAGAGACGTTGACCTGCGAAGAGACAAAGGGCGTCTCAAGCCCGAGATCGATTTCCAGATGCCCGCGCTCTTCCTCGCGGCCCTCGAACTCAGGACCGTAGGCGATGATCTCCGCGCGGACCGGCCCGCCCTCCAGGTCCCAAAAGACGACCGTCTTAAACGCGCAATCCGCGTGGGAAAACTCGTCTATGGCGTGCAGAGCATGAGCGGGGTCCGCGCCCTCGCGGTATTCCTGTTCGATGGCCGCCGGCTCCGACCAGTCCACCGGATGCACGCTGACCTCGCGAACGCCGGGACGCGTTGCCGAATAAGGAAAAGACTCGACGGCGGTTGTCATGGCCGCCAGCACTTCCTTGAGGCCGTAGCGTTTGAGCCAGAAACTGAGATAGAGGCGGTCCGGCACTAGTTGCCCTCGAAAAACTGGGCCATGTGCCGGAACTTCTCGTAGCGGCGCGCGATCAGATCGTGCGGCGGGACTTTCTCCAATTTCGCCAGACAGCGTTCCAGCACGGGCTTCAGGAGCTCCGCCGCGCCGCGATGATCCTCCTGCGCTCCGCCCGGCGGCTCGGGAACTACTTCATCGACAAGCTTCAAGCCCAGCAAGTCCGGCGCGGTAAGCTTCAAAGCGCTGGCCGCCAGCTCGGCCTTGGCCGAATCGCGCCAGACGATCGCCGCGCAGCTCTCCGGCGAGATCACGCTGTAGACTGCGTTCTCAAGGATCAGAATGTGATCGCCCACGCCGAGACCCAGCGCGCCTCCGCTGCCGCCTTCTCCGATGAAGGTCACGGTGATCGGCACGGGCAGGCTGGCCATCTCACGCAAATTTCGGGCGATGGCTTCGGCCTGGCCGGGCGCCTCCGCGTCCATGCCGGGATAAGCGCCGGGCGTATCGAGAAATGTGAGCACCGGCCGGCGGAACTTGGCGGCAAACTGCATGGCGCGAAGCGCCTTCCGATAGCCTTCCGGCTTGAGCATGCCCCAATTGCGAAGGATGTTTTCCTTCGTAGTGCGCCCCTTTTGCTGGCCGACGGCCAGGACCTCGCGATCACCGAGGCGGGCCATCCCACAAACCACAGCCGCATCGTCTCCAAAGGCCCGATCCCCGTGGACCTCGCTGAATTCGGTGAAGAGATAGGAGGCGTAATCCATGAAGTAAGGGCGCTGCGGATGGCGCGCCAGCTTCACTCTCTGCCAGGGGCTGAGGTGCCGGTTCAGATCGGAGCGCATGTCTTCGACGAATCCCAGCATCGCGGCCAAGCCCTTCTTTGTATCGGGATCGTCGCTGGCGCCGTCCATTTCCTTGATCTGTTTGAGCATCGCTTCCAGATCGCGGCGCGCCTGTTCTGGATCAGAGGGCATAGACCCTCTATATTATCTGGCAACTGCCTTTTCCGCAGATTTTCTCCACCGATTCGACGAAGTCGCGGTCGGGACGTACGGTTACGGGAGGATCGAGCGTCATGCGGGAGCCGTTCTCCTCAATTAGCTCGAGGCGGACGTGAGCCGCGCCGGGCTTGCGCTCGAAAAGCTCGGCCAGTTTTGCGGGCGTGCTCCCGCCGTTGCGCCCCAGCCGCACGCGGATCAGCAGGTTGTCCGCGAGCCGCGGCGCGGAGACGGAATCGAGCGGAACAAGATCGGTGACATTTATTTTCGGCGGGCCGCCCTCGTCCTGCATCAGTTTGCCGCGGACAAAGACCGCGCCTTCGTTCTGCAGGCGCTCCTGCAGGCGCTTGAACGCCTCGGGAAAAACCAGCAGGTCGGCAAATCCCTGCAAATCTTCGAGACGCACCTGGGCATACGTATCGCCCCTCTTGCTGCGCACGGCGCGTACGCTGCTGATCAGTCCGCCCAGCGTCACTTCGTCTCCCGCGCCAAAGGCGTCCAGGTTAGAACTGTCGGCGGAGCAGACCTCGCGGAGTTTATCGAGATAGACGGCCAGCGGATGTCCGCTCAAGTAGAATCCCACGGTCTCTTTCTCGCCCGCCAGACGCTCCGCTTCTCCCCATTCCGGAACGTTGGGGAGCGGCTCCTCCTCATGCTCCGGGAGAGCCATGGCGCCGAACAGACCCTGCTGGCCGGCGAGGCGATCACGCTGCGCCCGCGCCGCCGAGTCGATGGCGCGATCGAGCGCCGCGGTCAAGGCCGCGCGGCAAGTCCGGCCGCGCGCGGCATTCATCGAGTCGAGGGCGCCGGCCTTGATCAGGCTCTCGAGCATGCGCTTGTTCAAGTGGCGAAGATCGACCTTCTCGCACAACTGATAGAGCGAAGTGAAGCGGCCGGCGTCCTGGCGCGCCGCAAGGATCGCCGTAATCGCGTTCTCCCCCGTGTTCTTCACGGCGCGCAGGCCGAAGCGGATGTTCCCGCCCTCGGGCGTGAAGTCGATGCCGCTCAAATTGATGTCCGGCGGAAGCACGGTCACGCCCATCTCGCGGCACTCGTTGATGTATTTCACCACTTTGTCGGTGTTGCCGAGGCCCGCTTCCGACGTGAGCAGGGCGGCCATGAATTCCACCGTGTAATTCGCCTTCAGATAAGCGGTGACGTAGGCGAGATAGGCATACGCGGCGGAGTGCGATTTGGTGAAGGCGTAACCCGCGAACGGCTCCATGACTTCGAAGAGCTCGCGGACTTTATCCTTCGGATGGCCGCGCCCGACCGCGCCCTTGACGAACTTTTCCTTTTGCGCGGCCATCTGCTCCTTGTTCTTTTTCCCCATCGCGTACCGGAGCAGGTCCGCTTCGCCGAGCGTGAAGCCGGCCAGCTTGTGGGCGATCTGCATCACCTGTTCCTGGTACACGACGATGCCGTAGGTCTCCGACAGGATCGATTCCAGCTCAGGGAATTCGTACGACACAGGCCGAAGGCCGTGCTTGCGGGCGATGAAGTCGTCGATGTCCTTCATCGGGCCGGGACGGAACAGGGCGTTCAGGGCGATGAGATCTTCCAGGCGCGTGGGACGCGCGCGTCGCAGAACGTCGCGCATCCCGCCGGACTCGAACTGGAACACGCCGTTGGTCTGCGCGCGCGAGAACAATTCATAGGTCTTGGGATCGTCGAGCGGAATCGCTTCCTGCTCGAGCTTCTCGTTGCGATGCGCCTCGACCAGCGCCAGCGTGTCGGTGATCACCGTGAGCGTGGCAAGGCCCAGGAAGTCCATCTTCAGCAGGCCCAGCTTCTCGAGGTCCTTCATGTCGTACTGCGTGACAATTTCATCCCGGTTCGTGCGGTAGAGGGGCAGCAGGTTGAGCAAGGGCTGCGGGGCGATGACTACGCCCGCGGCGTGAACCGAAGCGTTGCGGACAAATCCTTCGAGGCGCTTGGCGGTCTCGACCACCTCCTGCAAACGCGTGTCTTTCTCGATGGCCTGCTGCAGTTGCGGAGCCTGCTCGACGGCCTCTTCGATCGAGATGTTCAAGACGTTGGGGACGAGCTTCGCCAGGCGATCCATGTCGCCGTAAGGCACTTCCATCACGCGTCCCACGTCTTTGATCGCGGCCTTCGCGCCGAGGGTGCCGAAGGTAATGATCTGGGCCACGTTCTCGCGTCCGTATTTCCGGGTAACGTAATCAATCATCTCGCCGCGCCGGTTCATGCAGAAATCAATGTCGATATCGGGAAAGCTGACGCGCTCGAGATTCAGAAAGCGTTCGAAGACGAGCCCATAGCGCAGCGGATCGAGATCGGTGATTTCCATGGACCAGCTCACCACGCTTCCGACCGCCGATCCGCGCCCCGGGCCCACCGGAATCCCCTGCTTCTTGGCGAGCTGGATGAAGTCCCAGACGATGAGGAAGTAGCCCGAGTACTTCATCCGCTGGATCATCTGGATTTCGCTCGCCAGACGCTGCTCATACTCCTCGAGGGGATGCGCCAGCTTGCCCTGCCGGTTCGCAGCCTCGAGCTTCTCGCGGCGATGCGCGAATCCTTCGCGGGTCACGTGTTCGAAGTAGGAATCGAGCGTGTAGCCCGGAGGCACGGCGAATTCCGGGAACGGTGACGGCACCGGCTCCAGATCGAAATGGCAACGCCCGGCGATATCGACCGTTCGGTCGAGGACCTCCGGGATCTCGCCGAACATCGCCGCCATCTCGTCGTAGCTCTTGATGTAGAACTCTTGCGTGGCAAAACGCAGCCGCGCAGGATCGGCCAGCAGGCGGCCGGTCTGGATCGAGAGCATCGCGTCCTGCGCGCGCGCGTCTTCGCGACGCAGGTAGTGCGCGTCGTTCGTGGCTACGACGGAGAGTCCGGTCTCCTGCGCCAGGCGCATGATCTGCGGATTGATCTGCTTCTCCTGCGGAAGATTCTGATCCTGAATCTCGAGGAAGTAATTCCCCTTCCCGAACATATCGCTGTATTGGTACGCGGCTCGTTTGGCGCCGTCGAAGTTGCCGGCCATCAGCAGCTCGTTGATCTCGCCTCGCAGGCAGGCGGAAAGGCAGATCAATCCTTTTGTGTGCTGCGCGAGCAGTTCCTTGTCGATGCGAGGCTTGCGGTAGAAGCCCTCGAGGAAGCCGAGGGAAACCAGGCGCGAGAGATTGCGATACCCTTCGGCGTTCTCGCAGAGCAGGACGAGGTGGTTGTAGCGGTCCTTTTCGTCCCGGCTGCGGCGGCTGCCCTGGGCGACGTAGACTTCGCAGCCGATGATCGGCTTCAGCCCAGCCTGCTTGGCCTTCTGGTAAAACTTGACCGCCCCGAACAGGTTCCCATGATCGGTCACGGCTACGGCAGGAGCCTTCTGCTCGATGGCCAGTTGGACCAAATCCTCGATCCCGCAGGCGCCGTCGAGCAGGCTGTAATCGCTGTGCGCGTGAAGATGTACGAACGGCTTGCCGGACATGGACAAGGCCATTATAAGTCCCGGGCCCGAAAACCGGGAGATTTCATTTGACGACTCTGTCGTCATATGTGATGATATATGACGATGAAGTCGTCATTTGGCAGCACCGTCACTCGGCGGCTCGATCTTCCCGCCATGCTTCGGGGAAAGTCTCATTTTCTCCTGGGGCCCCGCCAGACGGGCAAGACGTCCCTGGTGCACAACACGCTCGTAGGCGCGCCGATCTTCGATCTGCTCCACTCCTCCACCTTCCTCGACCTCAGCCACAATCCCAGCGGACTGGGGCGTCAGATTGGCCCTCGGGAAAACATTGTCGTCATTGACGAAATCCAGCGCCTGCCCATCCTATTGAACGAAGTACAGCGGCTCATCGAGGAACGCCGGATTCATTTCCTCCTGACCGGCTCGAGCGCGCGCAAACTGCGCGCGGGCGGCGTCAATCTGCTCGGCGGTCGGGCGCGGATGAAATACCTGCACCCCCTGAGCTACTCGGAACTCGGCTCCGCCTTTGAATTGTCCGCCGCTTTGAGCCGGGGGCTCATCCCGTCGATCTATTTTTCGGATAACCCCCGCGCCGATCTCGAAGCCTACGCCGGGGTCTATCTGCAGCAGGAAGTTGTAGCCGAAGGAGCGACGCGCAACGCTCCAGCGTTCAGCCGGTTTCTGTACACCGCCGCGCTCAGCAACGGCACGATCGTGAACTTCACGAATGTCGCGAACGACGCGCAGGTGCCGCGAACCACGGTCTACGAATACTACGAAATCCTGAAAGACACTTTGGTTCTGCACGAGCTGCCGGCGTGGCGCGGATCGAAGACACGAAAGCCCATCGTCTCCTCCAAGTACTATTTCTTCGATGTGGGAATCGTGGCCGCGCTGCAAGGAAGAGACTTCCGCCCGGCGACGCCGGAGTACGGGCAGGCTTTTGAGACCTACATCATGCACGAACTGATGTGCTACAAGGATTATCAATCCGGGGAGTCGCTGCACTACTGGCGGTCGACATCCGGCTTCGAGGTGGATTTCCTCATCGGCGACCACACCGGCGTTGAGCTCAAGGCGAAGCCAAGCGTCTCGCCTCAAGACCTGAAGTCGCTGCAGGCCTTGGCAGAAGAAAAGGTGTTAAAGCGCCTGATTTGCGTCAGCTTGGAAACGAGGCCGCGACGCGTCGGGAATCTCTTGCTTTTGCCTTGGAAGCACTTCCTCGACGCGCTTTGGTCCGGCGAATACCGCTAGCGGGAGGTCGCCGGCTTCGTGACGTTGAGCTCGCGAGCCAGAGTCAGTCCGCCCTCGAGGACATCGCCCGATATTTTGACTTGGTCGCCCTTGCGGACCGAGTCGATCGTCACCGTGCTTCCCCAGCGGCGCACCGTTGTGACAGGCGTAACCACGACCTGGCGATCCTTGCCCTCGGGCGTACGGACGGTGACATTCTCGCCCTCGATGTTCGTGATCACGCCGGTGAAATCTCCGGTCAGCGCGGCTTCTCGCTCCGCCGGCTGCGAAGCCGCCTGCGGAGGAGCAGGGCCCGCCGCTGCAACCGCGGCGCTGCGATTGACCAGGACTTCGTGCGCCACCATCAGGCCGTTATCGAGCGTATCCCCCATGACGGCAACCTTGTCGCCTGTGCGGACTTCCGTCAGGATCTCATCCGGCCCGGATCGGCCTCCGGCCTTGGCGATGCGCGTGACCCCTGTCACCACGACGTTCCGCGTATCGCCGCCTGGTGTCCTGACCGTGACTTGATCGTCCCGCACTTCCGTGACTGTGCCGGTAATACCTCGTTGCCCCGCGGGAAGCGCTGGGATGGGCATTTCGGGCACTTTCGGCGCGGGAGTAGCAGCAACCGGCTTCGCGGCGGCAGCAGGCTCGTTCGATGTTTCGACTGGCAGCGGAGTCGCGATCGGCGCCGGTTCCTCGCCCTTTTCTTTCCGCCGGCGCACTTCAGGATGCGGCAAAATCTCTGTCGCGTAGGGACCCTTGCCCTTGATTGCCCGAATGTGCGCGGCGATTGGATCGCCTTCGCGCAGATCGGAGAGCGATAACCGGACCTTGTCCACGCGCACGATGGTCTTGTCGTCGACAAGGAAAAGGACTTCGCCGAGGTCGTAGGTCCGCAGCAGGATGCGGTCCGGATCGATGCCCGCGATGTTCCCCGCAACGGTCTTGCCCCGCCCCAGCCAAGACGGTACCGGCATGCCGGCTATTGGCGGTTCCGGAGGACGAATCACCGGAGGCCGGCCCTGGGCGGCAAGGCCTTCGGCCACGCCGGCAACCAGAAAGATAAGGGCAAGTGCGCTCCGGTGCATCTTTTGAGTCTAGCTCAGAAACTACATTCTATTAAAGCCGCCTTAACCCGTTGCCGATTAAAGTTATGAACGTATTGACATCGCCCTCTTCGGGGCGTAGGTTTAAGGAAAGCAGTGGAGGTAGCGGATGGCCGGTCGAGACTCGATTCTGGTCGTGGTTCCCTCCGAGCAGGACTGTTGCCTGATTGTCGATTGCCTCACGAAAGACGGACTTGTCGTTCATCCCACCAACAACCTTCTCGATGTTGTACTGCACCAGGTTGCTCTGACCATCTCCGTGATTCTGTACGACACGGACGCTCCGGAACACTGGCGTCACGCGCTCCAGCAACTGCTCAGAATTCAACCTGCGGCTCGGGTCGTTTTTCTTTCCCGCCTCGCCGACGACAAGATGTGGATGGAAGTACTCGAGAGCGGCGGATACGACCTGGTGATGAAGCCGCTTAACGCCACAGAAGTGCGATCCGTCGTGCAGAGCGCCCTCCGCCGCATCAACCGCACCGCGGCCTAGTAGGCGCGCAACTCCCGGCACGCCTTCAACACCCTTTCTTTATTCGGCAGGAATGCTTCTTCGAGCGGCGGGCTGTATGGCACCGGGCAGTCGGGCGCAGTAACGCGCATGATCGGCGCATCGAGATAGTCGAACGCCTCCTGCCCTATGATCGCGGCGAGTTCTCCGGCCAATCCGCCGGTGCGCGTATCTTCATGAAGAAGTAACACCCGGCTGGTTTTCTTGACGCTCGCGAGCACGGCATCGTGATCGAGCGGCAGGAGCGTTCGCAGATCGATGACTTCCACGTCGCACCCTTCGGCAGCCAGCGCCTCGGCGGCCTCGAGGGCCACAAAGACCATCGCGCCGTAAGTAATGATGCTCAACTCGGAGCCCGCGCGCCGCACCGCCGCCTTGCCGATCGGTACGATGTAATCCTCCTCCGGCAATTCTTCCTTGATGCGGCGGTAAAGCAGCTTGTGCTCGAAATAGAGCACCGGATCGTTGTCGCGCACGGCCGCTTTGATCAGTCCCTTCGCATCGTAAGCGGTGGCCGGGCAAATGACCTTGAGTCCGGGCTGATGCACGAAGGCCATCGCCGGATTTTGCGAATGATAAGGACCGCCGTGGATGCCGCCGCCCGAGGGCGCGCGGATCACCATCGGCACGCCCGCGCCCCAGCGGAAGCGGCTCTTGGCGGCAAAGTTGATGATCTGGTCGTAGGCGCAGGAAATGAAATCCGCGAACTGCATCTCGACCACGGGACGAAGCCCCATCAGCGCCGCGCCGATGGCTGTTCCAACAATCGCGCTCTCGGAGACCGGCGTATCCATCACGCGGCGCGCTCCGAAGTGATCGAGCATGCCGGCGGTGACTTTGAAAGCGCCGCCGTAGATCCCGATGTCCTCGCCCAGGAGGAAGACGGAAGGATCGCGCTCCAGCTCTTCCCACAGACCCTGGCGGATCGCTTCGAGATAAGTGGTTTCGGCCATGTCAGCTCTCGTAAACGTTGTTCAGCAGCGTGGCCGGATCGGGATAAGGGCGCGAATCGGCCCACTCCACGGCATCGTCCACTTCGGCGCGGACACGCTCGTCCATTTTCTTCACGTCCGCGGCCGGCAGCATCGGCTCCAGGCGCTTGATGGGGTCCTTCTTCTCCCACTTTTCGAAGAGCTTCTGCGGAACGTACTCGGCTGCGTCATGCGCGGAGTGCCCGGTCATCCGAAAGGTCTTGCACTCGATGAGGAACGGACCTTTCCCGGCTCGCGCGTGTGCGATCCCCTTCTTGGCCGCCTCATGAACGGCGAGAGCGTCATTGCCGTCGACAATCAGCGAGGGCATGTTGTAGGCCACCGCGCGGTCCGCCACGTTGGCCACCGGCATCTGCAACTCCAGTGGCGTCGAGTAGGCGTAGAGATTGTTGTTACAGATATAGACGATGGGCAGCTTCTGGACTGCGGCCAGATTCAACGCCTCATGCCAATCCCCACGGCTCGTCGCGCCGTCGCCGAACCAATTGAGCACCACGTGAGGGAGTCCGCGATACTTGAAGGAAAACGCCACGCCGCCCGCCACGGGAACCACCGCCGCCAGGGCGCTGATGAAGGAGATGATGCCGAGCTGCAAGTCGCCCATGTGCATGTTCCCTTCCCGGCCGCGGGTTGGACCATCTTCCCGGCCGAGATACTGGGCCATAATGAGGCGCGGCTTCATACCGCGCAGCAGATAAGCCCCCATGTCGCGATGGCAGGGAGAGAGCACGTCGTCTTTGCCGGCGGCCATGGCCGCGGCCACGCCGATCGCCTCCTGTCCCCGCCCCACGTACACGCCGCCCAGAATCTTCCCCTGGCGATAGAGCTTCCGCTCGATGCGGTCTTCCATCTCCCGCTGCAGCTTCATGTAGTAGAGCAGGTCGGCAACTAGTTTCTTGTCCGCAGGCATGCGCTAAAGGAGAATATCCTGTTTCGGGCTCGCTGCGCAATTCTGTCGGTATACTGGACCCTCATGAAAACACTCGGCATCGTGCTGCTCGCTCTTTCTTCCCTTTCCGCGCAAACCTACGACGTGCTGATCAAGGGCGGACGCGTTCTCGACGGCGCCGGCAATCCATGGGTCGCGGCGGACATCGCCATCACGGGCGAGCGCATCGCGCGGATCGGCCGCTTTCCGGGAACCGCTGCCAAGGTCATCGACGCGAAGGGACTCTACGTGGCTCCCGGATTCATCGACATGATGGATCAGTCCGGCTTCGTGCTGCGCACGGACGGCAAGGTGCAAAGCAAAATCCGCCAGGGCGTCACCACCGGGATCGCCGGCGAGGGCGGCACGCCCGGCCCCGCCGAGAAACTCGATGGTTATTTCGAGACGCTGATGCGCCAGGGCATCGACATGAACTTCGGGACGTTCGTCAGCGCGGCGCAGGCCCGCAGCGCCGTGCTCGGCGCCGTGGACCGCGTGCCGACCGCCGAGGAACTGGAGCGCATGAAGGCGGTAATTGAAGCGGCGATGAGGCGTGGCGCGCTGGGCATGACTACGGCCCTGATCTATCCGCCCGGCTCCTACGCCAAGACGCCGGAGCTGATCGAGCTGGCCAAAGTCGCGGCGCGCTACGGCGGCATCTACGCCTCGCACATGCGCGATGAAGGCGCGGGCGTGCTCGACGGCATCGCCGAAGCAGTCGAGATCGGACGTAAGGCCGGACTTCCCGTCGAAATCTTCCACCTGAAGGTCGCTCACCAGAAGTACTGGAAGAAGACCATGGACAAGATCAACGCCGCTGTCCTGGCAGCGCGCGCCGAAGGGATCGAGGTGAACGCCGACCAGTATCCCTACACGGCGGGAGGCACGGGCCTCGAAGCCTGCATCCCGGCGTGGGCCGCCGAGGGCGGGCCGGACGAGCGCAACAAGCGTCTGAAAGATCCCGACATTCGCGCGCGCATTAAGCGCGAAATGAAAAAAGGCTCGCCCGGATGGTGGAACATCGTCGAGGCCTCGGGCGGTTGGAAGAATGTCGTGATCGCCTCGATTCCGGAAGGCGGCGACAAGCATCTTGAGGGGATGAACATCGCGTCCGTGGCCAAGGAGCAGCGCAAGACTCCGGAGGACGCGGTGATGGATCTGGTCGGGTCCTTTCGGACGCGCATCGGCGCGCTCTACTTCATGATGAGCGAGGACGACGTGAAGACGGCGATGCAGTACCCCTGGGTCAGCGTCGGCTCCGATTCCGGCGCGAGCACCGCCGAGACTGCGCAAGGCAAGGGACACCCGCGCGCCTACGGAACTTTCCCTCGCATCATCGGCCGCTACGTCCGTGAACAGAAAGTGCTGAGCCTCGAGAACGCCATCCGGCGCATGACCTCGATGCCGGCGCGGAAGTTGCAGATCGAAGGACGGGGCCTGCTAGCTGAGGGCAGCTTCGCCGACATCGTCGTCTTTGATCTGGCGACGATTGGGGATGCGTCCACGTACGATGAGCCGTACAAGTATCCGACGGGAATTCCCTACGTCCTCGTCAACGGGAAGGCGGTCATCGAGAAGGGCGAATACACCGGCGCGACGCCGGGGCGAATTGTATATGGACCGGGAAGGTCCTCGCTTCCTTGACACTGCCGTATCGCTTATGTTGCGATGAGCCATGGAATCTATCCGCGACGGTTGGCAACGCAGACGGCCTTACCATCTGGCTGCGATCGGTTTCATGGTCTTGCTGGTGCTGGGAGGTCTCTTCGAGTGGCAATGGCGGTCCATCTTATGGTTCTCCAGAAAACCCGTCATTACGCTTTTCCATCTGCTCTATTACGAGGCGGCGGCAAAGACCTGGAACGATACCACCTGGCTGGGGACTTACGTGGAAAAGAATCCCATGGACCTGCAGATCTACCAGGAGATCATCTATCAGACCAAACCCGACTGGATCATCGATGTGGGTACCTACAAGGGCGGTTCGGCTCTGTTCTTTGCTTCCATCTGCGATCTGATGGATCACGGCCGCGTCATCACCATCGACATTGAGACCAGGAAAGGTCTTCCACGCCACAAGCGGATCGATTATCTGCTTGGTTCTTCCGTGTCTCCGGAGATCATCAAGGAAATCCGGTCTGTGATCCGCCCCACGGACAACGTTCTGGTGTCCCTCGACTCAAACCACCGGAAGGAACATGTTCTCGAAGAACTGAGGGTCTACAGCCATCTGGTGCGAGTGGGGAACTACCTGGTGCTGGAGGACACCAATATCAACGGACATCCCGTGTATTGGGAATTCGGCCCCGGGCCCATGGAAGCGCTGGATGACTTTCTCGAGGAGAACAAGGATTTCGTCTCGGACCGGAGTCGAGAAAAGTTCTTCCTGACTTTCAATCCACGCGGGTACTTGCGGAGAATCCATTAGATCCCCATCCCAAACGGCGGCGGTGCGCTGCACCGGCCTGATCAAGCGTTACGGCGACTTGGCTGCCGTCAACGGCCTGGACCTGGAAGTGCGCAAGGGCGAATGTTTTGGACTCCGGGGACCGAACGGCGCGGGCAAGACGACAACGGTGGAAATCCCCGAAGGGCTCACCCCGGCAAGTG
>CAZRND010000099.1:0-15705 GCA_964601345.1 uncultured Acidobacteriota bacterium | reverse complement strand
TGTGCGTGCGCGCATGCTTAACGGCCTGGTCCGGTGTTCGGTCCCCGTTGAAACCGGCTACCGCGGTTGTTTCCGGCTGCCGGCCCACCGCGTAATTGACCGCGGCCTGAAACGTTCCATCGCCGTTGCCCAGCAGAACGGTCACGTTGTTGCCGCCATAGTTCGCGACGGCCAGATCGGCCTTGCCGTCCGCGTTGAAGTCCGCGACGGCGAGACGCCAAGGATTCGTTCCCACGGCGTAGGTCGCGGGCGCCTGGAACGTGCCGTCGCCGTTGCCGAGCAGGATGCTCACGTTGTTGCCGGCGTTGTTGCCGGTCACGAGATCCGCCTTGCCATCGCCGTTGAAGTCCCCGATGGCCAGGCTGTACGGCACGCTTCCGGCGCCGTAGGTTACGCCCGCGAGGAAGGTTCCATTGCCGTTTCCAATGAATATGCTGACGTTGTTGCTGCCGGAGTTGGCGACGGCGAGGTCCCGTTTGCCATCCCCGTTGAAGTCGCCCACAACCACTTGAGTGGGCTGCACTCCAACGCTGTAATTCACCGCGGGCTGAAGCGTTCCATCGCCGTTGCCGAGCAGCACGCTCAGATTGTTGCTGTTGAAGTTCGCTACGACAAGGTCGGCCCGCCCGTCGCCGTTGAAATCGCCCGATGCCAAAGAGCCGGGCCCATTCCCGGTGTTGTAATTCACCGCCGCCTGGAATCCGTTCTGAGCCAGCGATCTGACGACCTCAGCTACGGCCGCCGAAACACTCGACGTGTAGGCGGAGACGCCGCCGTAGACGGCGGTGAGCGAGCGCGTGCCGGCGGGAAGAGCGCGCGTAACGAGCACAGCCTGGCCGTTTGCGATGTCGCTCGTTCCCAGCACGTTTGTGCCGTCGTAGAAAGTGACTTTGCCGGTCGCCGCGACAGGCGAGACGCTTGCCGTCAGCACCACCGCGGAGCCGAACGCCGAAGGATTCGGCGAGGCGTTTAGGGTGAGCGTGGTGGCTGTGGCGGCTACACCCAGCAGGATGCTGACATTGTTGCCCACCAGGTTCGCTACGACGACGTCGGTCCGGCCATCTCCATTGAAGTCCCCCACGGCCAGCGCGACGGGATCGTTGCCGGCGGCATAGCTCAGTGGAGCGTTGAAGGCGCCATCGCCTCTGCCCAGCAAGATGTTGACATTGTTGCTGGCCACGGCGAGATCGGACTTCCCATCGCCGTTTACATCCGCGACTGTCACGAAATATGGAGCTGTACCGGCGAGGTAAAGGACGGCGGCTTGGAAGGTTCCATCGCCGTTGCCGCCCAGCACGTACACGGCATTCGGAACAGCGGTCGTGTTCGCGCTCGTTACCGCTAGGTCGGCCTTTCCATCCCCGTTGAAATCTCCCACCGCTACAGAAGTGAGAAACGCTCCGGGAACGTTGTAGTTCACGGCCGAGGCGAAGGTCCCGTCGCCGCTCCCGAGCAGGACGCTTACACTGTTGCCGTTCTGGTTGACTACCACAAGATCCGGCTTGCCGTCGCCGTTAAAATCTCCGACGGCGACTCCGAAGGGATTTGTACCAACGTTATAGGTGACCGCGGGCTGGAAAGTCCCATCGCCATTCCCCAGCAGCACGCTGACGCTGTTCACTGCGGAGTTACTCACCGCGACGTCGGGCTTGCCGTCAGCGTTGAAATCGCCCACGACCACAACGGAGGGCGAGCTTCCCGCGCTGTAATTGACGATCGGCTGGAAGGTTCCATCTCCATTACCGAGCAGCACGCCGATCGAACCGCTGCTTTCGTTGGCCACGACGAGGTCCGGCTTGCCATCCTGGTTGAAGTCGGCCACGGCCACGGAAAACGGTACGCTCCCGGTGGGGTAGGTGACCATGGGCAGGAAAGTTCCATCCCCATTGCCGAGGAAGATGCCCACATTGTTGCTCAGCGTGCTGCTGTTGGCGACCGCGAAGTCCGCTTTTCCGTCGCCGTTGAAGTCGGCCACCGCCACCCAGTTCGGCCCGGTTCCCGCGGCGTAGTTGACCGCTGCTTGGAACCCATTCTCGAGCAGACTGACGACGGTTTGCGCAATCGCCGCCGACGTGCTCGGCGCGTTGCCGGCGTCGCCACTGTAGTAGGCGGTCAGCCTGCGGCTGCCGCTCGGCAATAGGCGCGTGACGAGTTGCGCTTGGCCGCTCGCAAGCGTCTTCGTGCCGAGCACATCCATGCCGTCGTAGAACGTCACCTTGCCGGTGGCCGTCGCCGGCGAGACCGTTGCCGTCAGCGTTACGGGTGATCCGAAGGTTGCGGGATTCGGCGCGGATACGAGCCCCAAAGTTGTCCCTGTCAACTGAATCAGGACAACGCTCGCCGGATTGTATGTCGCGAAAGTTCCTGTCACTGACGACGCGGTCATGATCGTGAACGCGCCGGCGGGAACGTACATCCACACAAGCGCGAGCCCGGCGATGACGGCAGTAATACGGGAACGCCCCAAACTAATCCTCCGTTACAACCATGCCTTGGGGGGAAAAGACTCAACTCACGCCAAACCTGAGGCCATCATACAGGTTGCGCCCTCGCAGTTCAAGCAGATAGAATCGATTCATTGAGGGCGCTATTTCTAAGATGGGCTACGGCGATCCAGACCGTCCTGCTTGCCTATGGGGCTTGGGGACTGGCCGGCGTTTCCTTCGTTGATTCCGGCCTGCTTCCCCTGCCGGAAGCCGTCGATCTTTGGGTCATTACGCTGTGCGCGCGGGATTCGCCCTCGATGCCCTTGTACGTTCTGGCCGCCTCCGTTGGTTCGGTGGTCGGATGCCTGATCCCTTATTACATCGCCCGATTCGGCGGTCACGCCTTCATCGAGCGGAAGCTCGGGAAGGAGCGCGCCGACAAGTTCCGCGGCTGGTTCGATCGCCACGAATTCCTCACCGTGATGCTGCCTGCCCTTCTGCCGCCGCCGACGCCGCTCAAGGCCTTCCTGCTGGCGGCCGGCGCCGTGGAAATGAATGTCGGGAAACTCATCCTGGCGCTCTTCACCGGCCGGATTGCGCGATTTCTCCTCGAGGGCGTGCTCGCGGTTCGCTACGGTCGCCAGGTCTGGGGCGTGATCCTCAGCCATGGGCCGATCGTCGCTGGCGTAGGGGCGGCGCTGATTCTGATCTGGATCGTCGCCGCGAATCAGCGCAGAGGACCGGAATCCCTGAAGTGAAAGACCTCTTCGATCACGCGGTACTGCTGGTCCAGTAAAACACGCGCGACTGCGCCGCGCCGTAGGAACGTTCCGTACTCATAGCGCAGATCGCGAAACACGACTTCGTAGCCGTCATCTCTCTTATCGACGTAGACGTAAGGATAAGCCGCGAAATCGAGGAACGCGCGCCCGGTGCGCGTCCCGCGGGCGGCGTCGAGAGCGGGTTGCGGCTCGGGCGGAAAGGAAGTGCGGGTTTCGGAGGGATCGAATTCCTTCAGGATATTGACATCGAGCTGTTCAAACGACTCGCCCGTATCCACGACGCCATGCCATAGAAACGGATTGGTCATGTCCGGATAGGCGCTCACGCGGCGCGGCTCCAGACCGCGGTATACGTGAGAATCCAGGATGTTCACGGCGCGGCGGTGGCTGAAGTCGCGCACGCCCCACCAGGCGAGCATAAAGATCAGCGCGAAATAAGCGCCTCCGCGTCCGGACCCGCGACGCGCCCCGATCTCATCGCTGATCATGCGGAACAGGTAGGGCACGACAAGGAACGCGAGGATCACCGGAGTCAGCCAGAAATCGGCCACCGGAAATGTGTCGAGGCCCAGCCACTCTCGCGAGAAGGGCAGGAACAGCCGCATCCGGTAAGGATTCCAGAAGTCCATCAGCAGATGGCTGAGGACCCCGGCCAGCGCAAGCAGGAAGGACGGAACGAGGGCCATCTTGCCCTTGTGCGGATAGAGCCACACCACACCCACGGCGACCGCCGCCAGCACCGGCGAGAAAGCCAGCGAGTGGGTGAAGCCGCGATGCCATTCGATGTAACGTACACCCGAGCCGATGCCCGGGAAGACATCGATGTCCGGCGCATTCGCGCCCAAAAAGAGCAGCCAGCCCGCGTAGGGCGAGTACCGGTCAAGGCCGGCGCGCGACATGGCAACGGCCGTGAACGTATGCGTGAAATTATCCATCGCTATCCATCGGGGTAGTAGAATCTTTCCATGAATCGGAGAATTCTACTCGCCTTTTTCTTGTGCGCCGCCTCCGCGGGTGCGGAGGTTGTGCGCGTGGATGTGCAGTCTCGCGCCGACATTCTCACCGGACGCTCCTTCGGTCTCGCCGGCGCCTACGAAAAGGTCGCCGGGCGCGTCTATTTCGCCGTCGATCCGTCGAACCCCGCCAATCAGATCATCGCCGACATCTCGAAGGCCCCGCGCAATGCCAAAGGGCAGGTGGAGTTCTCGGCGGACGTGTTCATCCTCAAGCCGAAACAGATGGAGCGCGGAAACGGCGCGGCGCTCCTCGAAATCTCGAATCGAGGCGGCAAGGGACTGCTCGGTTTCTACAATCACGCCCGCGGAGGGAACGATCCCTCCACGGAGGAGCAGTTCGGCGACGGCTTCTTGATGAAGCAAGGTTTCACGCTCGTCTGGGTCGGCTGGCAAGGGGACGTGCCCGCCAACCCGAGCCTGCTGCATCTCTACGCTCCGAAAGCTGCCGGCATCTCGGGCGTCGTGCGCGCCGACTTTGTTCCGACGGAGAAGTCCACCAAACAAGGGCTGTCGGACCGGAACCACGTGCCGTACCTCGTGACCGATCCGAGCGACCCGTCCGCGACGATGACGGTACGCGACCGTGTCGACGGCCCGCGCCAGAAAGTTCCGCGCGATCGCTGGAACTTCTCCGCCGACGGCGCCAGCGTCGAGATGCTCTCCGGATTCGAGCTCAATCGCATCTACGAAGTCGTCTACAAGTCGCAGGACCCGATGCTCATCGGCCTCGGTCCGGCGGCGGTCCGTGATTTTCTGTCGTATCTAAAATTCGATTCCGCCGCGGCGCAGGAGCCTCTGACTATCACTGCCATCCGCCTGGAAATAACCTTCGGCGTCTCTCAACTCGGTCGCTTCCTGTGGACCGACCTTTACTACGGATTCAATCAGTATGAGCACAACCGACCGGCCATGGACGGCGTGATGGCTCACGTAGCCCGCGCGAGGCGCGCAAGTTTCAATCATCGCTTCGCCCAGCCCTCGCGCGACGGACATCCGTTCCTGAATTTCTTCTATCCGACGGATATTTTTCCGTTCACCGATCTTCCCGAAACTGACTCCGAGACCGGTATGACCGACGCGCTGCTGGCGCGCGCCGCGGCGACGAACACGCTTCCCAAAATCTTCTACACGAATTCGTCCTACGAATACTACGGACGCGCGGCTTCGCTGATCCATACGACGATTGACGGCAAGGCCGACGCGACGATTCCCGCGAACGTCCGCATATACCAGTTCTCCGGCGGGCAGCACGGACCCGCGCAGTTCCCGCCGCGCAAGTCGATCGGGCAGCAGCTCAACAATCCCAACGACTATCGCTGGTCCATGCGCGCATTGCTTCTGGCGATGGATCGCTGGACAGCCGGAGGACCGCCGCCACCCGACAGCGTCTATCCCAAGATCGCCGATCACACGTTGACCACTCCCGAAGCGCTGCCTTTCCCGAAAATCGCCAACTATTCCTCGCGCGCGCACCGCGCTTATCGCGCCGACTACGGTCCGCAGTGGAAGCAAGGCATCGTCACGATCGAGCCTCCCAAGATCGGCAACGCCTTTCCGATTCTCGTCCCGCAGGTGGATGACGACGGCAACGACCTTGGGGGAGTGAAGATGCCGGAGGTATCCGTGCCCCTGGCCACCTATACGGGCTGGAACCTTTTCAATGGGCAGGCCGGGCCTGTGGACGAAGTGTCGAGCATGCAGGGCAGCTACATTCCTTTCCCGAGAACCAAGGCCGACAGAATGCGCACCGGCGATCCGCGCGCGTCGGTGGAAGAGCGCTACCACGACCGCGCCCAGTACATGGGCAAAGTCTCCGAAGCGGCGATGGCTCTCATCGAGAAAGGCCTGCTGCTGGAGCAGGACTTAGGGGCGGTCCTAAAGATGTCCCGCGAGCGCTGGGATTACGCCACGTCTCAGAAATGAGCGCTGCCTCCGAAGCGCGGGAGCTGCGCAAGCAGATCGAGTATCACGAGCATCGCTACTATGTGCTCGACGATCCGAAAATCAGCGACCAGGAATACGACGCGCTCATCAATCGCTTGAAGGCGATTGAGGCCGCGCATCCCGCGTTAGTCACGCCCGATTCGCCCACGCAGCGGGTCGGCGGACGTCCGCGCGATGGATTCGTCAAGGCCGCGCACAGTTCCCCGATGATCAGCCTCGACAACGCCTACTCGCATGAGGAGATGGCCGACTTCGATCGACGCGTCCGGGACCTCGCCGGCAAAGCCAAAATCGAATACGTCGCCGAGCTGAAGCTCGACGGATTGAGTCTGGCGGTGCGCTACGAGGGCGGGCGTCTGGCCCAAGCCATCACCCGTGGCGACGGCGCAATCGGAGAGGATGTAACCGAAAATGCGCGGACCATACGATCGCTGCCGCTGCGCGTCGACCGCAAGGACGCTTTCGAAGTCCGCGGCGAGGTCGTGATGCCCATCAAGTCCTTCGACCGGCTGAACGCCGAGCGGGATGCGCAGGGCCTCTCGCGCTTTGCCAATCCGCGAAATGCCGCGGCGGGCGGCGTGCGGGTCCTCGATCCCACGGTCACGGCCCAGCGCCGTCTCGACTACTTCGCGTATGGCCTGTTGCCGGCGGGAGTCGAGGAACATTGGAAGGTATTGAAGGAGCTGGATGACCTTGGATTTAAAGTCAACAAAAACAGAAAATTATGTAAGAACCTTAATGTAGTACTTGAGTTTTGTAATCAATGGGAAGAGGAGAGGAAGAAGCTTCCCTATGAAACGGATGGCCTCGTCCTGAAGCTAAACTCGCTGGTCCTGCAGCGGGAGCTAGGCAGCACGGCCAAAGCCCCGCGATGGGCTGTGGCCTACAAGTATGCGGCGCGGGCCGCGGTCACCAAAGTTCAGTCCATTGAAGTGTTCGTCGGACGCACCGGGACCCTGACGCCGGTCGCGTTCCTCGAGCCGATCGCCTTGGGCGGCGTGACCGTGAGCCGCGCGACGCTGCACAACGAGGACGAGATTGCGCGACTCGGATTACAGGTCGGCGATCGCGTCCAGGTGGAACGCGGCGGCGACGTGATCCCGAAGGTCGTGAAGGTCGTTGAGGAAGCCAAGGACCGGCGGCCGTTTCACATGCCCTCGCGGTGTCCGGTCTGCAACGGCGTCGTGGTGCGCGAGGAGGGCGAGGCGGCGCGACTGTGCATCAACGCCAGTTGCCCGGCGCGGCTGAAGGCGTCGCTTCTTCATTTCGCGGCCCGCAAAGTGATGGGCATCGACGGGCTCGGGACCGCTCTCGTGGAGCAGCTCGTGGACAAAGGCCTGGTCCACAGCCCGGCTGACCTTTACGACTTGAAGCTCGACACGCTGGCGAATCTCGACCGCATGGGCGAGAAGTCGGCGGCGAACCTGATCGAAGAGATCGAGGCCAGTAAGAAACTTCCCTTAGATCGCGTCATCCACGGACTCGGGGTTCGTCACGTTGGCGAGCGCCTGGCGCAGACGCTTGCTGCACACTTCGGATCGGTGGATGCTCTCGCTTCGGCCACTCCAGAAGACCTCGAGCAGGCCGAGGACGTCGGTCCAAAGGTGGCGCAGAGCATCCGCGAGTACTTCTCGGAGCCGCAGAATCGGAAATTCGTCGAGCGCCTGCGCAAGGCTGGTCTCACGTTCGCTGAAACAAAACCGCGCAAGCCGGCCGGAACGCGCCTGGCGGGGATGACCTTCGTCCTCACCGGAACTTTGCCCAACTACAGCCGCGAAGAAGCGCAAAAGAAGATCGAGGCGCAGGGAGGCAAGGTAACGGGTTCGGTCTCGAAGAAAACCACCTACGTTGTCGCCGGCTCGGACCCCGGCTCGAAGCTCGACAAGGCGAAGACTCTGGGCGTCGAAGTTCTCGACGAAAAGGGCCTGGAGAAGCTGCTCGACTAAGCCACCCGCTGTTAAGCCACAACGATCCGGTTGCCGCCTTCCGCTTTCGCGCGATAGAGGGCGCCGTCGGCGGCGCGGAGCAGGTCCTCGCGGGAGTCTCCATGGTCCGGGAATCCCGCTATCCCGAACGACAGCGTGACCTGGCCCAGAGGATGGTTCGGTGTGACGAGCTCGGCCACCGTCTTTCGGATCAGCTCGGCGCGTTCACAGGCCGTTTCGATCGAAGCCTCGGGGATCACCAGCGTGAACTCGTCGCCGCCGTAGCGGCAGGCGATGTCCTCCTTGCGGGAGTTCGATGCCAAAAGGCGGGCGAGCTCGCGTAGTACGGCGTCCCCCGCCTCGTGTCCCAAAGTGTCGTTGACTTTCTTGAAGCCGTCGCCGTCCATGAGCAACAGGCTCAGGAAGCGCTGGTTGCGCGCGGCGCGGTGCAGCTCGCGGTCGAGCGATTCCTCCATGTACCGCCGGTTAAACAGGTTCGTCAGCGGATCGCGCGTCGATTGCACGCGCAGAGTCTCATGCAAGCGCATCCCGGCCACAGCCAGGCCGATGTGCTCGGCAACGGCGATCGCCAACGACTGCCTGGCTTGGTCCTGTTGGGTGCGGAACTCGCCGGGAGGATCGGACATTCCCGGGCGGCTCTGCAGGTGAAGGATCCCCAGCGTCTCGCCCTTCGTGACCATCGGGACGCAGAGGTAGCGGGAGGGAATCGAAGAGCCCATGTGGTTGCAGACCAGACCGGTCAGGTGATCCTCCATGGAGTGGACCCGGCCGCGTCGCAGCGCCCAGCAATCCTCGGGATCGAAAGTTACAGGACCGGTCCATGGATCGCCCCACGAGGCCCTGAGCTCCAAGGCCTGACGCGGTTCCATGATGTAGAGCGCGCCCGATTCAGCCGGGAAGAGCTGCTCGACGTGGGTGGAGACCACGCGGTAGGCCTCGTCGGGGACCACGCAGCTTTGGAGCAGATTGGCCATCTCGCTCAGCATGGTGATTTCGCGTGTGCGCTGCTGGAGTTCGGTGACGGTGGCGCTAAGGCGGCGGTTCGCCTGGCGCAGCTCCTCCTCCATCTTGCGGCTGTCGCTGATGTCGTGAAGGGCGGCCAGGATGCAGGATTGCGAGCCAAGTTCGAGTAACTGGAACGAAGCCACGATCGAGAGCAGCGTCCCGCTCTTAGGACGGATCGAAGTCTCAACGGTCCGTAGCGTTCCGGTGACATGCAGCTCGTCGAGAAAACGGTCGCGGGCCTCGGGCGTGGGCCACATGTTCAACTCCATGGCAGTGCGGCCGATCAGCTCATCGCGGGTGTAGCCGGTCAGCCGGCAGAAGCCCTCGTTGACCTCCACGAACCGAGATTCCTCGACGGTGGTGATCGAGAGGGCTGCCGGGCTGGCGCTGAAAATCTTGGCGAAGCTGTCTTCCTCATCCCACTTGTGCTTGCTCATGTTTCGGACGACTTTTCCGAAACCGGTGATCTCTCCTCTCGGACCGTGCAGGGCGGTTACTACGACACTGGCCCAAAACAGCGTACCGTCCTTGCGGATCCGCCAGCCTTCCTCCTCGATCCGTCCCTGGGCTCGAGCGGCTTGCAGTTCCTTTTGGGGCTTGCCACGCTCGCTGTCCTCGCGCGTGTAGAAGACCGAAAAGTGCTTGCCCAGGATGTCCTCGGACTTGTACCCCGTCATTTTCTCCGCTGACCGGCTCCAGCTTGTAACCCGGCCGCCGGGATCGAGCGTAAGAATGGCGTAGTCGGCAATGCTGTCGATTAACGTTTGCAGGTCCTGAGCGCTCTTGTTCAAGCCCTCAACGGATGTTTGCCGGTCATGCCCGTTCATGGGGGGACCCTCCAAGTCTCAGTGTCACGCGGAAACCCTGACTGGTCAATCACCTGGAAAACCTAGGACCAAAGGCATAAGATGAGCGGGAATGTTCCGAAGCCTTACCATGGTTCTCCTCCTCGGCTTGGGCAGCGCCGCCCAAACGCCCGACGTGGCCAAGCTCCATCCCCAGGGATATGTCAATGATTTTGCTCACGTCGTCGACGCCCAGTCGAAGCAGCGGATCGAACAGATTTGCGGCAGCCTGGAGCGTTCGACCGGTGCGCAGCTCGCCGTCGTGACCGTGCCTACGCTCGGCAGGGAGCCGATCGAGGACTTCACCAACCAGCTCTTCCGCTCCTGGGGCGTAGGGCGCAAAGCAAACAAAGGCGCGATGTTGTTGCTGGCGATCCAGGATCGCCGGCAACGGCTGGAGGTCGGATATGGCCTCGAACCGCTTCTGCCCGATGGCTTTGCCGGGAGCATCCTGCGCACCATGCGCCCCGAGCTCGGACAGAGCCAGTACGGCCACGCGCTCTACGAAGGAACGCGGGTTCTGGCGCTGCGGGTGGCTGAGAAGTCCGGCGCAAAACTCGACGATCCCGGTCCGGTTCGCGTGTCGCGGCGCATAGACAACTCCGAGACGTCTACGGCTCTGAACTGGCCCCTCACGTTGCTCGGATTGTTGTTTCGCTTCGGTCCCTTCGTGGTCGTCGCGATTATCCTCATCAAAGCCCTCAGGCGAAGAACCGCACTCTACACGGGCGTTGGAGGCTGGTCGGGAGGCGGTTTCGGGGGCTATGATAGCGGCGGCAGCAGTGGAGGATCGTCCTACAGTTCCGACAGTTCCAGCGGATCTGATTTCGGCGGCTTTGGCGGCGGCGACAGCGGAGGAGGCGGCGCGTCATCCGATTGGTGATATGGAAAAATCACTTCAAGGCCTGGTAAAACGCTTGCGCGACGCCTTTGGCGACAACCTGCGCTCCGTGATTCTCTATGGCTCCGCCGCGGGCGGCGATTTTCACGAAGGACATTCCGATCTGAATGTGCTTTACGTGCTCGGCCGCGTTGGACTGGAGGAACTCGAAGCGAGCAAACCGATCGCCGAGTGGTGGCGCAAAGGGAAACATCCTTCGCCCTTGATATTCGCCCAGGATGAAATCCGACGCTCGACCGATGCTTTCCCCATCGAGTTCCTGGACCTGGCGGAGAATCACCGCGTGCTGCACGGCGAAGACGTGGCGGCGAACCTCGAAATCCCGCCGCTCCACCACCGGGCGCAGGTGGAGCACGAGCTGCGCGCCAAGCTGCTCAAGCTGCGGCAGCGATATGCGCTGATCCATCACGACCGGAAAGCCGTGGTCGCGCTCATGGTGGATGCGCTCTCGAGCTTCGCGGCTCTGTTTCGTCACGCCGTTCGCGCCGCCGGAAATCCCTGTGGGCTCGGCAAAGCGGAGACCTTCGCCGCCGCCGCCCGCCAATTCCAATTGGATGCGCGCCCATTCCTCGAGATCCTGGAGGTCCGCGCGGGAACCCGCCAGGCAAAGGATCTCGACGCCCGGCGCACGTTCCAGAGTTATCTGGACGGCGTGGCACGGATGGCCGCCGCCGTGGATGGTCTCCTGGTAAAATAAAGACTATGAAAGTCCTAATCGCCGTTGTCGCCGTTCTTCTCATCGTGTGCCTGTCGGTGGGCGGAATGTATGTGAGCCGCCGGAACGACATCGTTACGCTTCAGGAGAAGATCAAGGGGTCCTGGTCGCAGGTCGACGTGGCCATTGAACGACGCGCGGACCTGATTCCTAACCTCGTCAGCACCGTGAAGGGATTTGCGGCCCACGAGGAGAAGGCCATCGATGCCGTCGCCTCGGCGCGCGCGGGACTGCTCAATGCCAAGTCGCCGCAGGACCGCATTCAGGCCAACGAACAACTCACCGGGGCACTGGGCAGGCTTCTGGTGGTGGTGGAGAACTATCCCAACCTGAAGGCCAACGAGAATTTCCTGCGCCTGCAGGACGAGCTGGCCGGCACCGAAAATCGGATCGCGGTGGAACGGCGAAAGTATAACGAGACGGTCCAGTCCTATAACACGTATATCCAGTTGTTTCCGAACAACATAGTGGCTAGTATGGGTGGGTTCACGAGGCAAGAGGCGTATTTCAAGGCCGAGGGGGCCGCGCGCGACGTTCCCCAGGTAAAGTTTTAAGGACAACTTCTTACCCTGCGCGGGGTTATGGGAGAATGTGAGTGTAATGGCCATCGAGACCGACGCCCAACTGATGCTGCGCGTCAAGGCCGGCGATGCCGCTTCTTTTGAAGCGCTGCTGAAGAAGTATCGCTCCTCGGTTATTAAGTTCATTTACAGGATGGTTCAGAATTCGGCCGTGGCCGAGGAATTGGGCCAGGAAGTTTTCCTGCGCGTCTATCGCGCCAGGGAAGGGTACGAACCGAGCGCCAAGTTCACTACCTGGCTGTTCCGCATCGCCACTCATATTGCCTTGAACTCGCTGCGCGATACGCGCAAAGAGCGCAGCGTCGAAAGTCTCGATGCTCCAGCGGAGGAGACGACTTTCGAGCCCGGCGAACCCTCGGCCAACATCGAAGAATATTTGGTGGGAGCGAGCGAGCTGGGCGAGATCCGGCGCGCCGTGCAGGCCCTTCCCGGGAAACAGCGGGCCGCAGTGTTGATGCACAAGTATCACGAACTCGACTATAAGCAGATCGGAGAAGCGCTCGGTTGTTCGGAATCGGCGGTGAAATCGCTGCTCTTTCGCTCGTATGAGACGTTGCGACTGCGGCTGGGGCAGTTCGCGCCGCTCTCCGGGAGAGTGAAGTAAAGGTGGGTCTATGAATTGTCGACGGCTGGAAAACGTAATGATGGAATACCTGGACGGCGTGCTCGATGCCGGAGAACGAGCCCATGTAGAGAGCCACTTGGCGTCGTGCACCGATTGCCAGGCTCGTGTCGAGGGGTTCCGCCGGGTTTCTCAAGCGCTCGAATCTTGGGAAACGCCGGAGACCTCGCCCTGGTTCAATGCCCGTTTGCGCCGCCGCATCGCCGCTTACGAAGCTTCGCGCTGGGATTGGCGCGCGCAGTTCCGCTTCCTGCTCAAGCCGTCGTACGCCGCGGCGATGGCCACGATGATCGTCGCCGGCTCGATCGCGCTCTGGAACGTCGGGCCGGGGCCCGCGCCGAGTCCTGTCATCACGGAGCATCAACGCGTACAGCACCAAAAGATGGAAGAGATCATTCCTCTGGTCGACGATTACGAGATCCTGGCTAACTTTGAAGTGCTGACCGACCTGAAGGAGAAGGACACGCTGTAAGTGAAGCTGCGCATTTCCATTTCGTTGTTCGCAGCCGCCGCCCTGCTGGCGTCGGCCGCCGATGCCCAGCGCCTGCCGGGCAAAACGCCGAAGCAACTGCCTGGGATTGGACGCGGACAGATGCCGCAGCCGGGAATCGGGCGCGGCACGATTGGACAGCCCGGGAAGGGCGAGCCGTCGCTGGAGCGTGCGGGCAAGCGTCCGTTCCCGCCCTGGTTCGACGATTTGGCCAAGATGTCTCCGGACGACCGCAAGAAGGCGCTGGAAAATAATCCTGGTTTCCAGCAGCTCCCGCGGAAGCGTCAGGACCAGATTCGCCAACGCCTGGAGGATTACAGCGCCATCTCTCCCGAGCGTCGAGCGCAGATGCGCGACCGCTGGGACATCATGAACAGCCTGACGCCGGAAGGGCGTCAGAAGGTCAGGCAAGTGTTTCCGCGATGGAACAAACTCCCGGAGGACCGCCGCAGAGTCGTGGGCGACGAATTTCGCGCCATGCGCGAGCTCAGTCCCGCCGAGCGGGAGAAGCGTTTCACCGATCCTGAATTCCAGAGGAATTTCTCGCCCTCCGAGCAGCAACTCCTGAAGGACTTGACCGGCCTGCTACAGTAGTAGGCATGAACTACACCCGAAGGGACTTTGGCAAGATCGCCCTGGTGGCGATTCCGGCGATCCCCGCGTTTGCCGCGATCCACTCGAAATTTAAAGGTGTGCAGATCGGCGTCCAGACCTACAGTTTCCGGACGATGCAGGACCTCGACGACGTGATCGCCGCGATGACCAAGATCGGACTCGGCGAAGCGGAACTGATGTCGGATCACGCCGAGTGGTATGCGGGTGCGCCGCGCCCGCCCCGTCCCGCGGGAGGTCCGCCGCAGGGAGGCGGAGGCGGTCGCGCGCAAATGACGCCCGAGCAACGCGCCCAGATGCAGGCCGCGCAACGCGCCCGCGCGGAAGAGTTGAGAAAGTGGCGCCTCGCGGCTTCCATGGACAAGTTTAAGGAAGTCCGCAAGAAGTTCGATCAGGCTGGCATCCAACTGGCCCTCTCCACCTTCAACATGAGCGAGAGCACCACCGACGACGAGATCGAATACGGATTCCAGATGGCCAAGGCGCTCGGAGTGCGGGCCATCACCACGAGCACGCAGGTCACCGTGTCAAAGCGCGTCGCGCCGTTCGCCGACAAGCACAAGCTCATGGTCGGCTACCACGGCCACGATCAAACCGACAATCCGAACGAATTCTCCTCCCCCGAGACGTTCTCCACGGCCCTTTCCTACTCGAAGTATCACGGCATCAATCTGGACATCGGCCACTTCACTGCCGCGAACTTCGACCCGCTCACCTACATCAAGCAGGTTCATGGCAAGATCACGAACTTGCATCTAAAGGACCGCAAGAAGAATCATGGAGCGAACTTGCCGTGGGGCACGGGTGAGACGCCGATCAAGGAAGCGCTGCAACTTGTCGCTAAGGAGAAGTACTCCTTCCCGTGCAATATCGAGTACGAATACCGCACGCCGGAAGGGTCGGACGTGACCGCCGAGGTCGGCAAGTGTCTTCAGTACTGCAAGGACGCGCTGGCCTGATTAGTGTTTCGTGAAGGGCTGGGTGGGGCTGACCTCCATGCAGGACTTGCCCGCGGGAAGCACCTTGAGCGGATTGAGCAATCCCGTGGGATTGAAGACGTTCTTGATCTTCCACATCATGGCCACATCGTCTTCACTGAAGAGCAGCGGCATGATGTCGCGCTTTTCGATGCCGACCCCGTGCTCGCCGGTGATCGATCCGCCGACGGAGATGCAGTAGCTCAGAATCTCCGTTCCGGCCTGCACCACCTTTTCATACTCTCCGGGGACGCGGGCGTCGAACATGATCAGAGGATGCAGGTTCCCGTCGCCGGCGTGGAAGATGTTGCCGATGGTGAGCTTGTATTTCTCGCTGACTTCCTGGATTCTGCGCATCGCGGAAGGTAGCTGCGTGCGGGGAACGACGCCGTCCTGCACGTAGTAGCTTTTCTTGTAGCGGCCCATCGCGCCGAAGGCGTTCTTGCGTCCTTTCCAGAGCAGGTCCCGCTCCTCTGAAGTCTTGGCGCGCCGGACTTCGCGGGCGCGATTTTCGCGGCATGCGGCTTCCACCTGCACGACCTGCTCCTCGACCGCCTCCCGCAATCCTTCGAGCTCGATCAGCAGGACGGCGCCCGCGTCCATCGGATAGCCGGCGTGCGTGGCTTCCTCGACTGCCTTCAGCGTCCAGCCGTCCATCATCTCGAGCGCCACGGGCGTGATCGTGCGCGCGGTGATATCGGCGACCGCCTGTGTGGCGTCGTCCACCGAATTGAAGATGGCGAGCAAGGTTCCAACGGTTTCCGGAGCGCGCATCAGCCGCACGATAATCTTGGTGACGATGCCGACGGTCCCTTCGGACCCGACGACAAGTCCGGTGAGATC
>CAZRND010000098.1:0-15799 GCA_964601345.1 uncultured Acidobacteriota bacterium | reverse complement strand
CCCGTTCAAATCCCGTGGAGGACCTTCAAAAACGCGAGGCTTCTTCTTGCCATTCTTGTCGAAATGGAAGCCGGCCGGAAGGGTGTTGGGCGTATCCTGGTCGTCGTCGAACAAGTAGTGTCCTCCGATCGCGCTGATCTTGGTGGGATAGCGCACTCCCAGGAGCCAGCGCGCCGCGTCCATCTGGTGGACGCCTTGATTGCCGATGTCGCCGTTGCCGTAGTCCCAAAACCAGTGGAAGTTGTAATGAAACCGGTTGCGGGTGAACTCGCGCTGGGGCGCTGGACCGAGCCAAAGATCGTAATGGACGCCCGAGGGGACAGACTCGACGGGCTTGCGTCCGATGGTATCGCGCCACTTGAAACAAAGGCCGCGCGACATGTACACATCGCCGATCGCCCCTTCCTTGACTTTCCGCACGGCCTCCTGCATCACCGAGGAAGAACGGCCGTTGGTCCCGTGTTGCACCATGCGGTTGTACTTGTGGACCGCGGCTAACACTTGTTTGGCTTCAAAGATATTGTGCGCGCAGGGTTTTTCCACGTACACATCCTTGCCGGCCTGGCAGGCCCAAATGGTTTGCAAGGCATGCTGGTGGTTGGGCGTGGCGATGGAAATGGCGTCGATGGACTTGTCGTCCAGAAGCTTGCGCAAGTCGGTGAAACCCGCCGGCCGCTTGTTGGTCAATTTTTCCGCGTCTTGCAGGCGTTGTTCGAGTACGGATTCGTCCACGTCGCAAATCGCGGCGATCTCCACACTCGGCATCTTGGCGTAGGCCCGGATATGACTCTGTCCTTGGCCGCGGACGCCCACGCAAGCGACGCGAACCCTATCGTTCGCACCGGCTACCGTTCGCGTGAGATGAGCCGCCCCTGCCGTTGAGGCAATAGCCGAGGCCATCAAGAAGTGTCGTCGTTTCATGTGTCCTCCTTTGTACTCCTTGGCAATATCATAGCCATTTCTTGAGCCACGCGAAGGCCTGTTCCTGCATCGGAACATTGAACTCGTGCGGCCCATCGAATTCGATGAAGCGGAAGCGATCCCGAGCGCTCGTTTTCTCGTAACTGCGAGTCAGTGTTCGAACGGCGTCACGCACACCTTCGGGAGCGAACAACCCGTCGCGAGCGCCGTGAATCACCATCAGCGGGCGCGGCGTCGTCATCGCCACAAGGTCGGGGTAGTCCATCTGCCGGTACAGGCCGGGAATGATCTTGGTCAGCCCCACCGTGTTCCAGACATGTTTTTTCAGTCCCGGTCCAAACGAAGTCATCCAACCCACGACAACGGCCGCGCGGATGCGCGGGTCGAGCGCCGCCAGATGGCCGGATCGCAAACCGCCGAAGGAGAGGCCCGCGCAGCCAATCCGTGCAGGATCAACCTCGGAACGCGAGGCGAGATAATCGAGCGTGCGGATGTCGTCCCAGATCCAGATGCCGCTCCAGGTGATTCCCTCGGAGAACAGCGTGCGCGCCACGATCTGCTCGTACTGCGACGCGCGGGAGTTCAGCGCCTGGATGGTCGGCGCACTCTCGTTCTTCGACCAGTCGTTTATCCCGCGCCGGCGGTCTTCGTCCAGGATGAGACGGCGCTCGCCCCAATAGAACATGTCGATCGCGATGGTGACGAATCCCTGCCGCGCCAGCTCGGTGGCGATGCTGCGGCCGCCGTAGTAGCGCTGCTTGAACTCCCGCAGGTCCGCGTGCTCGGCCGCGCCCAGCGCAGTGACTTTCTCCTTGCCGAAATAGTAGTAGCCGCCGTGATCGTGCAGCACAACCACGGCCGGAGCGGGAAGCTTGACTCTCTTCGGGATGTGCAGGTAGGCAGGGACGCGAATGTCGGGCGTGGTGTTGAACTCCAGTTGTTCGCGAACATACTCGTCGGTTTCCACTCGGTCGAGCACCTTCGGAGCAAAGGGGACAACCGGCGGCCGGTAGAACAAGCGGTCGAAGATCAGTGGACGCACCTCGCGCTGCCACTCGGCGGCGTTCCGGAAGCGCGCATTCAAAAACGACAGATCCTTCTGCGAAGTCCATTGCTTTTCAATCCAGGGATAGAAGCTGCCGACATCGGCGTCTGAGGAACGCGGATCCCGCGTCGGGACCGCCGGCACTTGCGGCGACTGCGCCGCTGCTGCTGGAGCCGACACTGGAGCCATGAGGCCGAGCGAGGCCAATAGTTCGCGCCGGTTCATGGGATCAGTATCCAGCGCCGGCTTGTGGAGACAAAATTGGCCGTGACCGCTTCAGGTTGCGTGGCCCCGAAGCCGATCAGTTCGGTGTTCGTATCAACGCTGATTCCTCCGGTTGTCGGCGGTGTCGTCACGGGGTTGAAGAATTGCATGTTCATCGCCACCTGAGTCCTTTGTTTCAGAGTGTCCCGAGTACCGGCTTTTGGAGGAAGCTTAAAGGACAGCGACTGGGTCGTTAGATAGGTCGTGTAGGCAGTCCACAACAAGGCGTGCCAGCAGCAGACCAAGCCCAGGAAAGCTCTCCGCATAGCCCAAAATACGCGGCTGTCGGTCCAATTGCAACGCCAACGCCTTCGGCCCTATCTTGCCGGTCTTGAACCTCTCTGCCGCCCGTTATAGGAGGGGGTCAAATCTTGGTGATCGCTAGGGGGTCAGTTTTACACGATCGTTGACAGATGGTCCGTCTTCGTGCAAGGCAGGCTGGGGTCGCCGGAACATGGCGAGCTTTCGTTCAAGTAGGCACAGATGATCGTATTGGTTTCGGGGTTCGTGGCGCTCGTCAAGCGCTTCAGCGAGTCATAAGCAAAGGTGCGCTGCTGCCCGCCGGTGCAAACGCCGCCCGCACATTTTCTTCTGGACTAGTTTTTGGGGTGAAGGTCAAATTAGCTGTCACGGGCCGCGTATGCAATTCGAGATGCAGTTCACCAGTTCCTTCGGAGGTTTTATTTGTTGCTTAGGCGTGGCATGACGCTGGTGTCCGCCGTCGGGAACATAGGAATTATCCCGGCCGCGCGCTAAGCGAAGCAACTACACCGACGGCCCTTTTACGGAAAGGTCGAACTCCCGAGAAGCATGAAGGCTCTTCGTCAGCCTCACGCCGGAAGCAAGCATTTTCCTGGCTTCTGACCCGACAACGTACGACTTGACGGTCGTGAAGTCGCGTTTCAGCGAAGCAGAGAAGGCCCTAATCAACGTCTCCGCTTGCTTGTCGTGATGAACCGTACCCACCATGCCGGCTATCAGCGCAGAGTCGAGGTACTTGCCACCGGGCCGGATGACCACGGTTCCGGGATTGACCATCTGATCGACGGCGTACTTTATGCCTCCCCGACGCTGGGGTACTGCTCTCACCTCGAGTTTTGCTCCGTCCGGGAACACCAGAAAAGTTGGTTCTAGGTTCGAGTCTCCAGCTTTGGCGACACCTAACGCAGGGAGCGACGAGAACCCGTGAAAGATTGGCTGGTCCCGCTCTTCAAACAGTCCGCACTGGACATATTGAAGCCGGTGGGAAGCCTCAACGCTTCGCAGAACCGACCTGAGGTCGTCAGCTGTTGCAAAGAAGTTGTAGATTGTCGACTTGCTCGCCATCATTCTCCTGGCTTCTTCTTCGGGATCAACACGGTGTGGTCTCCGGGCTTTTGCGTCGATCTAATGCGCGCCGCGTTTCCAGCCTCTCTTGCTGTCGGTGTCACGCCATCCTTCAACGTGTCGACCGTTTGAACGCGAACAGTCCGTCCATTCCGCGTAGCCGTGACGTCTACGTAGTTCGATCCCGTCCTTCCGCCACCCGGCCCGGGTATGTATTCTTCCGGCAGCCGCGGCCTGCCTCCGCCGCCGGTAATGGTGAAACCACGGCTTTCAAGGCTGTCTGCGATCTCCGCATTCTGTGCGCGGGTTGCTGCCCCGCCCAGCCGTCCACCTGTGGCCTCTTCGCCGGCTAGTGGAGTCAACGACACCGCGATTGTTCCGATAACCTCTCCTATCGCCTCGGGATCTCCGTGTGCTGCGGCAACGGCCTTGTCGGCAAGGTCTGAACCAAGCTGCTTTCCAGCCTCGGCTATTGCACCAGGGTTGGTCACCGCGAGCTTCGCCGTAGTTGCAACGTTCTGGAACGCTTCACCGGTAACAACCGATTTCCCAAGACGGACGAGACCGCCTCCTGTGGCATTCCACACACCTCTGAGCTCCGAGCGGACAAAGGAGACCTCTACTATGCAGCAATGCCCATTCGGATCGAAGTGGGCAAGCGGATTGTTTCCGACATAGCCGTAAAGATTCAGACTCTGCGGGTTGCTCAAGTCGGCGTACGGGATCGGCTCTGGCATCTCTGACCAATCCGGACTCATCCACCTTCCCTGCGCGGACGATAGGTACCTCGCCCCAAAATAGTCGAGGCCCGTTTCCGCGTCCCGTTCCTTGCCGGTGAACTTCACGTTTACGCGATCTGCCGTGTAGGTGTAACCCGGAACGGAGGAACGTTGCCCGAGGCTGCTGTCAATCTCCTCGCCAAAGGGCAAATAGTCGTGCCGGGATATCACCGCGCCTTGGCTGTCCGTCACCATGCGCGTCGATCCCAGATGATCCGGCGTCAAATACAACGTCGCGCCGTTGGCATTCGTCACGTTGGGCGTGTACTCCGCTGCTAGCTCGCCCATGGCGTCATAGATGTACCACGTGTATCCGGAAAGCGTCGCCTTCTTGACGCGCCGTCCGTCGCCATCGTAGGCGAAATAGGCCGTTAAACTGACCGCCGAACAGTTTGCGCCCGTCCCCGTGTAAATTAGCCGGTTCTCGGCACCGTAACAGTACAGGACGGAGTTCGATTTCAGTCCCGAGTTGTTGCCCCCCGAGTCGTAGTTAAACAGATCACTCTGGTTGTTCGGGAAACGAGCGGCAACCGTAGCCGCTGTCATCGGGCTCACTTGCGTGGTTTGGCTGCTGTCCGCAATGTAGGCGTTTGGCAGTGTGCCTGGTTTTACCGCGCGGTTGCCGTAGCCGTCGTAGCCGTATTCCTGCTTCCAGATCAGATTTCCTTCACTCGCCGTCTGCAGCCGGTTCAGCGGTTCATAGACAAAGTTCTGAGTCGCCGACCAGGTGGTGGCATCGTACTTCGCCGCCCGGATCGCTTCACTCACAACGTTTCCGTTGTTCACCGCCGCCGTTTGCGTTGATGGATCGAAGTAGCCAAACTGCAAGCGCAACTGGCTATAGTCGGTCGCCACCGTCCCCAGATTCGCCGGCGTGGCTGCCGTCGTTCCGGCCGTCGTTCCCAGCCCGATCTCGGTGGTTTGCAGACGATTGTTGTAAAGATGGTATTCCCAAAGCCTCGAGCCATCCCCGTAGCTCATCGTCTGGATGCCGCCATGCGGCCAGTAATTGACCTGGCTGGCATAGGTCTTCGGCACGCTGGCACCGGGCGCGGTGACATCGGCGTAGTTCACTCGTCCCGCTCCGTCATAGGCGTAGCTTACCATCTTGCCCGAAGGCAAGCGCATCTTCGTCAGCGCTCCGGCCAAGTTGTACTCGTAGCCGGGCTGAGTGATGTCGCTCAGGTTCCCGAAGGTATAAGAAACGCCCTCCGTCTTCTGCGTGCTGTAGGTCACTCTGCCGAGTGCATCGTAGGCGTCATATTTGGTCTGCGAACTGCTGTTGGTCACCGCCGTCAGCCGGCCTTTGGGATAGCTCGTCAGTCCCGCAGGGTGGCCGACGCTGTCTGTTCCTGAGCGCCAGCCAGAGGTTCAGGTCTAAACGGTTGCTGCATGCCATGGCCATTCGGATTTCCCGGGATAATTTGAGTAGTCCTGCTGGTCCCGCGCCACCGGCCCGACCTTAATCAGTGTTCCCGATTTTATCGGTACCGGACCGCAGCCTCTTCAAAATCAAGACGCTTCGTCTCATACTGTCGATCAAGATAGCCGAGGATTGGTTCTATTGGTATATCAGGTGGAACCACAAGGGCAATCAGCCGAGGCGCACTGCATCTCTCGCCCTGACAACCTAGTTCTTCTAGAGTTTTCATAACCGCTTCTTCGTCATAGGGGTCTGCCACCACGATTCGAATCACCGTGTTCTTCGAAAAAGCCGAAACTCGCTTGAACACTAGTTCGCCATCGCGATCCACAGCCTCTACACGATCCCCAAGACTGATTCCTCGTACAAAGAACGGTGCATTATCGATCAGGAACGATCCATCATCTTGTCTGATAGCCCAGAGTCGCTCCCACTCCGTCGGTGGATACCCGGTGTCATCCGGCTCAAGCTTGAACGAAACTCGCACATGGGTTTCCGATGTCACTGCGGCGGCTCCTTGTCACCTTTTTTCTGGTTACAGTCGCGACAGAGATTCTGCGCATTGTTGGGCGTTGTGCGACCGCGTTTCGCCCAAGCCGTTATGTGATCAGTTGCACGATCCGTACCAGGCGGCGTAACGCCCCTCTCTGATTTCTTGGGCTTTGTCGTGTCCCTTCCACACATAACACACTTGTTGTCGGCCTCGTTAGCCTTGTCCTCCTTTGTTTTTCGATCAAAGAATCGCTTGGGATCTCGACCCCCACCCTTCATTGCACCGGCACCATCTGTCGCTGGTTCAGGTTCAGGGCGCGTTAGTTTCTCTTCGTTCTCCTGATGGATCAGTTTGTCTTGCTGCTCAAGACCGACCTTGTCAGCCTTGTTCGCCTGAAAAATGTAGTAAGCCTCGCCGAGAACCGCCATCGTGTTGCCTATTACACCAAGCGTTGCCACTACCGGCGTGATCAGTGCTCCCGCAGCAACCGGCGGAGCCGCTTTCGGCACGTTGCCGATGTAGGCCCAGCACGAAATCGGATTCGCAATCGTGCAGTGCCCGTCAAGGTCTGCGTGGGTTAACGGATTGTTTCTCACATATCCGTATAGGTTCAGCGTTTGAGGATCTGTTAAGTCCGCAAATGGAACCGGCTCGGGTGCACCGGACCAATCCGGACTCATCCACCGTCCCTGCGCGGATGACAGATACCTCGCCCCGAAGTAATCAAGGCCTGTCTCCACATCGCGTTCTTTGCCGGTGAATTTCACGGTTACGCGGTCTGCCGTGTAGGTGTAACCCGGAACAGAAGAACGTTGCCCGAGGCTGCTGTCAATCTCCTCGCCAAAGGGCAGATAATCGTGCCGGGATATCACCGCGCCTTGGCTGTCCGTCACCATGCGCGTCGATCCCAGGTGATCCGGCGTCAAATACAATGTCGCGCCGTTGGCATTCGTCACGTTGGGCGTGTACTCCGCTGCCAGCTCGCCCATGGCGTCGTACACGTACCACGTGTATCCGGAAGGCGTCGCCTTCTTGACGCGCCGTCCGTCGCCGTCGTAGGCGAAATAACCCGTTACGCTGACCGTCGAACAGCTTGCGCTCGACCCGGTGTAAATCAGCCGGTTCTCGGCATCGTAACAATACCGCGCGGAGGCGCCCGTCAATCCGGCGTTGTTGCCTCCCGCGTCGTAGACAAACAGATCGCTCTGGTTGTTCGGGAAACGAGCGGCTACCGTAGCCGCCGTCATCGTGCTCACCTGCGTGGTTTGGCTGCTGTCCGCAATGTAGGCGTTCGGAAGCGTGCCTGATTTCACCGCGCGGTTGCCGTAGCCGTCGTAGCCGTATTCCTGCTTCCAGATCAGATTTCCTTCACTCGCCGTCTGCAGCCGGTTCAGCGGTTCATAGACAAAGTTCTGAGTCGCCGACCAGGTGGTGGCATCGTACTTCGCCGCCCGGATCGCTTCACTCACAACGTTTCCGTTGTTCACCGCCGCCGTTTGCGTTGATGGATCGAAGTAGCCAAACTGCAAGCGCAACTGGCTATAGTCGGTCGCCACCGTCCCCAGATTCGCCGGCGTGGCTGCCGTCGTTCCGGCCGTCGTTCCCAGCCCGATCTCGGTGGTTTGCAGACGATTGTTGTAAAGATGGTATTCCCAAAGCCTCGAGCCATCCCCGTAGCTCATCGTCTGGATGCCGCCATGCGGCCAGTAATTGACCTGGCTGGCATAGGTCTTCGGCACGCTGGCACCGGGCGCGGTGACATCGGCGTAGTTCACTCGTCCCGCTCCGTCATAGGCGTAGCTTACCATCTTGCCCGAAGGCAAGCGCATCTTCGTCAGCGCTCCGGCCAAGTTGTACTCGTAGCCGGGCTGAGTGATGTCGCTCAGGTTCCCGAAGGTATAAGAAACGCCCTCCGTCTTCTGCGTGCTGTAGGTCACTCTGCCGAGTGCATCGTAGGCGTCATATTTGGTCTGCGAACTGCTGTTGGTCACCGCCGTCAGCCGGCCTTTGGGATAGCTCGTCAGTCCCGTTGGCGGCGAGGTCAGGTGGGCATCGTAGGTATAGGACACCGTGGCAGTGCCGTCGTTGTAGAACTTCTGCGTGACGCGATTCAGGGCGTCATATTGAAACACGGTCACTACGTTCCGATGGTCCATTTTCGCGCAAGGCAGGCTCGGGTCGCCGGCACATGGCGAGCTTCCGTTCAAGTAGGCATAGATGATCGTATTGGTCTCGGGGTTCGTGGCGCTCGTCAGGCGCTTCAGACCATCGTATGCGAAGCTTCGAGACTGCCCGCCGGTGCAGGTAGCGTTGGAGGTGTTGTCGGAGAGAGTTCCTCCCTGGCAGACCAGTTTCAAGTCATCAAGTCCATCGTAGACGTAGTAGGTTGCCAAAGGAGGATCGACTGCGGAAGTGTTGCTATAGGTAGTCGTTCCGACGGCAATGTTGTCGGTAGGATCTTCCACCACGCTCGTTAGCCGGCCGAGGGCGTCCGTAGTCGTGCTACGCCACTTGCCGGCGGGATCGCGCACCGTGGTTTTGTTGCCACCGTACTTGGAGTACGTCGTCGCACCGCCGGGCGCAGTCACGGTCAGGGTCCGACCCAAGAAGTCGTACAACGTCTCCGTCCAGTTGTTGGTATCGCCTGGATTGGACGACTTCCACGTCCGGCCCATGGCATCATAGTTTGTCAGCGTCGCAATATAGTTGTTCCCACTCGTATTGGCGTCCAAGTATTGCCGCGTCTCGGTCGTCCTGCCCAAGCCGTCAAACACGCTCATCGTAGGGAGCGCGTTGTCGTTGAAACTCGTTCGGTCGGATTTTGCGGTAGCGGAATTCGCTGGTGAGCAAGCGGCGCCAGGATCGCAGTATTTGTATGTGGTCTGGTTCTGTTCGGTCTTTCCGTCCGCCCGAATCACTTGCGTCAGACGTTGAAGCGGGTCCTCGTATTTGAGCGTGGTCGTCACAAGGTTGGGGTCTACTAGACTGGTCGGCTTGCCGCTGGTGCAATCCCAGTTGGTCGTATTTGTTAGCCCGCCCTTGGTGATGGAGTGCCGGTAGAGAAATCCGCAACTATAGTCCGCCGTGGCGGTATTTCCATTGCCGTCCACTGTGCTGACCACATTGCCGCCGATATCGAACGACTGGCGGAAGTCGATGTAAGTGCTCGAATCGGCGTATGCGCGAATTCGCGTTGGGTTCGCGCGGGTGGTAAAACTCGTCCCGTAGGAAGCAAGATGCTCTGTAATCCCGCTAGCTGCCTGGGGCGTCCGGTCAGCCTCGTCCACAGCGTGGTCGGCGCGCGAAACGAAGCCATCGGCCGAATCCTTCACAAGCTGCGACGTCGGAAAGTTGCGGACATGGATGCTCACCGGCGCCTGGGCCGGATCGGAACGCGTCGTGTCTGTCGGAGCATAAGCATCGTACACAACAGACCCAATCGACGCGAGATAGTTCGTAATGAAATGGCGAGTGTAGCCGCTATTCGAAGAAGGAGCGGCGGGACAGCTAGCCGCTATCGACGGGCCGGAACCATAATCGTATTCCCAGCGGTCAGTAAGATTGTTGTACTTGTCGTACAGCAGGATTTGTGTTGAGGTTTGCGAGGTTGGAACCCAGGTCGACGCGGACTGGCAAACGTAGACATCTCGCGCCGGTGTATAATCCCCTGCGGGATCCCCTCCGGTTGGTGTGTACCAGCAAGGCTGGAGGCTCGCGGAGCAAGCCCGTTGCCCAAACGTCTGCTGCGTCTTCCGCTCGACGTTCGTTTGATCTCGGTACTCCTCAGTCTTGAATTCCTGCCCGTCCCACCACCGGGGATAGAAGATGTTGGGAGAGGACATGTAGGCCGTTGGATCGCTCAGATCGCCGAGGAAATAGTGCTTTTGCTTGGAAAGAAGACTCCCAGCCAGATCTGATCCCTGCCTGTGTTCGACGGTGACAATCGTGCTTGACCGGCTCGGATACAAAGTATCGGCGAGCGCCGCGTAGGCCGGAGTATAGTACACGGTCTTTTCGGTTACTCCGGGCGAAGACAACACGACTCGCTTCTTGACATAGCGCGCGATCACCCTCTCGTTGTATTCATCGCCTGTGTAAATCGTATCGCAATTCGGAGCGGACGCGGGACAGCGAGCCGTCCACTCGTATTGGAAGCCGCCGCCCGTGGGCAGCGTTACTCCGGCAAGTTCGCCATAGCTGTTGTACGTGAAATTGTACTCGGCGCTGTTCGGCAAGATCACCTTCACTGGCATGTAGGGGTTGAAGTTGTTCGCGGAGTCACCGTTCAGCGAGGGAAAGAGTAGAGCAGGCGTCGTGGGCGTCTGTCCGGATGCTAGCACCGAACTGATCAGGCCGAAGCGGACCCTTACTGTACGAGTCGCGGGAACTGCGCTAGAACCTGAGCCATAGCCGTAGGCGGGATAAGTGATGACGTCGTCCGTTGTAGCCGGGCCATTCAGGCCTGCAGTGTCTGCATAGATAACCGTGATCGTTCGGTCCTGCGCATCTTTCACCGTCATGCCCGTGATGCTCGCCGAGCCTACCGGATAGGTTATTGTGACTGTGTTCCCGTTGCGATCGATAATCTGAGTGATCCGGCTTGACGAAACTCGATAACGCACGCCATTCGGAAAGAAGAGCCAACCTGTCGGATAGATGTATCGCGGCGGAGTGGGAGATGGATTGTCGACGACGTCAGCGTCCGAGATGAATGTCATGGCGCTTCCGTCGGCAGAAGTAAAAACTTTCCCGCGATTCGTCCCCACCGGATCGGCACAACCGATGGCTCCGGAGGTGCTGGTTGGATATTTCGGTTGTCCACCGGTCGATTGGTCACGCAGTTCATGCTCGGTCCCGTCCCCGGATACAAACGTCAAACGTGTGAGAACGTAGCCTGTCTGCCGGACGACCCCGACCGGACCGCCGCAGTCGTAGGTCGCAGTGACGAGATCGTCGATCGTTCTCCCGGTAACAATCCCGGGACTGTACCGGGGCGGCGACCAACTGCTGCCATAGTGTGGGTTGAGTATGTACGATCCATCATTCGTGTTTACGATTCTCCTTTCCGCATGCCAATTCATTTGAAGAGGCAAGATCATGGTGTATCCGGAGTCTCCACGACCCTCCACGTGGTACAGTGGAAGGGCGAAATTGAGATTTCCGTTGTACAGGTTCATACTCTCAAATCCGCTCAACACGTATGATCCAGACGGCGTTCCGGCAGCCAGGGAAGGCGGAGTTGTCCCGTCGAGCGCCGTGTACGTTTGGGCGCATAGTGGGAATGCCAGCAGGAGAACGGTCACAGTCCAATTCGCTTGTTTCATCGAGTAGATCCTGACGCACCTTCTCATGGCGTCACCGTGATCGTAGAACGAAGATTTGGAATTGCAGCTTCCGAGAATACGTACGTGCCGGGCGTCAAATCGACGACGGCGCACCAGTCCCCGTTAGAGTCTTTCAGGGAAATGTCCAGCTTCCGGTTGCCCTTGTCGTCATCGAGCCGCATGACCAAGTTGGCATTGCCAAGCTTGTTCCTGACGATCAACACGAAGCGACCCTTAGGTCGGGTAACGGCTCGAGGGAAGAGACCCGATGTGGAATCGATCGAGAAGTAGACGGTCTCAATTTGCTCGTGCTTGCCTTTGGCGGCCGATAAGGCGCAAGTCAATAGAAGGAGTGTTAGAGCAATGCTGACCGTTTTCATTTTTGGGATTCTCCTTTCACCTTCCCTGAGGCCTGCGTTTCTCTGGGACACGCCCGCTGGTTTCATCGTATGCCTACTCCTCAATGTGTCCCCGCGACGATAAGCACAATCGGAGTGTTATTTCCCTTCGACAAATACTTTGCCGGGATCTCGATGATCCCGTCCTTCAGGACCTTGCCATCCGCATCCTTGAAATCGAACTTCTGGTTGATGATCCGCAACTTCACCGCGCGGTCCATCGGGACCAGCACGTTGTAGTCGCGACCTCCCGGCACAGCCAGTTGCCGGGCCGGCTGTTCGAGGCTTGGACCGCCGCCATCGTGCCCGGTCACCCGAAGCTTGACCTTCGCGGACTGCTCGGTCGCGTCCAGCAACTTGTTGGGATCGAGAATCCGCAGTTTCAACGTGCCGCCTCTCTCGAGGGCCACCGTCAGGTTCGAGATATTCGGTTTCCCTGGTGAGATCGACAACCCCGGACCGTTGAGATTCCAGATGCATGGATTGAGGAAACCGAGCACGCCGATCTCGACACAGACTTTGTGTTTGTCGTCGTTATCCAGGCTGCCTAACGAGAACGAGCCGTCCGCCGCCGATTTCGCGAACTTGCTGGAGGACGGAGCCGAAAGCGGCGGGCGGAGGCTATGTACGATTGCGCCGGCAATGGGATTGCCTTCGGGGTCGACCAGCCGGCCGGAGATCGAGCCGTTTCCATTCCCGTTGCCGTTGCCCGCGGCCACGCCGCTTGCGGAGTCGTTTTGCCTGCGGACGCTTTGGGGAGCCGCCTCTCCGCCCACGGTCACCGATGCCACGAAGGCGTAGAAGGCTACCTGGTTCGCGTCAATTGCGCCCGCGTAGATCTCGGCCGGGCCCGACATGGCTGCACCACTAAAACTCGTGGTAATCGCCAGCGTGCCCACGGTCGGTACCGCGGTAAAGTCGTCGGTACCTGCCGCGATGCTGATGGGGCAGGTGGGATCGGTGTAGCGGATATTTTCTGGTGCCGTAATCGACCCTATGCATACGATACCGCTCTTGAGGAACCAGTAGTTCAGCCCAAGTGTCGTCAAGCCGGCAGAGTCATGCGCGGTAACCGAAGCGCCGCTGGCGCTTCCGCTTATGTTGGTCATATCGGGCGCCGTGGCGCCATCCGGTAAGTAGTAGGCATCCAGTTGGATGACGATACTGTTGGTATTGTTCGCAGCGTCCTTGGCGGTCACGGTGATGAAACCGCTAAAGTCGCCGCCCGCGATCACCGGCGGAGTCACCTCGTAGGAGACTTGCCCGTCGCCTGTGTAATTACCGATCCCGGGAGGCGACCACGATGACGGACAGTTTTTGGAGCACGAAACATCGAATGAGATCGCGGATCCGCCCGTACCCGACAGTGTGAAGTTGAAGCGCGCCGGCCTGCCCATCACCACGCCATACCAAAAGTGGTCGACAGTGAAGCCGAAGACGTCGCCAACACTCACCTGCAGGTCATGGTTTGTGTTCCCGGAATGGCCCCGGATGGTAAAACCGAAGCCCGTAGGTGGATTGGCCGTGCCGGTGTAAGTAACGGAGACCGAAACAACCGGGTTGAGGGTAGACCAGGACGCGGTGGAGGAACAGGTAGAAGTGGACGAAGCGAAACACACCTGCCAGCCCGCTGGCGGGTTAGTGAAGATACTGAGTTCAACGTTAGTGCCCGAAGGCCAGCCGCCGTCGACAGAAATGCCGAGTTCACTGGTGCCGGTCACCGTTCCGCGGTCGTCGTGAAGGGTGATCGCAGGTGCGTTTCCCATGTGGAAATCCGGCAACACAGTGATCGCGATGGTCGTGTCGACTACCACGGCTGGTTGCGCTTCCGACGTGGCCCTGAGTATGACGGGGTATTGGCCTGGTGACGTAGTGGTGGAGATCGTAGCCGTCGAGCTGACGGTGCCAGAACTGGGAAGGCTCACCGTGACGGGACTGAAACTAGCAGAAAACCCGGCTGTAGCAATGCTTAGTGTCACATTGCCAGTCAAATTGGAAGCAGAAATGGTCAGCGTGACGGGTGCAGTCTGGCTGGAGACCATGCTGAAGCTAGAGATATTGGGATTGACAGTCAGGGAGAGCACCGGCACTGTCGCACTGGCGAAGTTCGTTGAATCGCGCGGATCGGTCGCTGTTACCGTCACAGTATTCCCAGCAGAGTGGCCCATCTGGAACGTCGTGGTCGAATTCTGCCCGTTCGGATCGGTAGGATTTGGACTGAACGAACCGCCAGCGGGGACGTTGTTGGGGTTGACAGACCAGTTAACTGGAATGTTCGCCCAGAAAGGCCGAAAGGCGTCCCGTCCCATGCCAGGCGCCGAGCCGTTAATGACTTGAAGCGGTGTTCCGGCGCGCATCACGACCGGCGGACGCAAGGTGACGTTTAGGATCTCCTGAGCGCCGTGATTGTAAACAGCCTTGATGGCCGCGGAAGTGATGGCCGCGGAAGTGTCTGGCCCTAGTGACGCGGCCACATGGAAAGTGGCAGTCGAACAAGTTGAAGCGCCGCCGGTGCAAGAGATAGTTCCCGCGGCCGACGGCTCGACCGACCAGGCCACCGGGAAGCTGGCTACGACGGTGAGCGAACCGCCGGGTCTCAACAGATTGGGCGAGTTGCTTGGCGTGATCGTCAGCCCTTTGAGGGTCACCGGCACGCTGACCGGAGGCATTCCCGAACTCGTCGCGATGATCGAGATGTTGGCCGTGCCCGAAATGGCATCGGGCGCTGTGTACGTGGTGTGGGAGCCCGGATTGGTGAGTGGATCGAAGCTCCCGTAAGGAGCATCTAGCGACCATGCAGGCGCAACGGCCGGCGCATCTGCAGTAAGCGCGAGAGTGTCTAACGGCCCAAGGATCTGAGGCAGCACAGGGTCGCTGCTCACGCGAAAGGCGGCTACCCACCAGGCGCCTTGGTTCAGGACTCCCGAACTCAAAAAGGAGCCGCTGTCCGGATATTTGTTCTGCACCAAGCTAAAAACGGTCTTGGTGCCGGAAAACGTCGTCGAGTTGAAAGAAAGCGGGAAGGTGACGGTTAAGTCGTTATTGTCCACGCCCGGAACGGGTGCGGCGAGCGTGCACCGGCCGTTGGTATCCGTGGCGGTACTGCCAACCGCTACGGGATTGTTCCATCTCGGCGTTCCCGAATTGTCCTCCAAATAGGCTGCCTGAAAATCCGGGTAATACAAGACAATGCAGTCGGTCCCGGGAACCACCGTGTTGCTCGCCGCGCTGACAGACATAGCGGCCAGGCTGATATAGCCCCTGCCATTGGGATCGTGGAATTTTAGTTTGTAATCGGCGCTCAGGCCGACGCCGGTAGTCGGCGAGCATACCGTCGGCGGATTGCAGCCAGTGAAGCTGGTGATGCTGGGCGCGACTTTCGGAACGGAATAGGCCAAGATCGAGTTTGCTTGCTGCCATTGGCTCGTGCCGCCGACATTCATGAAGACGAAGCGCGGCCCGACAAGGGCTGTAGGTGACTGAGTCAGTGACTTGAAAGAAATCGGTAGCGTCAGGATCACCGAGGTCGCAGTGTAGGCGACCGTGGCTCCTGCGGCTGCGATGGAACATTGGCTATTGGTCGTGGCGCTAGGGGGATTGCTGAGGTTTGACAGGATCACGCCGTTGCCGTACCGATCGAATGCGATCAACGGATCTGATACCCAGCCGGTGCCGGCGTCGTTCACCAGGGCGAGGAGACCTGCGCTCACCGAGTACATGAAGAAGCAGGCGTTCGAGCCTATCGTCGTGTAATTGATGAGGCCAAGGTTGACATCCATCGATCCACTGCCCGCCGTGTTCGAGAACGTAAACTGGAGCGTCGGGT
>CAZRND010000097.1:5890-15815 GCA_964601345.1 uncultured Acidobacteriota bacterium | reverse complement strand
AGCGCGGCCCTGAAAAGGCCGGCGTCGGCGGTTCGATTCCGTCCCTGGCCACCATAACTTTCCACCAACTTTCCACGAACTTTTCAGCCCACTGTGAAAAGTTAAGGCGATAAGTACACAGGACTTATCCCAACTTTTCACCAAAACCGCACCTTCACTTAATGTGTTCGTGACTCCCGCCGATATGAAGTTAGAGAAAGGCAGGAGCAAATATGCGTTGCGCAACCTCTACCCTGTTTGTGTGTCTGCTGGCGGCAACGTCCGCCGCGGCGCAGGATTCCGCCGCTGTTCTGGCGCGCATCCTGGCCGAAAAAGGGATCATCAGCAAGGCGGACCTGGCGCGCGTGGAATCGGCCGCTGATAAGACGCAGGCCTTAACGCAAGCGGCCGCGCCCGCCCTCGCTGCCGTCGCCAAAAAAGAAACAGCACCGGCCTCGGGACCCGTAACGGTATACGGAACCGTCCTTTGGAATTCGTTTTTGAACACGTCTCTCACCAACAACAGCGATATTCCCTTGTTTGCAGGCAAGCAGGGGACCGATGCCGCGGGCAGCGACAAGAACTTTGGCATGACCGCGCGGCAGACGCGCCTCGGAGCTCGCTATCAAAGTCCTCTGACGGTTGCCGGCGCAAGGCTTGGCGCCGTCATCGAAGGCGACTTCTTCGGCGGCAAGGCGTCGCTGGCCAACGGCATCGGGATGGATCTGTTTCGCCTGCGCCTGGCCTATGGGCGAATGGACTGGCAGAGCTTCTCGCTCATCGGCGGACAGGACTGGTCGGTCTTTGCGCCGCTGAATCCGGCGTCGTTGGCCGGCTTTGCCATCCCCGCGATGGCGGCGTCCGGCAATCCTTGGATTCGCACGGCGCAACTGCGCGCGGAATGGCGAACGGCCTTGGCCAACGGCGGCTCCTTTCTGTGGCAGATTGCCGCCACCGATCCCAACGTCGGCGACTATCCCGCCGGATTCTCGACCGCTCGCGCTCCCGCCAGCGGCGAACGCGGACGCTTGCCGGGCTTCGACAACCGCTTGAGCTGGACCACGAAGCGGTACGGCAAAGACGCCACGATCGGCGCCAGCGCGCACTACAGCCGCGGCAAGAACGCCGGCGTGATCGGGACCCGCAACATCCAGCAAGGCGTGGACTCCTGGGGCGTGGCGCTCGACTACGTACTGCCGCTTCACCCGCGCTTCACGCTGACGGGCGAGGGCTTCACCGGCCGCGCGCTGGGAATCTTCAGCGCCGGCATCGGCCAAGCGATCCTGCCGGTGGGAACGCCGGGCGCGCATGGCGTCGGGACCAGCGGCGGATGGACGCAGGCGCAATGGCAACCGGCGCCGCGCTGGCAGTGGAATCTTGCCTATGGACTCGAGTCCTCCGAAGCAACCAATCTGCGCGCGGGCGATCGCAATCGGAACCGGACGGTGATGAGCAACGTGATGTACAAGCTATCGCCGCAGTTCACGCTCGCCGCGGAGTGGCGGCGCTTCCTGACGGACTTCTATAACCAGCAGCCCTTCAACGAGCGGGGCGACCACTTCAACCTGGCGGTCGGATATATTTTCTGACCGTCACGAATCCGGCGCTCAAGGGCGAGCTTCGTTCACGGAGAGCGGCGGGTTATCTTGCAAATGCCGCTCCAGCGCTTCCTCAAGAGCGTTGGACCGGATGGGTTTCGAGAGATAGCCGTCCATCCCGGCCCCCAGACAACGCTCTTCGTCGCCTTTCATGGCGTGCGCGGTAAGAGCCACGATCGGGACATGACCTCCGCTCGCCTTTTCCTTCTCCCGAATCCTGGCGGTCGCCTCGAAGCCGTCCATCTCGGGCATCTGCACGTCCATCAGGATCAAATCAAACGGCTCTGCCAGGAACGCCTCGACGGCTTCCTTGCCGCTGGCCGCCAGCCGGACGGCATGCCCTTGCTTCTCGAGCAGCCGTACGGCCAGCTTGGCGTTGACGGCATTGTCTTCGGCCAAGAGGATGTTGCGGCGGCCGCGGCGGTTGGCTGTAGGCCTGTGTCCGGTCACTAAGGGTCTCTCGGCTTCCAGGCCGGCGCCTCCGAGCACCTTCAACACTGCGGTTAGCAACTCGGATTGCTTGATCGGTTTTGTCAGATAAGCGGCAATCCCAAACTTCCGGCAACGGTCGGCATCGCCGCGGATTCCGGCGGAAGTCAGCATGATGATCGGAGCATGCGTCAAATCCGGATTCCTCTGCAAGTGCTCCGCGAGATCGAAGCCGCTCATGCCGGGCATCTGGCTATCGAGCAGGATCAAGGCGTGGGACCCTCCGGTCGTTGTCGCGGTCTCCATGGCCTTGAGGGCGGCCCGGCCGCCATCCACCAAATCCGGCACCATGTGCCAGTTCTTCAGGACTTCGCAAAGAATGCGGCGGTTGGTCGCATTGTCGTCCACCACCAGAACGGGCATGCCTTCCAAATCCGATGGCAGCTTCATTTCCGCGGCGCCGCTCAGATTGCCGGCCAACCCGAAGCGGGCGGTAAAATGAAATACGCTTCCCACGCCCGGCTCGCTCTTCACCCAAATGGTTCCATTCATCATTTCCACCAGGCGCGCGGATATGGTCAAGCCCAGGCCGGTCCCTCCGTAGTGCCGGGTCGTCGAATTGTCGGCCTGCGAGAAGGCCTGGAAAATCAGTTGCTGTTTCGCGAGCGGGATGCCAATGCCGGTGTCCGAGATGCTGAAGTGCAGCAAGACATGATCCGCGGCGCGAGACTCCTCCTCGACTTTGACGCCGACTTCGCCTCTCTCCGTGAACTTCAGGGCGTTGCCTAACAGGTTGACAATGATCTGGTTCAGCCGGTCCGGATCGCCCACGACGCTTTCGGGCAGCGCGGAGGGAATGTCGCAGGTGAGTTCCAGACCTTTCTGATGCGCGCGAAAGGCGATGAACTTCACGGTGTCGCCCAAGGAGTCGCGGAGGTTGAATTCGACGGGCGAAAGATCCATCTTGCCGGCTTCGATCTTGGAGAAATCCAGAATGTCGTTGATGACGGTCAGCAAAGTGTCCGCGGAAGACTTGACCATCCCGAGGTAATCGCGTTGTTCGGGGGTCAGGTCGGTGTCGAGCGCCAGATCGGTCATCCCGATGATTCCGTTCATGGGGGTGCGGATCTCGTGGCTCATGTTGGCCAGGAATTCCGACTTGGTGCGAGTGGCGGCTTCCGCCGCCTCTTTGGCTTCCAGCAATTGCTCCTGGTATTTCTTGCGTTCGCTGATGTCCTGGTACAAGCCGAAACTGCCGATGCTGTTCCCCTCGACCACCAGCGGCACGCAATCGATTTCGACGTCGACGACGGAGCCATCCCGGCGGCGCCTCTCGGACGTCAGGTGCATGCTCTTTCCGGCGAGGGTGCGCTGGGACATGGCCGCCGCTTCGGCGGCCAGATCGCCGGGAGCGATCACCGTATTGAGGTCCTTTCCGTAGATTTCTTCCTGCCGCCATTCGAAGAGCCGCTCGAACGCCCGGTTGCACATCTGGATCAGGCCGGCCGGATCGAGCACGACGATGCCCAGGGGACTGTTTTCGATCAAGGCATGAAGGTGCGCGGTTCGCGCGGCCAATTCGGCGGTGCGTTGCTGCACCCGCTGTTCCAACGTGGCGCGATCCTCCCGGATTTCGGCCACCATACGATTGAAAGTTCGCGTGAGCACGCCGACTTCATCGTTGGTTCGAACCGCCAGGGATTGGAAGGCCGCGCTGCCTTCCACTCCGAGCCGCCCGGCGGCTTCGGTCAGTTCCCGGATGGGCGCCGTGACCCGCGCGCTCACCACGGCGACGCCCGTCGTCGCCACCAGCATCACCAGGAGAATGGTCAACAGGGTCACGCGCTCCATGTGCTGAATCCCGCTGACCAGGTTCCGCGAGCTGAACCCGACATGCACAGAACCGACAATGCCGGTCAGCACAGGCTTGCTGAAGACGGTGGTCTCCTGCGCGCCGCCCGGCAGGATCGCCTGCCAAACGCTCTTGCCGGAACGGCTAGGCTCCTTCAGCGAGTCGGGAAACTTGGGGACGAAGGTGTGCGCCAGCACTTGGCCGTCCGGCGCCATCACGTAAGCCCATTCCACGTCTTGAATGGCGAGGACCTGATCGAGCGCGGACTGGATCGAGGTGAGATCGTGATTCACCAGAAACGGTTCGACCGACTTGGCCATGGCCGCGGCCACGGTTTGCCCTTGGTTGATGAACCGGTCGTTCAGGATGCTGGTCAATTCCCTGTTCATCAACACGTACAAGACACCGACAACGAGCACCGCGCAAGCCAGATTCAGAGCCGTCAATTTCGCGGAAACGGTTTTCACGTTTATTTCCCCTCCAGCGGAACCCAGCGCCCTCTGTCCGTTTTCGTGAGCCACACTTTATGAAGAGCCTGATGGCTGGTTTTCGAAAACTCCAGCGGAACACCCAAGCCGGCATCCCATTGCTGCAAGGATTCCAGCGCGCGAACCAAATCCGCGCGGGAAGGATTTGCGGGAGCGCGCTTCAGCGCTTCCACCAACACGACGGCATTCAGCCAGCCTTCGAGAGAAACGAAGCCGACAGAGCCCGCCGCAACGTGAGCGCGGTAATCGGCCACCAAACGGTATCCGGTGGCGTCCGGAGAAGGCACCACCTGGCTGTTAATCAGGTTGGCGGTCAGGTCTCGATGGGATTCCGCGGAGGAGGCCGCGAGTTGCGCCAGCATCGCATCGGGACCCACAAAGCTGACGTTGGCGATCGGCAAGTCCCACCCGGAGAGACGGGCATCGCGAACAAATCCTCCGCATGCGCCGTAGGCGCCGACCATGATGATCGCGTCCGCGCCCTTGGCTCTCAGCAGATCCATCTGTGGCCGCATACTTTCCGTGTAGGGCTGATTCCGGCGATAGGTGACGCTATCGACGACGGTCAACCTATGGGCGGCGAGCGCCTCGACGACTCCGATCTCGCCGCTCTTCCCGTAGGCGTCGGCTTGTCCCACGAAGCCGATTTTCCGATGACCTCTCGCGAAGAAGTAGTCCACCAGAGCGCGCGTCTCTTCGCGATAGGACGCTCGAATATTGAAGACGAACTTGTCGTAGGGCGGACGTCGTTGCGGATCCGCGCCGGTGAACGGAGCGAGGTTGATCATCTCCCTGCCCTCGTAATACTTCAGCAGGGGCAGGATGCGCGTAAGGGTGGGAGTTCCCACGTAGCCGAAAAGAAGGAAGACGTCGTCCTTGGTAATCAGGTCGTTGGTGTTTTGCACGGCTGGGTCGGGCTCATACTTATCGTCCTTGAGGAGCACTTTGAGTTGAGCGCCATGCACGCCGCCCATCTTGTTGACCCAGTCGAAATAGGCCATGGAGCCACTCATCAAGTTCTGCCCCAGAGCCCGCGAGGCGCCCGACTGGACGTTGGAAACGCCAATCAGAATGTGCGGCGCTTCTGCGCCGGACACGGGCGCACCTGTCAACAAAAGGAGCGGGATGAGGAGAAGCCGCCGCCTGGATGTCATAAGGTCCCCTTCGCTAGAGTTACTGGCACGTTGGAGGCCAATGTAACGGTCGGCGTAATACCGGCTAAACCGCTGATATTTCTCTTGAAAATTGTGGGCTTGACGCTCTCCGCTCAAGAGTCCACGGTCCAAAATGGGAAAGTCTTCACTTCACGGAACAAGCTAAGCGAGCAGCGCTGCGAGCAGGCCGCACGCCGCGGCAAACGAGAGCCACAATCCCGGCGCAGCGGCGTTGCCCGTGGCGTGGATCAGCCAGGTGCAGATCGCCGGCGTGAATCCGCCGAAGATGGCCGTGGCCAGACTGTAGGCCAGCGAAAAGCCGGTGGTCCTCACGTCCTCGGGCATGATTTCGGTGAGAAAAACGACCATCGCCCCGTTGTAGCTGCCGTAAACGAAGGACAGCCAAAGCTCCACCTCCAGAAGCCTTGCAAAAGATGGCGCTCCCGTCAGCCACAACATCGCCGGATACGCCGATGCGATCGCCAGTGTGGTGCAGGCGAGTAGCAGCGGACGCCGCCCGATCCGGTCAGAGAGCGCGCCCATCACCGGCAGCCAGAACAGATTCGACGCGCCCACGCACAGCGTAACGATCAGGACATCCGCTTCAGCGAGACGCAACACCGTGCGGCCGAACGTGGGCGTGTACGCTGTAATCAAGTAGAAGGACACCGTGGTCATCGTCGTCAGCAACGCGCCGATCCCAACCACGCGCCAGTTCGCAGCCAGCGACAGCAGAATTTGCTCCGTGGAAGGACGAACCTTGCGAGCCGCAAATTCCTTGGTCTCGGCGAGCGATTCGCGGAGAAGGAACAGGAGCGGGATGATCAGACAACCAACCAGCAGGGGTATGCGCCATCCCCACTGTTCCATGCCCTCCCGCGTGAGAAGCGAGTTCAGCGCCACGCCGAGCGCCGCGGCAAACATTACGGCGACCTGCTGGCTGGCCGATTGCCAACTGACGTAGAAACCCTTGTGCCCTGGCGTGGCAATCTCCGACAGGTACACGGAGACGCTCCCGAGCTCTGCTCCGGCCGAGAATCCCTGCAGCAGCCGCCCGCAGACGATCAGGAGCGGCGCAAGCAGCCCAAGTATGTGATAGCCGGGCATGCAGGCAATGGAGAGAATTCCCAGGGCCATGAGCCGGAGCGTCATCAGCAGGCCGGCGCGCCGCCCGTGATGATCCGTGTAGGCGCCAAGAACGATCGCCCCGAGCGGGCGCATGAGAAACCCGGCGCCAAACGTCATCAGCGACAGCATCAACGACGCATACTCGTTCCCCGATGGAAAAAAGACCCGTCCGATGTAAGAAGCGTAGTAGCCGAAGACCATGAAGTCGTACATCTCCAGGAAATTGCCGCTGGCGACGCGCAGGACATCAAGGATCTTGGACTTGCGTTCGGAATCGTTCATCTTTCCTCACATCTTAAGGGAAGGACGATAATAGCGGCGAAAGGGACTGAGGATACAGTCTTCTTGGTAACGGCCTTTGGCCGCGGGCGGCTACACCGGGAATCGCTGGGATTGTGGAGAATGTGTGAAACGAAAGACCGACAGGTTAACGGCGCGATTCACACCGCAGCAGCCCTCTGGGCGTGGCGTACCACCAACCCCATTCCGACGAAAGAACCCTATGCGTGTCCAACCGGCATACCCGCTTTCGGGCAGGTCAGGTGTCGCTTGGGGGCTCGGGGATCTCCACCGCGATCACTGGAATGACCTTGCGCAGACAAGGGCCATGTGCCCAGACCATCTCGGGTGAGCCGCCATTGAGTTTCCGGACCTGGACCGAGTAACTATCCGTTTCTCCCTGCTGGAGTATCTTGCCACATATGCAGCAACGAAGTTTCATCACCTGGCTTGCACCTCTCTCATGTAGGGCTACCTAACCTCAACCGTTTATGAACGTCATTTTGAGAAGGAACCGGACAAAAACGTGACCCCCAACCATGCCACCAACCAATAGAAGCCGACTGATCCAAAGATAGAGGCGACAACTTGCGTCCATTCATGGCCCTGACCCACTACCAGTTCGGCGATGATGCCACCTGGCCATCCAAGCATTTCAACTGCCTTCGATACTATGGGAACGTCTTCTCGTGAGAGCGAGAGGAGAAAACTCACTGCCAGTAGCATGGCATTGATACCAACGGATATCCCCAGGGCAAGAAAGGCTTTCGTATATGAAGGTCTCATTGCGTCACGGCATACACGGGGCTGGGTCTCCAAGTGCACATTGACGAGCCGCCTCGTGCTGCATTTCGTTTGCCGGCCAGCACTGCTCCTGCATCGAACCGTCGAGCGGGTGATGGCCAGAGGGCGACGGGTTACCGCCCGCCGCGAAACTTGAAGAAGTCTTGTTCGAGACGTGGCGGGCGCAGTTCTTCGGTTGCGGGAGCCGGAACAAAACTTGCTTGGCCCAACTGAAGTCTTTGTCCTTTTGCAGCCAACATTGCAATCTCAACGATTTCCGGGCCCGGATATGTTCCTCCGATCGCTGGCAACGTTTCATAGACTAGGCGTTCGTGCAGCGTAATGCGATTCTCAACCGAAGCCCACTGCCCCTCGTGTATCGCGTATCCGTCTCCAACGCTTATCGTCAGGACGGAACCTACACGGTTGATGAGGCATTGCAACATTCCAAATCTGCCATCGGTCGCGAAGTAGAGAACAGTCGCGTGCCCTGCGCTGAGATTCGGATTGTACTCCTTCGGTGCAGCCTGCCACTTGATATCTCTACTGATCCAAACTGGTCTTTGGATTAGGGTGGTCTGGCGTTGGGCGAGTGTCGCTCCTGTGGCTGCCAAGGCTAGACAGGTGAGCGCGATCGCGAAAGTTTGCCTCTTATTCATAGCTTGGGTGATAGGTTTTAGCACGCCTGTACACGCACGTCAGCGTAGTTCACTAGTCCCGCTCCGTCATAGCCGTAGCTTACCACCTTGCCCTCCGTCTGCTTGCGTGATTAAACTGCCCGTCGAAGTTAATCCGAGCGCCCCGTGGCAAGCAACTTCCTATCAACAATCAGTGGGCGCGGTTCGTTTGTTTGGACCGCTGGATTCGGGCGCTACTCGCCGGTTCAATTTCGGCGGCATCCGTTGGCTTGGGTTTACATGCGCTGACCTCTGATAAGATTTCCGGAAGGAGCCGTTTCTATGCCACTAGCGCAAATGGACCGCCGCACGCTGCTCCGCGGGACGCTCGGCGCCGCCGGACTCTACGCCCTCGATTCGTTCTTCACCTGCGAGCGCACCGATGCCGCCGCCGTGGGGCCGAACGACAAGGTGAAGATCACCAAGGTCGAAACCTTCGTCCTCAAGAATTCCTGGGTCTTCGTGAAGATCTCGACTGACGCCGGAATTCACGGTTGGGGCGAGATGCTCAAGGACGACGCCAAAGCCTGCGCCGCCGGCGCCATGGAAGCGGCGAACTATCTCGTTGGGCAGGACCCCAACCGCGTCGTCTATCACTGGCAGGCCATTCATCGCGGCGCGTTCTACCGCGGCGGGCCGATCAAGACGTCGATCACCAGCGGCATCGACCAGGCGCTCTGGGACATCAAGGGCAAGATTTACGGCGTGCCGGTCTACAAGCTGCTCGGCGGTCCAATGCGCGACCGCATTCGCGTCTACGGGACAGTCAACGAGAAGACCGGCGTGAATGCCATGAAGGTTGCGCCGCGCGCGGCGCGGACGGCGTTCAAATACGTCGAGGGCATGAAGTTCGTGCAGGAAGTCGCCGAGCGATTCAAGGCGCTGCGCGAGCGGCAAGGCCCGGGGATCGACATCGGCATCGACTTTCATGGCGCGGTCGAGCCGCCGACCGCCGCGCTGCTCATCAAGGCGCTCGAGCCGTACCAGCCTTGGTTCTACGAAGAAGTGGTGCAGCCGCTCAACGTCGATATGATGGCTGACCTGGCCAGGAAGACGCACATCCCGCTCGCGACCGGCGAGCGCATCTTTCTGAAATTCGGCTTCCGCGAGATTCTGGAAAAGAAGGCCGCCGCGATTCTGCAGCCGGACGTTTGCTACGCGGGAGGCATCACCGAGCTGCGCCTGATCGCGGGCATGGCCGAGGCTTACTACCTGCCGCTCGCGCCGCACAATCCGCAGGGTCCGGTGTCGCTGGCGGCGAGCCTGCAGGTGGCGGCATCGATTCCGAACTTCCTGGTACAGGAACGCGGCGACGCCGAGCATCCGCTGCTGGCCAAGCCGCTGCCTCCCGTGAAGAACGGACATCGCGAGCTGCCTACCGAGCCGGGCCTCGGCATTACGCTCGACGAAGACAAGGTCCGCGCCGAAGTCGGCGAGCCGCGCAATTACCTCGATCACTACCGCGCGGAATTCGATCCCGACGACGGTTCGGTCGTGGACTGGTAAGCTACTTCACCCACGAACAGTCGGGATCGCAGAGGAAAGCGCGGTTGGCGGG
>CAZRND010000097.1:0-5880 GCA_964601345.1 uncultured Acidobacteriota bacterium | reverse complement strand
GCGCAGATACTTCGATGCGCCTTCGCGCTTCAATACAAAGAACGCGGTTGAGAGCGCGTCGCTCTCCGTGCCCGTAGGCGCGAAGGAGACCGACGTGGTAATACCCGTGGGCGGGCGATGCGTGCGCGGATCGACGATGTGCTCGCCCTTCTCGTACGTGGCCGACGTCGAGAGCGAGTTGTCTTTGAGCAGCACGGTGAGCATCGCTTCGTCCTTCGAGCGCGGCGACCGTACCGTCACCTTCCAACCTTCTTGTCCTCTGGGAGCGTCTGGCGGCGTCCCAATCGCGTAGATGGTGCTCATCCCCGAGTCGACGAGCGCGCTGCGAATGCCCGCCTCTTTCAGGATCGCCACGGCGCGGTCCACGGCCCAGCCCTTGCCGATGCCCCCAGGATCGAGCTGCACAGCCCGATCGGTAAACTCCACCGTGTAATTCTGCGGATCGAGCGCCAGGCGTCCTTTGCCCAAGGTGATGTCGAACGCGCCCCAAGTCTGGCGGCGGTAATCGTCCGACGCCTGCACGAAACGGAAAAACTCCGGCGTAACTTTCACCGGACCCTTTGATGCGCGCCGGTTCACATCGGAGAGCTCACTGTCTTTTTTGTAGTTGCTGAGGAGCGCGTCGAGGCGGTCGACTTCCTCGAAGGCCTGCTCGGTGACTTCGCGGGCGATCTGTTCGCTGGGAGCGTAGACGACGATTTTGTAAGTGCATCCCATGGCGACATGGGATGCTTCATAGCGAAGGAGCGTAAGACCTAGAAGGGCGACAACACCGATCATTCCGTACCAATCATTCCGTACGGTATTGCGGCCAGTAGACGCGGCGATTCTCGTCCATGGCCTGATTGGCGTAGATCACCGTCTCGGCGTCGGCGGCGCCGACGTTGATGTCCGAAACGGTCGGCTGGTTGTCGCGAATCGTCAGGAAGAAGTGCGCGAGCTGCTTGCCGACGGGATTGCCGGGTTCTTTCACGTCGTACCAGCCCTTCTGCGACATCCAGCGCTTGGCGTAGCTCATTTCACGATCGATGAAGGACATCGATTCGTTGATCTCGTCGGGGAAGACGGCGTAGCCGACCTGCTTGGCGTCGGCCGTGACGGTCGCGCCGGCCCACCATTGATCCTTAGCAGCGACTTTGCCTTTCATGGCCGCCTTGACCTTCGGCTCCACCCAGAACGTGGCGGTTCCGCTCGGACCCATGAGCGTGGTCTCGATGGTGCCGCCGTCGCCCATGATCTGTTCGCCGAACTCGTAATGCACGTTGTTCAACATCGAGCTGTAGATGACTTTCTGCGCGGTCGGATATTCGAAGACGCACTGGATGTTGTCGTACACCTCGCGCCCGTCCTTCCAGTAGTCGATGCCGCCGATGCCGATCACCGAGCGCGGCTCCGCGCCGAACGCCCAATTGGCCACGTCGAGCTGGTGCGATCCGAGCTCGGCCATCAGTCCGCCGGAGTATTCGCGGTACATGCGCCAGTTGATCTGCCGCTCGAGCTTAGGATCGGCCACCGGACGCCGCCAGTCGCTGTTGCGATTCCACTGCGCGCGCACATGCGTCACCTTGCCGATGGCGCCCTTGCGGATCATGGCCATCGCCATGCGGTAAATGTCGCTGTAGCGGCGCTGCAATCCCACCTGAAACTTCTGCTTGGGATGCGCGGCCACCGCCTCGCGCAGCGCTTTGATCTCCCCTTCGTTGAAGACCATGGTCTTCTCGAGAAAGACGTGCTTGCCGGCGCTCAACGCGTCGATGGCCATCTTGCAGTGCTGATTCAGCGGCGTGACGATCAGCACCGCCTCGATGTCTTTGCGGTCGAGCAGGCGCCGGTAATCGTCGGTGGTGTCCGGCTTGCCGCCAATCGCTTCCGAGCCCTTCTTCAGGTTCGGAGGATAGATGTCGCAGAGCGCCACGCAGCGTCCTGTGGGGATTTTGCTTAACTGGTTGAGCAGTTCCAGGCCGCGGCTGCCGGGGCCGATCATGCCCCAAGCGACGGGATTTCCGTTTCCGTTGGCGTGCACCGTGGGAACGAGCTCCGGAAGCTCGAAATTAGAGATACCGAATGCCGCGGCGATCGCGGCCGCGCTCTTTGCGAATTGTCTACGTGTGATGTCGAATTCCGTCATTATGAATTAGCCTCTCACGCTTAGTTTACCTTCACTTCTCCTTTAGCGCTAGACCTGCGGCCAAAAGATAGCAACCGGCGCCCGCCGCCATGGTCTGCCAGATGCCCAGGTGAATCGAGAGGAAGACGCTCAGAGCGGAACCGAGCACGCTGGTCGCGGCGTTCATCGCCCAAGCCCATTGCAGCACGCCCGGGTGAACGCGCCGCGCCAGCCGCATGCCGGTAGGAAACGCCGTGCCCATGAGAAATCCCGCGGGCGCGAGCAGAAGCGCGGCCACGCCGATACGCCCGGCGAGAGGCCACGAGACGAGCGCGGTCAACAGCGGCGTCACGAACATCGCCTGCGCTCCTACGATGATCGCGGTTGCGACGAGCAGCGGAGGAAGGCGTTTCGCAATCGCGTCATCGCCGAAACGCCGCGTCCAGTAGCTGCCGCATCCCGAAGCGGCCAGCAGCCAGAAGACCGCCACCGTCAAGGCATACGTCGGATGTCCGAGGAAGAGAACGAATTTCTGAATGAAGGCGATCTCCACCAGGATGTAGGCGAGTCCGATAGCCGTGAAAAAGAACAGCCAGCGATGCACGCCCGGCGCGCGCGGCAGCCGCGCGCTGAGGCGCGCGGGCAGCAGCAGGAAAAGAACGATGCCGATCCCCGAGACGGCGAGCAGCCCCAGCAGCATCAGCAGCCCGAGGTTCACCTTCTGGTCCATGCTCTCCTTCGCCAGCCAGAGACGCACCAGGTCGCGCGTGCGCACGGTGAAGAAGAAGAACGGGCGATTGTCGTGTACCGGCGTGATGTCGAAGGGATAAGCCTGCTCGAAAGAAAGTGGATCGGGCGCGCGCACCAGACGGTCGAAGGGCGTATCGAGCGTAGCGTTCGGCATGTAGAGCGGCGTCATCCAGCGCGAGCCGCGCATCACGACGCGCACGGCCTCGAGCTCATCGGCGGAGAAGGGCGAACGCTTCATCAGAAAGGTGGCGCTATTGCCAAGATCGCTGAGATTTCCGTCGGCGACGATGAGAAAGTGCCCGCGCGGATCGCTCACGCCCTCCTCGCGCAGCGCCTCGATGCCGAGCGAAACCAGCCGCAGCGCCTCGCGCGGCTGGCGGAACTCCCAGCGCGTAATCGAGAGAATGCCGTCCGAGTCCAGATGCCGGAGATACTCGCGAAACGCCTCGACCGTATAGAGATTGTTCTCGGTGAGCGCGAAGGCGCCGGCCGCGGTGCTCGCCCACGTGTCCACCAGCGTTGCCTGGATCACGCCGTAACGCGCAGACGAGCGGCGGATGAAACTGCGCCCGTCCTCGATGACGATGCGCACGTCGGGCCGCTGGTAGAGTCCGTAGCTCAGATCGAGCGCGCGCTTGAGCATGATCTCGTTGACGATGATCGGATTGATCTCGACTCCCGTCACGGAGCGGCTGCCGGCAAAGAGCGCGTTGGCCACGTCCGGCCCCCCGCCGGGCCCGATGACCAGCGTGGACGCTCCGGGATGCACCTGCCGCATGATCTGATGCACCAGGTCGGTGCCAAACTCGCTGCGCGCGCGCCAGAACTTGCCGTCCGAGAGCGGCACGTCGGCAACGTGGGTGGCCGCGTCCGAGTCGATGCGAATGTAGGGACCGTCCGGCTCCTCGACGAGCGCCACGCGCGAAAAGGAATTCCAGTGGCTGAAGACCTCGCGGCGAAGCTGCTGTCCCTTGGCGTAGCGCACGTCGAGAAAACGGAACTGCGCATTCGCGGCGATCAGGATTGCGAGCAGGGCCGGCAGCGCAGCCCACTGCCGCCACTCGGCGCCCCCGAGTTTCGCCCAGACCACGGCGCTCGCTGACGACAAGAGAGCCGCGAAGAGCAGCGTGTTCGGTCCGCCCAGCCAGTCGAGCAGCGGGATCAGCAGCAGTGCTCCGGCGCTTGCGCCGGCCAGGTCCGCGAAGTAGACCGCGCCGGCGTTGTCGACGGTGCGGGCGAGCAGGACCGAGAGGATGACGCCGGTGAAGAAGAACGGAAGCGCCGAAGCAAAGTAGATCACCACGAGCGGCGCGAGCGTTGCGAGAGTTACCGTCAGCGAGACGCGCATCTGCAGGATCACGGCCAGCGCCGCGACCGTCACCAGCGCGTTCGCGCCGGCCAGCGCGCTGAAGCGCGTCCAGAGCGTTTCGAGGTCGCCGTCGCCCACGACCCAATAGCTGCAGAGTCCGCCCGCGCCCATGCCGAGCAGAGCCACCGAAATCGCCATGAAGGCGAAGTGATAGAAGAGCAGCACGGAGAATAGGCGCGTCAGCGCCAGCTCGATGATGAGACTGGCGAGCGCGGTCAATGCCACGCCGACGAGCAGCAGGCGAAAGCGGCTAGAGTTCAGGGGCATGGCCCGTCCAGCGGACTACGAAACAATACATGGCAAAGGTCTCAAGGGCAAACGGAGGGAAGCCAAGAAACCCAGGCGCCGGCATCTCGAAGATCTTCACACCCTGCAGAATCGGGAAGATGTAAATCCACTTGGCCGACGCCCAGTAATTCCAGAATTCCCAGAAGATGCCGCACACCGCCCCGGCAGCAAGAAGCGAGTAACAGCGCGCGCGATTTCCCGCCGCAAGGTCGGCAAGAATGGACGACGCGCCGATCCGCACGTTCAGCGGCTCGAGAAGAAAGATGAAGCCGAGCCAGACCAGGGCGAACGTATAGGCCGCGATGCTGACCGGCAGCAGCAGCGGAACAACGAGCATCGCCGCGCCGGCGGCCATCGCCGCGAGCTCGGCGCCGCTCGAGAAGCGGAGCGGCGGCCGCGTCTCGCGCCACAGGCCGGCGGCGCGCAGCAACTCCGATGTCTCGAGCATCCCCGGCCAGATCGTCGCGAAAGCCCATCCGTAGCCGAGGTAGCGCGGAATCCAGTGCGGCGGTAGTCCCACGTATGTCCAGTTGTCGAGGTGGAGGTTGTAGGCTTCGAAGACCACCCAGAGCGGCGTCGAGAGCGCTACGACGGCAAAAAACTCGCCGGGCCGGGAGACGAGCAGGGACCGCCCGGAGAGCGAGTAAACGGCGGCATCGACGGCGGCGATGTAGCCAGTCCACACGATGGGAGTGAAGTAAGTGGAGACGAGAGTGTGCCCGCGGAACATCAGGAATTCCGCGACGACGATCACGAGCAATCCGAGGTATCCGTAGCGCGGATACGGCGCGACGCGCGGACCGCGCGCCACCAGCCATACCAGCCAGAGCGCCGCGGCGACGAACAGCGATATACCAATCCACACCATGAAGGAAGAAACAAATTATACTTCACCGATGGCGGCTTCCGACTCCGCTCCGCAGACCAGGCTGGCATCGCTCGATGCGTTTCGAGGGTTGGTCATGTTTTTGATGCTGGCGGAGATCATGCGCCTCTCGAGCGTCGAGAAGTCGTATCCGGGCAGTTTCTTCTGGTGGCTCGTGGCCTACAACACCGAGCATGTCCCGTGGCAGGGCTGCTCGCTGCACGATCTGATCCAGCCGGCGTTCTCGTTTCTCGTGGGTGCGTCTCTTCCCTTCTCGATCGCCGCCCGGCTCGCCCGCGGCAAGACTTTTACACAGATGCTCGGCCACGCGGCATGGCGCAGCGCCGCCCTCATGTTACTGGGGATTTTCCTTCGCTCGCTGAATGCGCGCCAGACTTATTGGACTTTTGAAGACACGCTGACGCAGATCGGACTTGGCTACGTGATCCTGTTCCTGCTGGCCTTTGCGCCGCTGCGCGCGCAAATCGGCGCGTTCATCGC
>CAZRND010000096.1:9350-15886 GCA_964601345.1 uncultured Acidobacteriota bacterium | reverse complement strand
GCGTCCGAAGAGGCAAGTTTTCGCGTTATTGCGGGAACTGCGCGCAGCATGGGCGGAGAGCTGGCCCTGCAGGCGCCCGCCGGCGTCGGCCTGAGCATTGAAGTCGACCTGCCTTTGAGAAACGCGGACACTCCTACACACGATGGCCAAGAAAATCCGCATCTTGGTGGCCGATGATCACGCCGTAGTCCGGCAGGGATTCCGGCTGATCCTCTCGGCGCAAAGCGACATGGAGATTGTCGGCGAGGCCGGCGACGGCCGCGAAGCTGTCGAGATGGCCGAGCGGCTCAAGCCCGAGCTCGTGGTCATGGACGTGGCCATGCCCGGCCTGAACGGCATCGAGGCTACGCGTCGCCTGGCCGAGTCCGCGCCGCATACGCGGGTCCTGGCGCTGAGCATGCACGAGGATTCGGTCTACGTGCGCGAGATTCTGCGCGCCGGCGCCAAGGGATATCTGCTCAAAGATTCGATTGACCGCGACCTGCTCGCCGCCGTGCGCGCCGTCGGCCGCGGCGAGGCGTATCTGAGTCCGGCGATCTCCGAAGGCGTGCTCGACGACTACCGGAAGCACGTCACCGATCCGCTGGATTTGCTCACCAGCCGCGAGCGCGAAGTTCTGCAGATGATCGCCGAAGGCAAGACCAACAAGGACATCGCCTCGCTGCTGAACCTGAGCGTTTACACCGTGGATGCTCATCGCGGGCGCATCATGGAAAAGCTCAACCTGCACAGCACAAGCGAACTGGTCCGCTTCGCGATGCGCAACGGACTGGTGGATTAATCGCGCACGGCCTGAATCACAACATCTCCGCCTTCGACGACGTTCATGAGGACTCGACTCCCGTAGAGCAACGACATTCCAACTAGCGCTCCGCCCTCGGCCTCAAGCACCAGCACTTCACGATCCGCCTCGAGCCATTCCACCGTGGCGAAGTACACGTTAAGCGCAACCACACTATTATCAGCCAACGTTGCGCGGCGGCTTCCAGCGGACGCGAGTCCCAGAGCTTGAATGACGGACTTGGAGAGCGTCAGAAATCCGTTGAAGCCGGTATCCAAAACGGCTTCGACCTCTTGTCGCACGTTTCCGGGTCCCGAAACGGCTAGCCGGATAGCAGCTTCTCTGAATTCGTTGACTTTGCCCTCAATCACGAGGAGAGAGTAAATCGCCCACCGAGCCGGTAGGCAGCAGGAGAGCCGACACGGATGCCGTAGAGCACCGCCCCCGGATGCTTGGCCAGGGCCCTCTTGGTGGCCGCCAAATCGTCGGTGTCAATCTCGAATTCACCCGTTTCGATGTCCAACACAACAAACTTGCCTTTGTGCAAGCTTTCAACTTTTGGGCGAATTCGGGCGTAAATCTCCTCTCCACGCGAGGCGACTTCCTTGGCGTTACGGCCTTCCTGCGCCATAATGTCTATTATACGGCCCGCTACCTTAACTGCGCGTCGACCTCTTCGAAATAATCCGGACGCTTCAGGACCTCGCGCGGCTTCGAGCCGTCGGGAGGGCTGATGATGCCGTCGCGCTGCATGATGTCGAGCAGGCGCGCGGCGCGGCCGTAGCCGAGGCGCAGGCGGCGCTGCAGGATGGACGTCGAAGCCTTGCCGGCTTCGACGATCACGCGCACGGCTTCGTCGTACATCGGGTCTTCCTGGCCGTCGAGATCGGAGGCATCGCCGCCCACATCGCCTTCACCTTCCTCGACAGGCGGCGGCGCCAGGTACTGCGACTCGTAGGACGGCTGCGACTGGCCGCGCCAGAACTCGACGACCTTGCCGATTTCGTCCTCGGTCACGAGCGGACCGTGAACGCGCAGCAGGCGTCCTGAGCCCGAAGGCAGGTAAAGCATGTCGCCGCGACCGAGAAGGGCCTCGGCGCCGTTCGAGTCGAGAATCGTGCGCGAGTCGACTTTGGTCGCGACTCGGAATGAAATACGCGCCGGGAAGTTGGCCTTGATCAAGCCGGTGATCACGTCGACGCTCGGCCGTTGCGTGGCCAGGATCAGGTGAATGCCGACGGCGCGAGCCATCTGCGCCAGGCGCGTGATGGACGTCTCCACGTTGTTCGAGTCCACCATCATCAGGTCGGCAAGCTCGTCGATGATGATCACGATGTAGGGCAGCGGGCGCTCCTGCTCGGTCTGGGGCTGTCCCTCTTCGGTGAAGAGGTTCAGCGTGCGGGGCTTGTCGAAGAGCTTGTTGTACTGCTCGATGTTGCGGACGCTCTTCTCGGCCAGCACCTTGAGGCGCCGCTCCATTTCCTTCACCACGTTGCGCAGCGCATGCGCGGCCAGCTTGGGTTCCGTAATGATGGGCACTAGGAGATGCGGGATGCCCTCGTAAAGTCCGAGCTCCAGGCGCTTGGGATCGACCATGATCAGCCGAGGCTCTTCGGGCGTGTCCTGTTAGAGCATCGAGTCCAGGAACGACTTGAGGCACACGCTCTTTCCCGTGCCAGTCGATCCGGCCATGAGCAGGTTCGGCATGGTGTTCAGGTCGGCCATGCGCAGGCGTCCATTGATGTCCTTGCCGAGCGAGAGCGTCAACTTCGAAATGGAACCGGAGAACTCCGGACTCTCGACGATCTCGCGCAGGGCGATGGTCTCGCGCTTGGCATTCGGCACCTCGATGCCCACGGTGGACTTGCCGGGGATGCGGTCGATGAGGATCGACTCGGCTTCCATCGCGAGACAAAGGTCGTCCACCAGGTTCGTGATCCGGCTGTACTTGATCCCCGCCTCGGGCTTGAACTCGAAGGTCGTAACCACTGGGCCGGGATTGATCTGCGTGACTGTGCCGGTAACGTCGAACTCGCCGCACTTCATCGTCAGCACCTGGGCGAGACGGCGCAGGTCGTCCTCGTCGAGGGCGGGGCGCATGTCGGGCTGTTGCAGCAAGGCCGACGAGGGCAGCCGGAATCCTTCCGGCTTGCCGAGAACCACTGGCTTTTTCGGCGGAGGCGGCGGAGGCTGCTGCGTAACGGAAACGGGCGCGGCCCTCTCGACTGGAGCCGGCTTCTCGACGGGAGCAGCTTTTGGAACAGGCGCCGGTTTCGGCGCGGCGGCTTCCTGCTCGCGATGCATGCGCGTGATGGCGTCGACGGGTTCCGGCTCAGGCTGCTTTGCCGAAACAGGGGCCGATACAGGGGAGGGAGCGGGGGTCGGCGGCGGTGCCGTCACGGGTCCCAATCGCACCTTTACCAGCGGCATCAGCGATCCGGACTTCTTCTGATTCTCGATTTCCTTTTGCAGATCGGCGCGTTTCTTTTGGAGTTCGCGCTCGGCGCGCTCGCGGCGCGCCTGTTCGGTCTTCACACTCCGGCCCTCGCGCCAGGCGGTCCATTTTTCGGCGAGGGTCCAAATCCAACCGAAGCGGGATTTGAGCCAGGGGAGCGCCGCAGTCAACGAAAACGTCGTCAGCAGATACAACGCGCTGAGGAACGCGAGCGAGAGCAGGACCAGGGTTCCCACTACGTTCAGCAGGTGCAGCAGGCCGTCGGCGAGCAATCGTCCCACGAGGCCGCCCGGCGGAATTGCGCCGCGGAACTGCCATGAGTAGTTCACGGAGAACAATCCAAAGCCTCCGCCCAGCGACGCGACAAGCAGCGTCAAGCCCGTCGCTTTGGCGATGGGCGACTCGATCGCTTCGCTGCGAGCCCGCTTCCAGGCCAGGGTACCGAGGACCACGGGCAAGAGAAACGCGCTGAGTCCGAAGATCTGGAAAAGCAGGTCGGAGGAGTAGGAGCCCGCCCGTCCGATTAGATTGCCCGGAGCATCGAGCGCCGTCGCGGAGTTAAACGAGGGATCGAGTGGGGAATAGGAGGAAAGCGCAAGGAGACTGACGAAGGCGCCAGCCCCGAACAAGACAGCACAAACTTCATTCCATCGCCGGCCGGTTTTGAACACGTTTTACTGCGGCCGAGAAAGAATCGCCAGTATCAGGACTATTATGCCAAAAGCAAGGCGGTAGTAAACGAAAATCTTTAAGGTGTTCGTTTGCAGGTACTTGAGGAACAGGGCAATCACCCCGTAGCCGACCAAAGCGCTGACAACCATGCCCACCACGAAGGGCATTCGCATGTCCGGGGCGATGCCGGCGTGGCGGATTTCAAGGGCTTTCTTCAGCCCGGCGCCGGCGATGATCGGCGTCGCCAGCAAGAACGAAAAGCGGGCCGCGGCGCTGCGCGTCAGGTCGCGAAAGAGTCCCAGGGTCATGGTCACGCCGGATCGCGACGTTCCCGGAACGAGCGCGAGGGCTTGCGCCGCTCCGATGGCGAGGGCGTCGGCGAGACCGACTTCTTCCATTTCACGGCGCTTCTCGGTCACTCGCTCGGCGGCGGCCATCAACAGGGCCATCACGATGGATGAGGCGGCAATAACGTAAGGGCTGCGAAGCGTGGTCTCGACCTGATGCTCAAAGAGTAGTCCCGCCACGCCGGCCGGAACCGTCGCGAGGATCATCAATCCGAGCAAGCGGCGCTGGTGCAGCAGGACGTCGATCCAGGTTTTCAGGAAGTAGACGCCGACGGCAAAGAGCGTCCCCATGTGCAGGGCGACGTCGAAAGTGAGGCCGGGATCCTCCCACTTCAGCAGCCACGGGATGATGGTCAGGTGCGCGGTGCTCGACACCGGAAGAAACTCGGTCGCGCCTTGGATGAACGCGTATACCAGGACTTGGTATAAGGGCATCAGATTTCCAGGATCACCGGCAGAATCATCGGGCGCTTCGAGGTTTGCTTTTGCAGGAAGCGCTTCAGGTCGGCGCGAATCTTTTCTTTAATCATCCCGTAGTCGGATTTTTCTTCGCTCGTCGAGGCTTCCAGCGTCTTCAGGATGATTTCGCGGGCCCGGCTCATCAGATCGTCTTCGGCGTCGACGAAACCGCGTGAGACGATTTCGGGCGGCGTCTCGACCTTGCCGGTGAGCTTGCTGATGGCGATCACCGGGAGCACCACGCCGTCCTCGGCCAGGTGACGACGGTCGCGGATCACCAGGTGTTCGGCGATCTCGTCGCCGCTGCCGGAATCGATGCAGCGGCGTCCGGCGCGGACCTTTCCGGATTTGCGCGCGCCGCGATCGTCGAATTCGAGCACGTCGCCGCTCTCCATGAGGAAAGTCTCTTCGAGTCCGCCGACGCGCAGATGCTGGGCCAGCTCGGCATGACGGAAGAGTTGCCGGTATTCGCCGTGCACCGGGATGAAGTATTTCGGCTTCACCAGGTTGAGCATCAGCTTCAGCTCCTCCTGGCTGGCGTGGCCGGAAACATGGATGGGCGCGCCGGAGTGATCTTCATGCACCACGTGCGCGCCGCGCTTGAAGAGATGGTTGATCATCCGGAAGATGGGCTTCTCGTTGCCCGGAATGATGCGCGAGGAGAGCACTACGTGGTCGCCCGCCTCGATGCTGACCTGCTTGTGATTGTCCACGGCGGCGCGGGAGAGCGCCGACATGGGCTCGCCCTGGCTGCCCGAGATGAGCGCCACGACGCGGTTGCGCGGCGCGGAAGCGACATCCTGCGGGCGCAACAGCATGCCGTCGGGAATGTGCAGATATCCCATGCGGTGGGCGATCTCCGCGACGCTGACCATGCTGCGTCCGACGAATCCGACTTTGCGTCCGTTCTCGGCGGCGAGATCGACGACGAGTTGCAGCCGGTGCACCGAGCTCGTAAAGCACGAGACCAGGATGCGGTTCTCGGCGTTCGAGAAGATCTCCTCGAAGCGATGACGCACCGCGCGCTCGGACGGCGTAAAGCCGGGCCGCTCGACGTTGGTGGAGTCGGAGAACAGCGCCAGCACGCCGCGAGTTCCGTACTCGGCGACGGTGTGCAGGTCGAACAATTCGTTGTCAGTGGGCGTAGCGTCGACCTTGAAGTCGCCGGTGTGCATCACGACGCCGAGAGGAGTGGTGATGGCCAGCATCATCGCCGAGATGATGCTGTGGGTCACGTGGATGAACTCGACTTTGAAAGCGCCGACTTCGATCACCTGCTTCGGTTTCACCTCGCGCAGGTCGACTTTGTCGAGCATGGCGTGCTCTTCGAGCCGCCGCTCCGCCAGCGCCAGCGTGAAGGCCGATCCGTAGACGGGAACATTCAGCTCGGAGAGCACGAAGGGCAGCGCGCCGATGTGGTCCTCGTGCCCGTGGGTCAACAGGATGGCGCGGACCTTCTCGCGATTTTCGAGCAGGTAGGTAATGTCGGGGACGACGATGTCGACGCCGAGCAGTTCGGCTTCCGGAAACATGAGGCCCGCGTCTATGACGACGATGTCGTCGCCGAAGCGCAGGGCTATGATGTTCATTCCGAATTCGCCGACCCCGCCCAGCGGGATGGCTTGCAATTTGGTGTCACTCATGCGGTGTAGGTGTCAATGTTATCACGCTAGTGAATCTCAGGCATGGCTCGCCTCATCTAACGTCTGTGTGTTATACTAAACGTTCGCCCTGGGGCATCCTTATGAAAGATAAGATTCATCCTGCGTACAACGAAGTTACCGTCATCTGCGCGTGCGGCAACAATTTCAAGACGCGCTCC
>CAZRND010000096.1:0-9340 GCA_964601345.1 uncultured Acidobacteriota bacterium | reverse complement strand
ACAAGGGAAATATCCACGTGGAAATCTGTTCGAACTGCCATCCGTTCTTCACCGGCAAGCAGAAGCTGGTGGACACGGCCGGACGCGTCGAACGCTTTAACCGCAAGTACGCAAAACAGACGGTCGCCAGCTAAATCCCGAGTTTTGAGCCCGCGATGGAAGCTGCCCAGCCGCGTGTCACACTGCGAAGCTACTTCGCTCATCCCTTCGACTCGGCAATCGCGGCGGCGCGGACTTGTTACTCCTCCCGGCTGATCTCGCCCGGGGAGATCACCGACAAACAGCGAACCTCGATCGGTCCCGCGACTTTCAACGGCGGGCACCATACCGTCTACCAGCACGCGCACTTTGAGTTTGGGCTGGAGAACGTCTCCCGGCACATGGTCTGGAACTTTCTCCACGGCCATCCTTTCTACAATTCCGAACAGCAGAGCCAGCGTTACGTGCGCCTCGACCAGGCGCAGGCCGTTGTGCCGCCGATCCAAGGGCCGGCCCGCGAGGTCTATTGCGAGGCCATGGAGAGCGCCTGGACAGCGTACCGCGAGCTTGGCGCGCTGCTCGAGCCGGTGACGCGCGAGGTCCTCGGCGACATCTGGGAGCTGGATCGCAAGAACAGCGAGAAGCGCGTCAAGCGCGTCGAGCAGCAATCTGGACGAAAGGCCATCGAGATTGCCCGATACGTGCTGCCCGTCGGCGCGGCCACGACCATGGTGCACACGATCAGCGGCATCGTGCTGCATCGCCTGCATCGCATGTGCCACACCGGCGATACGCCGTACGAGGCGACGCAGATCGTCAACGAAATGGTGGCGCGGGTCAAAGAAGTAGATCCGCAGTTCTTCGAGCGTGTCGGCCAGGCGCCGATGGCCGAAGAAAAAGTTCCCGAGACGAACCTGCATCCTTCCCGCTCAGACGGCGCTGCGGCAGCCGATTTCGACCGCATGCTCGGCGGACGCGTCTCAAAGCTGGTGGACTACTCGCTGAACGCCGAGGCGATCGCGGCGCAGTCGTTGCGCGTGATATTGGGAATTCCGGAGAGCGAGCTTTCGGACGACGAGGCGATCCGGCGCCTGCTCGATCCTTCCGTGAACCGCTACCGCCTCGAGACAGTGAACGTGCTCTCGCACGCGCCGATGATGCGGGCGCTGAATCACGCCCACTACACCTTCGCCAAGAAGATCAGCCACACGGCCGATTCACAAGACCAGCGCCATCGCATGGTCCCGGGCTCTCGTCCGCTTCTCGCCGCTTACGATTCGCCCGACCCCGACTTCATCACGCCGATGCTGATCCGCCAAAATGCCGCCGCGCGCGCTCGATACGAACAGGCGATGGCCGAAGCGTGGGCCTACAAGCAGAAGCTGCTGGCGATGGGCGTGAGCGCCGAGTTCGCGCAATATGTGCTGCCGAACGCCGTCGCAGTGCGCCTGGTGGAATCGGGCACGCTCATTCACCTGATGCACAAGTGGACCATGCGCACCTGCTTCAACGCGCAGGAGGAAATTTACTTCGCGTCGATGGAAGAGCTGGAGCAGGTCCGCGACGTGCATCCGCGGCTGGGCCGCCACATGGGTCCGCCCTGCGTGGTGCGCACCGGCAACGCCTATCCGGTCTGTACCGAGGGCAGCCATTTCTGCGGCGTGCGCGTCTGGAACGACTTCCCGAACATCCAGAGAAGGATTTGAGGCGATGCAGGCCAGCTTCGACCAACTCGTTCGCAAGGTGCAGCAGAGCCGGCCGGGTGAGGATCTGGAGCTGCTGCGACGCGCCTACGAGTTCTCGGCCCGCTATCACAACCTGCAGAAGCGCGCCTCGGGCGAGCCTTACCTGACGCATCCGCTCGAAGTAGCGCACACGCTCGCCGACATGAAACTCGACGTGGTCTGCATCTCGACCGGCCTGCTGCATGACGTGGTGGAGGACACCGAGGCCGACAGCCGCGTGCTGACGAGCCAGTTCGGACCGGAAGTCGCTCACCTGGTCGAAGGGCTGACCAAAATCTCGCGTCTCGACTTTCAGAGCGCCGAATACCGCCAGGCGGAGAACTTCCGCAAGATGTTGCTGGCGATGGTCGACGACATCCGCGTGATCCTGGTGAAGCTGGCCGACCGCCTGCACAACATGCGCACGCTCGAGCACCTGGCTCCCGAGAAGCAGGGGCGCGTGGCGCGCGAGACCATGGACATCTACGCGCCGCTCGCGCACCGTCTGGGCATGAGCAAAATCCGCGGCGAGCTCGAGGATCTTTCCTTTCGCTATCTCGATGCCGACTCCTACAACGAGATCGCGAGGGCGCTCGAAGCGAAACGCAAGGTGAACGAGGCTTTCCTGGCCGAGATCACCACGATTCTCGACGCCAAGATGCGCGAGCACGAGATCCCGGCTCGTCTCGAAGGGCGCATCAAGCGAATCTACAGCATCTACCAGAAGCTGCGGCGGCAACGCATCTCGCTCGACGAAGTGTACGACCTGCGTGTGATGCGCATCACCCCCGGCACCGGTGGGGACGGCTACGCGGCCGGGGGCGTGATCCACAACTTGTGGCGGCCGGTGCCCGGGCGCATCAAGGACTTTATCGCCATGCCGCGGCCGAACCTCTACCAGTCGCTGCACACTTCGGTCATCAGCGAGCACGGGCAGCCGTTCGAAGTGCAGATTCGTACGGCCGAGATGCACCACACCGCGGAGCTCGGCATCGCGTCGCACTGGCGCTACAAAGACGCCGGCGCGGCCAAGGAGGGCAAGGAAGCAGCGGCAGAGGACGAACGGATCGCCTGGCTGCGGCAACTGGTCGAGTCGCAGAGCGAAGTGCAGGATCCGGGCGAGTTCCTCTCGACGCTGAAGATCGACCTTTACCCCGAGGAAGTGCACACCTTCACGCCCGCAGGCAAGGTCATCATCCTGCCGCGCGAAGCGACTCCCGTGGATTTCGCTTACGAAATCCACACGGCGGTGGGCCACTCCTGCCTTGGCGCGAAGGTGAACGGGCGCATCGTTCCGCTGCGCTACCACCTGCGCAACGGCGACATCTGCGAAATCCTGACGCAGCAAGGGCACCATCCGAGCCGCGACTGGCTGAGCTTCGTCAAGACGTCGAAGGCGCGCAACAAAATTCGCCAGTTCATCAACACCGAGGCGCGGCTCAAAGCCATGGAACTCGGGCAGCGACTGCTGGAGAAGGAATCGCGGCGCTTTGAAGTGAACCTGAAAAAAGTGCCGGAAGAGGCTTTTCAGAAGGCCGCGCAGGATTACGGCTACCACAAAGTGGACGACATGATGGCCGCGGTTGGATTCGGCAAATACTCCGCCAAGCAGATTCTGGCCAAGCTTTCGCCTGTCCCGTTGGGCGACGTCCCGGAGCCGGGCGAGGCGGCGGAGGCCGTCCGCAAGCCCGTCGCGGCAACGGATGGCGCGATCGTCGTGGCCGGCGCGGGCGACCTGATGACCTACCGCGCCAAATGCTGCAATCCGATTCGCGGCGAGCAGATTGTCGGATACATCACGCGCGGGAAGGGAATCGCGGTGCACTCGAAGTCCTGCCCCAACGTCGAGAACCTCATGTACGAGGCTGAGCGGCGCATCGACGTGGAGTGGGCGCGCGCGACCGAGGACACCTATCCCGTCAAGCTGCTCATCTTCACCGAGGAGCGGCCGGGCATGCTCAAGGAAATCACCCAGGCCATCTCTGAAGGCACGAATATCCGGACGATCGAGGCGGGAGTCGACGAGACGGCGCACAATGCCACGATCGAAGTGGTGCTCGATATCAGCGATTTGAAGCATCTCGACCGCGTGGTGGCCGGCGTCAAGCGCATCAAGGGCGTCCAGGACATCGAGCGCGTTTTGAAAATCTAGCGCCTCAGGATAAGATTTATTGCCGTGTCCACTGCTCCTTTAGCCACTCTCCGGGATATTCGCCTGCAAAAGGCGGAGTCCCTGCGCGCCTTGGGATTGCATCCTTATCCTTCGCGCAGCGCCCGCACGCACTATGCCCGCGACGTCATCGAAAAGTTCGAGAGCCTCGAGGGCAAGCCGGCCGTTATCGCTGGACGCTTGATGTCGTGGCGCAAGCAGGGCGGGATGGCCTTCGGGCACATCCAGGACCAGTCGGGAAGCGTCCAGATGGTGCTGCGCCGCGCCACGCTGAAGCCGACCGACGGGCCGCAGGGCACGCTCGGCTACGAGCATTTGAACCTGATGGACCTCGGCGACATCGTCCAGGCCACCGGCGTGGTGGGCAAGACGCAACGCGGCGAGATTTCCGTGATGGCCGACGAGTTGCGCATCCTCACCAAGTCGCTGCGCCCGCTGCCCGACAAGTGGTCGGGCCTGAAGGATCGCGAGATCATTCTGCGCAAGCGCTACCTCGATACCATCGCCGAGCCCGAACAGATGGAGCGCTTCGCATCCATCGCGCGGATGCTCTTCGCCATCCGCACGTTCCTGAACGAGCGCGGCTTTCTCGAGTTCCACACGCCGGTGATCCAGCCGCAGTACGGCGGCGGCACTGCCAAGCCATTCAAGACCCACGTCAACGCGCTCAGTTGCGACATGTATCTTTCGATCTCGCATGAGCTGTACCTGAAGCGCCTGATCGCCGCGGGATTCGACAAGGTCTTCACGCTGGGGCCGTACTTTCGCAACGAAGGGATCGATCGCAGCCACCATCCCGAGTTCTCGATGATCGAGACGATGACGGCTTACGAGAACTACGAGTACAACATGACGTTGATCGAGGACCTCTTCCGGTACGTTGCCGTCCACGCCTTTGGGAAGACCGTCTTCAACGTGCAGGGGCACAGCGTGGATTTCGCGCAGCCTTGGAAGCGCATCCAGATGGCCGATGCGGTGCGCGACGTCACCGGCGTCGATTTCCGCGCCTGCCAGACCAAGGAAGAGGCCAACGAACGTCTGGCTTCGATCGGCATTCACGAAGCTCAAGACAGCGTAGGCCACGCCCTGGCGAAGGCCTTCGAGACGTCCGTCGAGGCCACCCTGATCTCACCGACGCTGGTCTTCGGACATCCCGTGGAGATCTCGCCGCTGGCCAAGCCGATGAAGGAAGATCCGCGCTTTGCCGAACGCTTCGAGATTTTCATCGCCGGAATGGAGTGCGGAGACAACTGGTCGGAGCAGAACGATCCCGTGGCCCTGCTCGAAGTGTGGAAGAAGAATTACCGGCCGGAGAATCCCGAGGAAGGCGAATTCCATCCGCTCGATTTCGATTTCCTGGAATGCCTGGAGCACGGCCTGCCGCCGACCACGGGCATCGGGCCCGGCATCGAGCGCATGGCCATGATCTTCACCGAACAGCGCGATATTTACGACGTGGTTTATTTCCCGATGATGAAGCCGCTGATCACTCCGCTCAACCGCGCGATTTACGGCCTCGAGCCCGAGCCGCCGAGCGAAGACTAATTATCTTTTTTCTTGCGGCCGAAGATCCTGCCGAGGACTCCCTTTTTCTTGGGCGTCGGTTCGGGCACGGCGTCCGCCGGCTTGGCCGTCGCCGGAGTTGCTGACGCGTCCGCGGGCTTCGCGGCGCCGTCCTCAGGCTTGTCGGGCGGCTTCGCACCCGGCGTGATGACCGGGACTCCCGTCGGTGCGGGGCCGGTAACGGGCTGGATCGAGACGGCGCCGGTTCCGCCGCCGGTCGGCGTCGGCTCGGCGGGCGTGGGTGGAGGCGGCAGGTTCACAGCCAGCGGATCGCCCATCTTCGCCGCCATGCTCACGTCGGGACGCTTCTTCAAGATGCCCGTGACCTGTCCAAACCTTGTCTGTGCATCGCGGTGTTCCTGCTCGAACTTCATTCGCGCAAGCGCCTGCGGATCGGGATCGGGAACGGGCCGCTTCCATTCCTGAAGGCGGGCCTTGGCGTCGCCGGCGCGGTCGCTGAGCGGATAGTCCTTGATGATGCGCGTATAGGCCGCCGCGGCCTGATCGCGGAAATCCTTGCCGGCGTGCTCGTAGGATTGTCCGAGCATCCAGAGCGCCGCGTCGGCTTGGCTGTAATAGGGAAAGTGGTCGGTGAGATCCTTCAGGCGCATCACCGCGGAGCGGTTCGAGCCCTTTCGGAAATACTGCTGTCCCACGCGGAATTCGCCCTCGGCCAGCACTTCCTGCACTTCGCGCAGGCGCTGGCGGGATTCTTCGGTGAACTTGCTGTCGGGAAACTGGACCAGCAATTCCTTGAACTTCATTTCGGCGCGCTTGGCGTGCGTGGCGTCGCGGTCGGCTTTTTCCATCTGCTGGTAGTGGATCATCGCCACTTTCAGCTTTGCCCCGACGGCTTCTTCCATCGTCGGGAAGAAGGTGATGAAGTCTTCGTACTCCTGCTCGGCCTGCGCGAGTCCGGAGGTGCCGCCCTGGCGGTACCAGGAGTCGGCGATCGCCAGCTTGGCCTTGGCCAGGTATTCGCTGTCGGGATAGGTGTTGATCAGGGTCTGCAGCGTGAGGCGCGCGACTTCGTAGCGGCTCTTCTCCAGGTCGATCACCGAGCGGTCGAAGAGGGTTTTGTCCGGCTGCGCCGAATCGGTGGCGATGGGATTCTCATATTTCTTGCGGCGCGCGCAGCCCGAAAAAGCGACCGCGGCCGCCAAGACCAGAATCAGCAGAGGAAATTTCTTCATTCTTTTGTACCTCGACATATCGTTTTAGACGCGAACGAGAATCGCGTCTTCGGCCAGCTTGCGCATTCGTTCCACCGCGCGCCGCGCGTCGCCGGAATGGAAAATCGTAGTTCCGGTGACGATCATCGTTGCTCCGGCGCGGACCACATCCTGCACGTTCTCCTCGGTGATGCCGCCATCCACTTCGATGCGGAAGCGGAGGTTGCGCTCGCGGCGGATTTCCGCCAAGCGGCGGATCTTGTCCACCGATTGCGGGATGAACTTCTGTCCGCCGAAGCCCGGGTTGACGGTCATCACCAGCACGTAGTCCACCAGGTCCAGCACTTCCCGCAGGGCGTCCAGCGGCGTCGCGGGATTCAGGACCACGCCGGCGCCGACGCCGCTCGATCGCAGCAGGTTCAGCGTGCGGTCCAGGTGGATGTTGCCTTCGACGTGCACGGAGATCATGTTGGCGCCCGCTTCCACGAAGGACGGAATCAGGGCGTCCGGGTTGTAGACCATCAAATGACAATCGAGCGGCAGCGTAGTGGCTTTTCGCAAAGAAGCGATGACCACGGGCCCGATTGTAATGTTGGGAACGAAGTGGCCGTCCATCACGTCGCAATGCAGAAGTCCCGCGCCGCCCTGCTGGGCGGCACGCGCTTCCTCACCCAGACGCGCAAAATCCGCGGCGAAAATGGATGGAGCAATGTCAACCATGACAGTACCCTCATTCTAACACGCCTCCCTTTCGAGGATGGCCGCAAAAAAGCCGTCGGAACCATGCGCGGAAGGCGCGGCGCGAAAGAATGGATCGCCGAGAAGCGCGAGTCCTTCTTCGGTGAAGAATTCGCTGAGGCGCCCGTGTTCAAGCGAAGCTTGCCGCAGCGCCAGGCCGGCGACGACTTGCTCGTTTTCCTCAGGCTCCAGCGAGCAGGTGGAGTAAACCAAACGTCCGCCCGGAGCGAGATACCGAAGTGCGTTTTCAAGCAATGCCCGCTGCCTGGCCGCGAGCACCGGAAGGTCCTCCGGCTTGAGCCGCCACTTGATCTCCGGATGCCGGCGCACGGTCCCGGTCCCCGAACACGGCGCGTCGAGAAGAATTCGATCAAATTGGCGGGCGAACGGCAACGGCTCGAGTCCATCGAGCGCCACGCGATGCTGCACCGAAACTCTCGCCAGCCGCGCCGGATACAAGTCCGCCGCAATGATCATTGCGCCCGGTGCAAGTTCTTCGATGCCTGCCGTCTTATTTCCGGGGGCGGCGCAGAGGTCGAGGACGCAATGTCCGGGGCGCACATCCAGAAGATACGGGATCATCTGCGATACTTCATCCTGAATTGGGTCCTGAATTGGGCCGCCTGCTACGCCGCAGGACTTGAGCCATCGTCCGCCGCCGGCGGTTCCCGGCGGAAGTCGCACGAACGTGACCGGCCGCTCGTTGCCGAGCGCCGCGATTTGCGGGCCCCATCGCGCAAGGAGCCAGTCCGGCGTCGAGTAACGCGCCGAATCGGGCATCTCCAACGCAGCGGACGTAACCTTGCGCAAAACGGCGTTCACCAGCCCGGACGCGGATTTCTTTCGAGCGCGCTTCACCATCTCGACACTCTGATCGACGGCCGCGCGCGCCGGGATTCGCTCCAGAAATCGAATCTGGTAAATTCCGAGACGCATCGCCACGCGCACCTCGGCGTCGAGACGTTGCGGATCTTTACCGCTGAAGTGCGCGATGAGGAAATCGAGTTGCCCCTGCCATCGCAGGCAGCCGAAAGCGAGCTCTTGAGCCAGGGCCCGGTCCGCAGTGGAAAGATCGGCGGCGAGCACGGAGTTCAGCAGGTCCACGGCGTGAGCCGCTTGCGTCTCGACGCGCAGCAGCACGCGAAAGGCCGCTTCGCGCGCAGGGGAAAGAAGAGCCACGGGTATCGGAACTATCGTAATCTAGAATTGTTTGAGCGACCGCAAGCCAGTCTTCTACGATCCGCACAAGCGCCGCTGGCGCCTCACGCGGCGGGCCATCGAGATTCAGAGCGTCCTGCTGACGATCCTGCTGGCAATCTTCGCTGTGCGCGTGATGAGCAAGATCAACCTTCCGGAGATGCTGCCGAATGAGACGCGTCCCGGACTGCACGCTCTGCGCGAGAAGCCGGCGGACCGGCCCATCCTTCGCAAGGGACGGCGCGGACGCGTCGCTTCGCTCGGCAAACGCCTGCCGAACCTTCCCAGCAACTACGACCCGATCCAGGCGGCCTTCTACGTCCCTTGGGACTCCACCAGCCTCGCGTCCTTGAAGGCCAACTACGGTCACATCGACCTGCTGATTCCGGAGTCCCTGCACGCCGTCTCCGCGAACGGCCACGTGGACATCGAGAAGGACGAAAAGCTGCACGACTGGCTCCAGAAAATGGACCGGCGCCTGGTGACCATGCCGCTCGTGAACAACTACGACGGCAAGGTCTGGCGCGTTCCGGAAATGGCTGCGGCGCTGGCCAATCCCGAGTCGCGCCGGCGACTGGTGCGCGAGTCGTTCGTCGGGAGTCGACTACCAGCTCAACGTCGGTCACCAGATCAGCATAGCGTGTCCGGGGCGATCAACACGACAGCCGTTGACGAGCCGGAGTAGTTGCGCCGGCCGGCAGCCAGCAGGGCGCGGCTGTGCGGAGAGGCGGATTTGGAACCTGCGTGCCCAAGACATTCGAGATTCTGGCGATGTGAAAAGCGAAAATCAGGTCGAA
>CAZRND010000095.1:0-15947 GCA_964601345.1 uncultured Acidobacteriota bacterium | reverse complement strand
CTCTCCCATTTCGATTCGCGCGGACGCGCCCGCATGGTGGACGTGACGGAAAAACCGGCCACGCGGCGCACCGCCGTGGCGCGCGGAAAGGTGCGCATGTCGGCCGCCGCGCTGCGCGCTCTGCGCCATAATCCCAAGGGCGATCCGCTGGAGACCGCGCGCATCGCCGGGATCGCGGGAGCCAAGCGAACCGCGGGCTTGATCCCGCTCTGTCATCCGCTGCCGCTGACTCACATTGATGTCCAGGCCCGCGTGTGTGAGAATGGAGTGGAACTGACCTCCACTGTAACCACGACGGCCGGGACCGGGGTCGAGATGGAAGCGTTGACCGCCGTGGCGGTGGCCGCCTTGACGGTCTACGACATGTGCAAGGCAGCGGATAAATCCATGGAAATCGGCCCCTTCGTGCTGCTGGAAAAGAGCGGCGGACGGAGTGGAACATTCCGCCGGGATAAACGATCGTGAAAATCTTCGTCGTCGACGACAATCCGCACGTGCTGGCGCTGATGGAGCGGACTCTGCAGGCGCACGGCGAAGTGCAGGCGTATCACGACGCCTCGGACGCGTTTCTGCGGGCCGTCGATTCGCCGCCCGACCTGATCGTCAGCGATTTTCGTATGAAGGGATTCAACGGCCGTGAGTTGCTCGAGAAAGTCCGCGGCCGCGCCGAGACTAAGGCCATCTCCTTCATTCTCATCGCCAGCAAGACGGACATCGAAGAGCAGTTGCAGGGCGTCGCCGATCAGGTGGACGAATTCGTCTCCAAGCCTTTCTTCGCGCGCGACCTGGTGAAGCGCGTCAAGCGCACGCTCGACAAAGCTTTCCTCGCCAAACGTCAGGGCGAGAGCTCCGCGGCGGGCAGCACGAACATCCGCGGGCGCCTCTCGGAAATGAACATCATGGACCTGTTCCAGTCCATGGAAATGGGCGCGAAGACCTGCATGATGACGATCACCGATCCCACCGGCAACGAAAGCGCGCATCTTTATTTCGGTGAAGGGCAGGTCTATCACGCCGCCTGCGGGAACATCAAAGGCGATGCGGTCGTGAACAAGGTCGCGAAGTGGCCCGACGGCACTTTCGAGATCAGCTTCGGCGCGCCGAGAGCTCCCGACACCAACACCACCACCGGCACGCAGGGACTGCTGATGGAAGCCATGCGGCTGTTGGACGAAGACAACAAGTAGCGGCGGCCCGCCATGACCAAACGGGCCGTGGTTCTCACGATCAGCGACTCGAGCTTTGCCGGACAACGCGAAGATCGCTCCGGTCCCGCAGTCGCCAAAGCGCTGCGCGATCGCGGCTGGCAGGTCGATGCGCCGCGCGTGCTTCCTGACGAAGCTGCGCGCATCCGGAAGGCGATCGAGGATCTGGCCGGCGACGCGGAGTTAAGCGCCGTCTTCACCACGGGCGGTACCGGACTTGCGCCGCGCGACGTCACGCCGGAAGCGACGCGCGCCGTCATCGATCGCGACATCCCGGGCCTCGCCGAATTGATGCGCAGCGAAGGATTGAAGCATACCCGCCGCGCCGCGCTCTCGCGCGGCGTGGTCGGCGTCCGCGGACGCCTGCTGATCGTCAATCTGCCGGGCAGCCCCAAAGGCGCAGTTGAATCGCTCGAGGCCATCGCCGATCTGCTGCCTCACGCCGTGGAGCTGATCCATGGCGGCAATCCACGTCACGAACCTTAAGAAACAAGCGCGGCGAAATCCTTTACGATGGCCGGATCTGCGCCCACTGATAAACCCCGATGGTCCCCATCTCCAACTTTCCGGTTTTCATGTGTCAATCCAGCGTGGAACAAGAGACACGCTCTACAAGCATTGATGGCATGAAACAAGGGCTTCTGCCTGTGGCACGCGGATTGCTAATTCTCGGGCGTGCACTCTGGTATACTCCCGGCAATTACGATGTTCAAGCGCTTCAAATGGGCCCTGGTAGTTGCCGTTACGGTGGGAGCGGCGTTTGCAGGTTGGACGTTCCGGCAAGCGTCACGCGCGCTTCATAGCTCCGCAGCCCAGGTTGCCGCCGCGGGTGAGATTCGATTCGACTCCCTACGCCTCAACCAGCCGGTTCCCGCGGGATATGAGTTGATCAGCGCGCCGCCCGAGATCAGTGACGAGAAGGTTTTTCAAGGTTGTCGCTACCAGCTCTCACAAAATGTCCTGCTCGGTTGTAATGGCGCTCGCTATCGCGCCGGGCTGGAACTACCACCAGCACGCCTGGTGGCGATGGCGACCGAAGGCGAGCAGCAGTTATTGATTGCCACGACGGGAGAAGGATTGCTGGCCTTTGACGGCCGCGCGTTCCAGCAAGTGCGTCCGCTCGATCCGGCATATCGCAGTGTCACCGCCATCCTCCCTCTTGCCTCGGGGCGCATCCTGATCGGCACGGAAAAACGCGGCCTGTTGACGTACGACGGCAAGCGCCTCGCACCCTTCCACTCCACGCTTTCGACCATTCACGTCACCGCACTTGCGGGCGGCGAATCCGGCATATGGATCGGAACGCTCGATCAAGGTCTGCTGTACTGGCACGCTGGACAGGTCGACCGCGTCGGCGAATCGGACGGCCTGCCTGACCGGCAGGTGCTAGCGCTCGCGGCCGAGGGTGATTCCACTTACGCGGCCACGCCTCTAGGCATCGCCGAATTCTACGGCGCGCGATTCAAGCGCACCATCGCGCCGGGAGTCCTTGCGCGGTCGCTGAAGATTCAGGGCGAGACGCTCGTGGCCGGCACGCTCGAAGACGGCGTCGTAACGATTTCACTCAAAGGCGGCGCGCCGCGCTTTTCGAATCCAGCGGCGGCCGAGCGTGGCAGCAACATCACCGACAACAACATCTCGGCGCTGGCCGTCGACGCTTCGGGACGCCTCTGGATCGGATACTTCGATCGCGGCCTGGACATTGTCGAAGCGAACGGACGAGTCCGGCACATCGAAGACGATCGCGTCTACTGCGTCAACCGCATCGTGCACGATCCCGAGCGAGGAATCACCGCCGTGGCCACGGCCAACGGCCTGGTGATGATCGACGGCGCCGGAACCGAGCGCCAGGTGCTTGGGCGCGCCGCCGGATTGATCGCCGATCACGTGACGGATGTCGTACGGCAGCCGGGCGGCCTCGCGGTCGCGACGCCGGCCGGCATCACGATTCTCGACGGTGCCGGAACTCGCAGCCTCTACGCTTTTCATGGACTGGTGAACAATCACGTCTACGCCCTCGGCGCGTCCGGCGGCCGCCTGCTTGCCGGCACGCTCGGCGGCCTCTCGATTCTCGAAGGCGGCGTGGTCCGCGCCGGATACACCACCGCCAACTCGCCGTTGAAGCACAACTGGATCACCGCCGTCGCGCCGGTGGCCGAGGAGTGGTTTGTCGGAACTTACGGAGCCGGCGTGGTGCGCCTCGATTCGGCGGGCCGTTGGGAATCGTTCCTCGACTCTATGGGCGACACCGAGATCAACAGCAACGCGATGGCGGTGACGGATACCAACGTCTACGCAGGAACGCTGCGTCGCGGCTTGCTGGTGTACGACCGCGCGGCGGCGCGCTGGAAGGCGAAGCTGGGCGGGCTGCCCTCGGCCAACGTCACGGCGATCGCCGCGCACAACGGAACGATCTACGTCGGCACCGACAACGGACTGGTGCGGATACCGGAATGAAGCGAGTCTCCATCGTCGTTCTCCTCCTCTGTCTGATGGCTTGGGGAGACGCCGGTGTGCTAATTCCATCGAACCTCAAGCAGCCTGATCCTTCCGTGCTCTCGCTCGCCGAGATGGCCATCGACATTTGGATCGACAACAGCGACGCACGCGTCCTGGTGCGGCAGGTCTACGCCAGCCATCATCCCGCCGTGCTTGAAGGAAATTATGTCTTCGCGCTCTCGGGCCGGGCCACGGTCTCGGACTTCGCCGTGTGGGACGGCGTAACGCGCATCCCCGGCGTGATCCTCGAGCGAAAACGCGCCGCCGAAATCTACCGGAACCTGCGCTGGCAGGCGCTCGATCCCGGATTGTTGCAGGCCGGCGAGCGCGGCGAGGATGAAGCGCGGCGCGGCGCGGTCTTCACCGCGCGCGTGGCGCCGATCCCGACGTACGGAACCAAGCGCGTCGAGATCGAATATCACGAAAGCATTCCGGTGGAGAATCTGGCGTCGTTCCTGGCGATCCCGCTGCGCCCCGACGCTTACCAGGCCCTGACCGCGGGACACCTCTGGATCACGCTGGAGCTGCGCTCGGCGCACGCCGTCACGGATTTTCAAGCCGTCAGCAAACTCTATCCGCTGCAGATCACGGAGCGTACGCCAAACCTGATCCGGGCGCGCTACGAGGCCACGAACGTAAACCTGGCCGAGGACTTTGCTGTCCGCTACACGCTCGATGGTTCGAAGGGCGGCGCACTCGCCGTGCTGACGCACCGCGATCCGGGCCCGGAATCCGAGCCCGGATTCTTCCAGGCGTCGGCGCTGTTGGCCTCCGGTCCCGCGGCTCCCGCCGACGCGCCGAAGACGGTCATCGCTCTCTTCGACAATTCGCTCTCGATGCAATTCGAAAAACTGGAGCGCAGCTTCCAAGCGCTCGAAACACTACTACGCGCGCTCCGCCCGCAGGACCGCTTCAACCTGCTGCTCTTCAACAGCAACGTCGAGCCGTTCCGTCCCGCGCCGGTCGCCGCCGCGCCCGTTGCGATCGACCAGGCGCTCACATTCATTCGTGCGGCCCGCCTGCGCGGTGGAACCGATCTTGAGAAAGCTCTCGCCGCGGGACTGGCGCAGGTGCCGGCCGCGAGCGCGGGCGAGTCCTACGTCGTGCTGCTCTCGGACGGCGGCGCGACGCAAGGGACCGTCCAATCCGGGCGGCTCGTGGCGTGGTACGAGCGGCAGGCACAGGCGCGTCACCCGCGCACGTTCGTGTGGGCTGTGGGCGACGACGCCAACACGCCGCTGCTGCGAATGATGGCTCGCAACAACGGGCTCATCGAATGGGTCCGCTCGACCGAACCGGTGGACTTCAAGCTCAGCGCGTTTCTAGGAAAGATCGGACGGCGGCCGGTCGAAAATCTGAGAGTGGCCGCCGAGCCCGCGGGCAACTTCGACCTGGTTTATCCGCTCGAAGACAGTTGGTTCCCGGGATCGGTCGCGTCGTGGGTCGGGCAATACAAGAAGCCGGCAACATCCGCGACATTTACCGCCGGCGCCTTGCGGGCTACCGCCGCGCTGCCCGCCGAAAATCTCGAGCATCCGCAGCTTCCCCGCGAATGGGCCGCGGCGCGAGTCAAGGCGCTGGTTGAAAAGATCGAGCGCGAGGGCGAAGATCGCGCGTCCATTGACGAGATCGTGCGGCTGGCCCGCAAATACAAATTCGTCACGCCGTACACGTCGTTCCTGGCCGCGCCGCGCGCGTTGCTGCGTCCGCGGCTCATACGTCCCGGCGATCCGGTGCTGCGCGTGAAGACCGACGACTCGATCGCGTCAGTGACGGCGCTCTTTCCTTTCGGACTCGTCAAGCCGCTTCGCCATCTGAAGGACGAAGACATTTGGCAGACGCGCTTCCTCGCGCCCGTCGATCTCGCCGACGGAACCTACCAGGTCCGCCTGATTCTGCGCGACAAGACCGGACAGGTCTTCCGCGAACAGAAATCCTTCGTGATCGCGAGCAAGCCTCCCGTCGTGCGCGTGAAGCTCGACAAAAACCGTTTCCGCCGCGGCGAGACGATTCGTCTGCGCGTCAGCGCTTCGGAGACCACGCGCACCGTCGTGGCGCGGCTCTCCGGGTCGGCGGCCGTCTATCTGCGCTGGAATCCGCAAGCCGGAACGAACACCGGCGAGCTGGTGATCCCCGGAGATCTTCCCGCCGGACCCTACACGCTCACCATCACCGCCGAGGACATGGCGCACAACATCGGCAGTCAGGAGGTAAGAGTCGATGTGGCGCCGTAGGCTCTTCATCCTGGCCGGACTCTTTTGCCTCTCGGCGGCGAGCTTCGCCGAGCTCTCGCACTGGGTGCAGAACATGGAGGCGAGCGATCCGCGACGCGTCGCCTTCATACGGATCGTGAACATGCCCGGCGGCATGATGCCGCTGCGCCGCCCGCCGGCCGAGACGCGTCCGGCGCTCGGACAGTTGATTGCTGCCGCGCCCACGAACGCCGATCTCGTGGCTCTGCGCGCGCGTGAGGATGAATTGCAGCTCGACTTCACCGCTGCCGAGGAGGATTGGAAGAAGTACGCGACGCTAGCGAAAGATCCCGCCGAAGGACAGACGGCGCTGGCGGATTTCTACCACCGGCGGCTGCGGCCGCAGGACGAAGTGCAGGCGCTCACGCTGGCCGCGCAAGCGCCCGCGCCTGCTACCGAGCGGCTGACGCTCGTTGCCGAGCAGCGCTCGTGGCTGGCCTTCCAGCGCGTCTTCGCGCTGATCGGCGCGCACGCGCTTCCCTCGACGCTCGCCGTCGCCGAATACAAGGCCTGGATGGCGCGCTATCCGCGAGAAGCGCAGGTGCAGACCGGCTACTTCTACTACCTGCTCGATCACAAGGATTTTGCCGCCGCCGAGCAAGCGATCCCCGGATATCAGAAGGCATTTCGGCAGGATCAGGTTTTTCCGGTGCAGGCGCGCGCCGCGCTCGCGCTGCGTCGCGGATCGCAGGCTGCCGCGCTTGACATTTACGACAAGGCTTTCCAGCCGTCGTGGCCGCCCGCACTGGTGAAGAGTTACTTCCAGTTGCTCTCGGAGACCCGTCGGCTTCGCGACTTCCTCGCGCGCACCCGGACCGCTTTGAACGCCGCGCCGGAGAGTCTCGAGCCGGCCGCGCGTCTTTTCTATTACTACCAGCAGGCGGGGAATCTGCCCGCCGCGCAGCGCGCGCTCGTGGAATTCCGCCTTCGCAAAGAGGCGCGCAAGTCCGCATGGAAGGCCGCCGAGCTTCTGCAGATGGCTCGATTGTTCGAGGCCGCGCAGGACTCGAACGAAGCGGCGCGCGCCTACTACGCGCTCTACAGCCTGGAGCCGTCCGTTCCGGCGAACGCCGAGGCCGCGCTCACCGGAATCTGCGGCGTGCTGCTGAACGCGCCCGACCGGAACATTCCCTTCGGCGCGGGCGACCTTTCGTTCTATCGCGACATCGGCACGATGGATCCGTATCCGGGATACCTGAACGGCATCCTCTCGCTGCTGCTCAACACCAACACGCCGCAGGGACCCTACGCCATGGCAGAGCAGGCCTCCGTGGCTTACTTCCATCGCGCCCGCGCGGCGGAGCTGCTCTCGCTGCTCGACACGCGCTTTCCGAATTCGCGCCAACGATCCAGCCTGCACGCGCGCCTGGTCGAGGCCTACGCGGCTTATGGAGCGAATGACGGCGTCATCGCTGCCGGCGGGAGATTCTTGACCGCGTTTCCGAAGGCCGGCGAACGCACGCGCGTCGCGCTGCTCGTCGCCGAGGCGCACGCCCGCAAGAACCAGGTGACGCAGGAATTTGCCGTGTACGACGCGCTGCTGAAGGAACTGGCCGAAAACGCCTCAGGCGTTCCCATCGGCGACAGGCAGGGGCCACCTCCGCCGGTCGTCGACGGCATTCAGACGCAAGCGGTCCCCGGTCTTGGCGCGCGATCGCCGGAATACGCGCGCGTGCTCGATCGCTACCTCTCGCGTCTCGTCGTCCTCAAGCGCCTGACCGATGCACTTGCGCTTTACCGCCGCGAGATCGATCGCAATCCGCAGGATCCTGGACTCTATGAGCGGCTGGCGACATTCCTCGATCAGAACCGGCGCGCCGCCGAGGTTGCAGACGTCTATCGCAAGGCCATGCAGCAGTTCCCCGACAAGAGCTGGCATCACAAGCTGGCGCGGTGGTATCTGCGCCAGAGGCAGCAGGCCGAGTTTGAACGCTTGACGCGCGAAGTCACCGGCGCGTTCTCGGGCAGCGACCTCGAGACGTATTTCAGGCAAGTCGTGGCGCAGGGCAATATCGATCCGGTGATGTACCGGCAGGTGAATCTCTACGCGCACGACCGCTTCCCGCAAAATCTGACCTTCGTGCGGAATCTTCTCGCGGCGTATCAACGCCAGGAGACTTACGACCGCGCGGCTTGGGAGAAGCTGCTGCGCGAAAACTGGTTCTATGACGACCTGCTGCGCTCGCGCTTCTTCGAATTTCTATCGAGCTCCGGCCGGCTCGATGCGGAGCTGCGCGCTGCGCGCGCGATCCAGCAGGCGAATCCCGGCGTCGAACAGTTCTCGGGCGAAGCGGAGGTGTGGCAATCGCACTTCGAGGCGGCCGTCGCGCCCCTGTCGGCGCTGGCCAAGGAATTTCCGGGTAGCCCCGACCTGGTCCGGCGCGTCGCGGCGATCGACCGCTCGCTCGTGCCGTTCGATCCGGCGAAGACGGATGTCGCCGCGACTCTCGAAGAATCGTTGAATCGTCTCGCGCCGCGCGACCGCGCCACGCTGGCGCGTCTCGGCGAAGTCTACGCCGACCGCGAGATGTTTCTGAAGGCGCGGCCTTACTGGGACAAGATCGCCGCCATCGAGCCGGGCAGCGCGGACGGATACCTCGAAGCCGCCACCGTCTTCTGGGATTACTACCAGTTTGACGACTCGCTGCGCTGGATGGCGGAAGGTCGCAAGAATCTGGCCAACCCCGCGCTTTATTCCTACGAAGCGGGCGCGGTGTACGAGAACCGTCGCGAATACGCGCGCGCCGTCGCTGAGTACGTGAAGGGCGCGGCGGAGAACGAGGGCGGGTCGCCGGCGCGCGGCCGTCTGCTCGAACTGGCGAAGCGGCCGGAGCATCGCGCGATCATCGAAGACGCCACCATCAAGCAGGCGGAGGGCGCGAATCCCAGCCTCGCGGCTTTCTCGCTGCGCCAGCAGGTGCTCGAGACGCAGAGCCGTCGCGACGATCTCGAGAAGTTCCTGCTCGCGGTGGTGAACGGAACGTCTTCCATGGAATTGCTGGCGCGCTGCGACAGCGTCGCGGGATTGCAGGGCATGGAAGCGGTGCGGCGGCGCGCGCTTGAGCGGCAGATCGCTGTCAGCCGCGATCCGGTGGAGACGATGAGCTTGCGGCTGGCGCTGGTCCGCTATCTCGAAAGCAAGGGTGAGACGGCCGCCGCGCGCACGGCAATCGAAGCGCTCTACAAGGAGAATCCAGCCATCCTCGGAGTGGTTCGCGCCACGGTGGACTTCTACTGGCGCAACAAGATGTCGCAGGCCGCGGTCAACCTGCTGGGCGAAGCCCCCAACATCGCGAATCCGCAGCCCAAAAAGCAATTCACCTTCGAGGCGGTGCGGAAATCCACCGAGGCCGGCCAATACCAAGCGGCCCGCGACCGCCTGGCTCCGCTCTTGAAGGACGATCCGTTCAACGCCGAATATTTGGCCGCGCAAGCCGACACCTACGCGCGCTCGGGTGACGATCGCGCACTCCGCGACTTCTACAACACCACGCTGCAAGCATTGCGCGACGCGCCGCTCTCATCCGACGATCGCATCAGCCGCGCCGCCGGGATGCGTCGCGGTCTGATTCCGGCGCTGACGCGCCTGAAGGACTTCACCGGCGCGGTGGACCAATACATCGAGCTGATCAACCGCTATCCGCAGGACGAAGGGCTGCTGCAGGAAGCGGCGCGTTACGCCGCTGCGAACAATCTGCGGCCGAGGCTGCTCGATTACTACGTCAAGACGGCCGCGGCGTCGCCGCGCGACTATCGCTGGCCCATGGTGATCGCGCGCGTCAACACGAGCTTCGAAGATTATCCCGCGGCGATCGCATCGTATGGCAAAGCCATCGAAGTTCGTCCGGATCTCACCAGCCTCTACGAATCGCGCGCGGCGCTCGCCGAACGGCTGATGCGTTTCGACGAAGCGTTGCGCGATTATCAAAAGCTCTACGAGCTCACCTATCGCAATCCCATTTGGATGGAAAAGACCGCCGAAACGCAGGCACGCCTAGGCAAGACCGATTTGGCCGTGGAGGCGTTGCGGAAAGCGCTGATCGAGGGACGTCCCGAGCGGCCGCAGCTCTATTTCACCGCGGCCGAGCGTCTCGAAGGCTGGAGCATGCTCGGTCCCGCGCGGCAGATGGCGGAAAAAGGAATCGACCTGGCGGGCGCGAACCTGCTCCTGCCGACGGGCGGCGAGTTCCATGGCGCGATGGTCTACGCCCGCATCATGACGCGTCTGCGCCAGCATGAGGCCGCGTATGCGCGCTTGGTTGCTGCGAGCAATTCCGCCCCCGTGCTTGGAGGATTGTTCCGCGAGATGGGCACGACAGTGAAGCGCTACTTCACTCCCGAGGAGACGGCAGCCTTCGCTTCCTTCCTCGAAAAAGAACGGCCTGACAACGACCGGTTAGAGCTGGCCGCGTCTGCTGGCCTGGCCGATCTTCAAGCGCGCTGGTGCTACGAGTTGATGATGGCGCGCCCTGGACAGCCCTCTGCGAATTACCTGGCACAGCTACAGAGTGTCCAGAGCCTCCGGATGAGATACGCCGAGCTCGGCTCACAACTCGAAGCCTACTGGAAGGTCTATCCGCGGAATCAGGGCAACGACTTGTTGTCGCGGGCAGCGTCCGCATATCGCTCCGCGGGTGACGAAGCGGCCGAGCTACGCGTCTTGGCCCAAACGCAGCAGACGCCGCGCTATCTGGAGCTGGTTTTGAAGAGCGAGCCGGAGACGCTCGTAACGATCTCCGGATCGAACCGAGCCCCCGCTCTCCGCAATGACGCTGCCGCTGCCGCCGTGGCCAGCGGAAATGTGGACTTGGCGCGGCGCGCCATCGCCGCGCGCGGGCGCGGGCTGCCTCCGGTTTGGTCGAAGGCGTACGCGGGTTTGGTCGGCCTCTACTACTCCGATGCCTCGCCCGAGGTGAAGGCCGCGTTCCTTGCGGCCCTCGGCGGCGGGACCATCGGAGAACGCCTTGGAACACGCGTCGATCGCAACGCGCAAATGGCCGGCGACATATGGTTCTACTACGGCTCGCGGTACGGCGAGTACATGGATCTGGTGAAGAGCGCCGCCGCCGAGGAGTTCCTGCCAGCGATGCTCGAAGCGACGCCGGGCCGCTCGGAAGCTTATTTCCAAACCGGCGAGTATTATCGCGAGCGCCGCAACTTCGCCACCGCGCTGACGAACTATCAGCTCGCATCCGACCTCGCTCCGACGCGCGCCGACACGCATGTCCGCATGGCGGAGATCCTTCGCGAGCAGGGCAAGAGCGACGAGAGCATCGCGCAGTGGCGCGCCGCCCTCGTCGCCTTCCGCCAGATTCAGGACCGGGGCGGCATTCCGCCGAGCTTTTGGACCGATGTATCCGCGGCGCTCGAAAGCATCGGCAAGAACCAGCTCTTTGCGACGCTGCGCGAAGATGCCGACCGCCTGCTTCGCACCTATGTCCGCCGCAACGGCGTTTACATGGTGGATCCGCTGCTGAAAGGCGCGCTCGCCGCGGGCGGCGTGCCCTGGATCGTCGAGTTGAGCGCGGCCGCCCCAGATCCCGTGGGATTCCTGGGGCTGGTCGCCAACGCGCAATGGCTGCCCGACGCGGGGCGCGAAGTCGTCCTGCGGCGGGTGATCGAGTTGGCTCGCGATCGCGTGGCGCAGTCGCACGGTCAGGATCGCGAGATGGCGCAGGGCACCGTGAATGACTGGCAGATGCAGTGGATCAACTTCCTGCTCAAGACCAAACAGAATGCCAAGGCGCCGGCGGCACTCGATGCCTGGAAAGCGGAACTCGACGAATCGACCCGCCGGAACCTGATGACGCAAATCGCGCCGCTCGAAATTCGTGTCGCCGCGCAGACGGGCCGCCTTGACGCTTTGATCGAAACGTATCGCGCCTCGCGACCGTCGGAAAACTTCGCTTCGGGATTCGATTTCCTGCTCTCGATCGCAGCCGACCTGCGCAAGACGGGGGACGCCGCCTCCGCGCGCAAGCTGCTGGATTTCGCTTACACGAGGGCGCTCGATCAGCAATTCCTGGCCGCCGCAAATTTCCTCGGCCTGGCGGAAGTACGCCTCGAAACGGGCGACGTCGCAGGAGCCGTCGCTTTGTTGCGCAGGATGACTCTCGTTGCCGGTGCCCCGTTCGAAAATCTCGCGGCGGCCGGAGAGCTGCTGGAAAAATCCGGCCGGACCTCGGAGGCCGCTGAGTTCTGGGCGGCACGTATGCGCTCCACGCCGTGGGACCTGGATGCGCGCGTGCACCGGAGCGGCGCGGAAGTCGCGGCCGTAGCCGCGACGACCGAAGCGACGTATGCGACGCGTGTCGCGGCGGCGCAAGCGCTGGGCCGCGCGCGGATCCGCGCGACGAATTTGGGCAGCGCCGAACTCGCGCTGCTCTCCGAAGGCGCGGTCGCACCCGCCGCTTCGGAGCAGCCGTTCTTCGTCGCCGCGCGACTTGCCGCCGTCGAGCGGACAACCGATGTTGCGGCTCGGCTCCGGCTGCTGCTGGCTGTAGCGGCGCTCGATCCGACGAACGAAACGTCGCGTCCCGCCCTCTTCCGCGCGGCATTCGAGGCCGGGCAGTATGCGGTGGCCGTCTCGGCGATTGAACAGAATCTGCGCGCGCCCGCCGACCAAGAGGGGCCGCCCGAAGACTTCGCCGGCGCCGCCATGTTCCTACCGGGTATCCGTCTCGATCCCGCGCAGCGCGCCGCACTCGCGCGCGCTTATGCCAGCGCGCTCGAAAAGCTCGACCGGCTGTCTAATGCCGAAAGATATTTCCAAATCGCCGTAGAGCTCGATCCCGCGCCGGAAGCGCGAGCCGGCCTCGACCGCGTCAAAGCCGAACGCGCGCGCCGCTCTGCCGACGCACTCCGCCGTCCGCGCGTGACGCAAAATCTCGAGCAGGAAAGGCTGGTGAGGCCGCGCTTATGAAGCGAATCCTGATGATATTCCTGTTCGCTTGCACCGCCGTGGCGGTGACCGCTCTGCTGCAAGCGCCCGCCGCCGTTCCCGGCACGCTCGAGAAGCTCGTTCCCACCGGATCGTTGCTCGTCCTCGAAGCCGCCGACTTTTCCGCGCTGGTTCGCGACTGGAACACATCGGCGGAAAAGCCGCTCTGGTTGAAGAGCGATAACTACCAGGTCTTCTCGCGGTCGCGCCTGTACATCCGGCTCGGCGAAGCGCAGGAGGAATTTGCCGGCGTCGCCGGATTCTCGCCCGACATGTCGCTCGTCGAATCCGTTGCCGGCGGAGAGAGCGTGCTGGCCGTCTACGATATCGGCAAGCTCGAGTTCCTCTACATCACGCGCTTGGCCACGGCGAAGGCCGTCGAGACCGCGCTCTGGAAGAAGCGGAACGACTACCAGCCGCGGACAGCCGGCGGTATTCCTTACTTCGTACGCGTCGAGCCGTCGCACCAGCGCGCCGTCGCCTTCGCCACTACCGACGAATACCTGCTGCTGGCGACGCGCGAAGACCTGCTGGCCGGCGCTCTGACGCTCGTCGCGCGGCCCGGAACGTCGGTGAAGGACGAAGGCTGGTTTTCGCAAGCGACGGCCGCGGCCGGCCCGGCGGGCGAACTCCGCATGGTGATGAACTTGAACGCCCTCGCGCGCAGCCCGCATTTCCGTTCCTACTGGATCCAAAACAACGTCTCGGAGCTGCGTAAGTTCAGCGCGGCGATTTCCGATGTGCACCGCTCCGCCGGGGAAATCCGTGAGGAGCGCATGCTGATCGGCCCGCGCGAAACGGCCGCGAGCACGCTGCTGGCCGGCGCCACGGCGCTCGTTCCCGACACGGCGGGCTTCTATCGGGCGTGGTCTACGCCCACCGCGGAACAGGCCGCACAGATGCTCGAACAGAAAATCCTCGCGCCGCGCCAGACCGCTGCGCGGCAGCGCTCGAACATCGCTCCGTCCGTCGGACTCGGTAGCGGCGAGACGGGCAGCGAGGGCGATCTCGAGACGCGCATCGATGAAGCGCCGCTCGGAAACGTCGGCGGCGTCTTTCTGTCGCCGCCGGTGCGCAAATGGCTTGAGGGTGTGAAGCTCCAGCAGATGGTGGAATTGCAATCGAGCCGCGCGATCACGGGCGGAGTGCTCGTCGGCAACGAGGCGGCGGTCGCGCTCATCGCCGAATCGGATTGGGACGCCGAGGCCGCGCGCACCGCAATGGCCGCGGCGATCGCCGACTTCTGGAGCCTTTCGCGCCTCGGCGTGCGTTGGGTTGAGCGCAAAAACGCCACGGGAGCCACGTATCACTCGCTCGACGGACTGGCGAAGGCCGCTGTTCTGGCGCGAGGCCGCATTCTTGTCGTGACGGGCGGCAGCGATCCGAACGTCGCGATCAAATGGCCATCCGCAAGTTCGCCTGCGCCGGCCGCGGACGGAGATCGCTTCCTCTATACGTCGGAATTCCGACATTCGCGCGAGCGCGCGAACTTCATCCGCATGATGCGGCTCCTCGAGCAACCCGAGGTCGACGAAGCGGCCAATCGCGCTGCGAATATCGCGCGGATGCGCGCCCAGCAACAGCAGCCGGATAGCGACGAGCCCGAAACGCGGCAGCCTCTGTTTTTCTCCGAGAATCTCGGCAGCCTCAGCGGCGCGCTGGCGCGCGTCGCCTCGACATCCATTGTCGTGCGCGATGCGCCCACCGGCGTATCGCAAACGGTAATCTACAGGTTTGCCCGATGAGTCTCCTTCTGGTCCTGCTGCTCCCACTGTTCTCAGGCGGCTCCTTGTATGACCAGGCGGTGAGTCGCGCGCTCGCGACGCGTTTTCCGGAGGCGAAGACCGGATACGTGCTCCTCGACGCGCGCACTGGAGAGACGATCGCCGCGCATGGACTCGATGCCGCTGCACCGTTCGGCTCGCTGATCAAGCCCTTTACTGCGCTGGCCTACGCGCAGTCGCATGGCTTTGCGTATCCCGAGTTCAGTTGCCGCGGTACGGCGAGTGGATGCTGGCTACCTCGCGGTCACGGACGCATCGGAATTGGCGATGCCGTCGCGCACTCTTGCAACGCCTATTTCCGAAATCTCGCCTCGCAAGTGTCTTCTCACGAGGTCGTGACCGTTTTGCAGCGATTTGGAATTCGCGGACTGGATGAAGACGCCACCCCCGAGACCATGATCGGTCTTGGCCGGAAGTGGCAAGCCGCTCCCGCCGATATCGCTCGCGCCTACAGCGAGCTTTCGCAACGCGCGGGCGAGCCCGGCGTACGCGAATTGCTCGGCGGCATGGCAATGGCTCGGACGTACGGAACGGGGCGCGCCGTCGAGACGGTCTCGGCCCTCGTCAAGACCGGGACCTCGCCCTGCGTCCACACGCCGGCGATGCCCGGAGACGGCTACGTGATGTTGCTCTATCCGGCTGAGGCGCCGCGGCTCGCGCTTCTTGTTCGCGTGCACGGAATGCCCGGCTCGCAGGCTGCGGCAATTGGCGGCAAGATGCTGCGGACCGCTCTGGAGGGCAAATAATTTGGCTTCGCCGCTGCTGCTCGTCACGATCGGCGTCTTCGGCCTGTTCCATCCGAAGGAGTTGAGCGTAGCCCCGCTTTTCGACCGTCCGCAGCGCCTCGAACTTACCCCGTGCGGCGTACGCACGCCGGACTCGGAATGTACGCGCACCGTCGCATTCCGCAAAGGCGAGTTTGTCTTAAGCGTGCCGGGAAAAATCGAGAGGCGATTTAACGGACGGCTGGAAGTTACCGCTTCCGGCGGCGAACTCGTGGCCACGGTCACAATGGACCTCGAGACCGCGGTGGCCTCCGTCGTCGCTGCGGAGAGCGTGCCCGGCGCGACTCTCGAGGCGTTGAAGGCGCAGGCCGTGGCCGCCCGATCTTTTTTCGTTGCGGCGCGCGGGCGTCACAGCGGATTCGGTTTCTGCGACACGACGCACTGCCAGTTCCTGCGCGAGCCCCCGGCGGAAAACCATCCCGCGTCGCAGGCGGCGCGTGAAACGCGCGGCCTGCTCATTCACTATCGCGGCGCAACGGTCG
>CAZRND010000094.1:0-15977 GCA_964601345.1 uncultured Acidobacteriota bacterium | reverse complement strand
CCTCGCGGGAAGCGACTACCCGCACCAGATCGGCAGCATTCCGCTGATGCCCGAGACCCTTCGCGGCCTCGACTTGCCGGAGCGAGACCGGGCCGCCATCCTTGGCCAAAATGCCGCGCGCTTGCTGAAGCTGTGAACTAGTCGGACTTGCTGCGGGCGCGTACGGATGCTTGCAGATTGCTGCGGAGGATCGGCAGAGTCTTCAGGAACTCGCGAAACTTGAGGACCGATATCGTAATCAACTGGACTTCGGTGGCGGTCTCGACGGTCGCGGTTCGGATTCGCTCCGGATTCACCACCGCCATCTCGCCGAAATCCGCCGGCGCTTCGAGGGTGGCGATCTGGCTCGTGACGTGATTCCGCTCCCGGAAGATCTTCACCGAGCCGGCTTCCAGCATGTAGACTTCGGCGCCGACCTGCCCTTGCCGGATCAACACCGTTCCGGCTTCACAGGTCTTCTCTACGCAACATGCGGCAATGGGCGCCAGCTCTTCCAACTCCATTCCGGTGAAGAGCTCAAAAGGCAAGAGCCGCGAAACTTCGACTCCCGTATTCCGATGCATCCTGACTTCCCAGTATCTCTCTATCGGACAGTCCCGCCCTTAAGTTTATTTTAACGTGTTAACGTCGAGGCAACATAGCGGGCCATGGATTTCATCGAGTCGCGTGCAAACTTTTTCTGAAGTGCGCGGGTGACCGGGTATCCGAGCCGCGCCAGGATATGGCGCGGCGTAGAAAATGCGTACATGTCATACCACACCGAGTTGTCCTCGCGGTTCCATTCCACGCTGAAGCGCTCCTCACCGGACTCGGCATGTTCGAGCGTCCCGTAGGCGAACCCGTATTTTTCGACTGGTCCGGGCTCCTCCAGCACGTAGACGATCCGGCTGGCGTTCAACCACCAAAGCCCAAAGGAATGGACCAGAACACCGACGATCGATCCCGCCGCGATGGGAGCGTTCGGCCAGCACAGGTTGACCCATCCGGTCTCGAACATTCGCCAACTTTGGATCGCTTTTTTCGCCTGGGCGAAGGTCTCTGCCCCTTCTCCGAGTCGCGCGCGGTGGTGGTCCATTTGATAGCCGGCAGGCGGCTTGCCTCGTGTGGTGCCTGTATCCGGATACGAAAAAGGGGCGTCTTTTTGCCCCTCCAGGAACCGGCGGATGGCAGCCTCAGAGGGCCGATTTAGGGAGGCGGGCATGGGCCCAGATCATAGCAGGCTGCTCACCTTTTTCCCCCTGTCCCGTCAATAGATTTGTAAGATGACGATAGCTGTGGCGGCGAGTCGAGTGACGGCCAAACAGGCGTCCACGAGGGTGGATGATACTACCCTTGTCCGCGCCGCCCAGAAAGGCGACCACGCCGCTTTCGAAGAGCTGGTCAGGCTTTACGACCAAAGCGTGCTGCGCCTGGCTATCAACGTCCTGCGGTCCGAAGATGAGGCCCGCGATGTCTACCAGGAGGCTTTCCTCAGGATTTACCGCTCGCTCGGAAGCTTCCGTTTCCAGTGCAGTTTTTACACCTGGGTGTACCGCATCGTGACCAACATCTGCCTGGACCACATCCGCAGGAAATCGGTGCGCAAGGAAGAGACGCCGGTGCTGCGGAGCGAAGAAGGCGAAGCGACCCCGATGGATTTCTTCGAGCAGGTGGAGGAAGAACGGGCCGAAGGAAATCCGGAGCGGGACCTGATGCGGCGCGAGATGCGATTCCAGATCGACAATGCGTTGAAGCGTCTTTCGCCTCGGGAACGCATGGTTTTTGAGTTGAAGCACTACCAAGGACTGAAGTTGAAAACGATCGGTGAAATGCTGGAGACCACGGAGCAGACGGTGAAGAACTGCCTGTTCCGAGCCACGCAGAAGCTGCGTGAGCATCTGCAGGGAACATTTATCGGGAACGATGCGAGGATGTCATGAACTGTGATTGGGTGAAATCGAAAATTACGCTCTACGCTTTCGAGGAGCTGGAGGACGCCGACCGCGCCGAAGTTACCCAGCACCTGGAGCGCTGCCGGGAATGCGCCCGCGAGGCCGATGCCGAGAAGCAGTTGCGGCAGGTGATGGACTTGCGCCCGCGCCTCGACGCCTCTCCCGCGCTGCTGGCCGAGTGCCGGTCCGCTCTGGCCGAGGCGCTCGAAGACCTGCCCGCGCCGGCGGCCGTCGACACCGAATCGCCATGGCGCCGCTTCACCAGCTTCATCGCCGCGCCCTTCCTCGGAATGCGCTTGCAATGGCAGGCCGGCCTCGCCATCCTGCTGCTCTCCGTCGGCTTCACCGGCGGATCGTTCTGGACTCGCTGGCATGGCGCCGGACTCGGCCAGGACTCGGGCGATTACAACGAAGCTTCCATCGCCAACATCCAATCGATCAGCTCGCGTCCCGACGGCAATCTCGACATCACGCTCGATACGACCCGTCGCCGCATGGTCAGCGGGCGTCCGGACGATCCGCGCATCAAAGAACTGCTGGTCTATGGACTGCGCAACTACAACTCGGGCATCCAACTCGAATCGATCGACCTGCTCAAGGCCCGCGCCCAGGACGAACAAATCCGCGCGGCTTTGATCTCGGCCCTGCGCAACGATCGCAACCCCGGCGTGCGCCTGAAGGCGATCAACGCGCTGCAGGGGCAGGCAGGCGGGACCGTGAAGGACGCGCTGATCGAGGCCTTGCTGAAGGACAGCAATCCGGGCGTGCGGAAAGAAGCGATCGATCAGCTCACCGGCCAGCTTGGCCAGCGCGATAAGAGCGTGATCAGCACACTGCAGAAGCTCGCCGAGAGCGACAGCAACAGTTACATCCGCATGAAGAGCGCCAGCACGCTGCTGAAGTGGGATGCTCCCGTGGAGACCTACTAGCCATGAGAAGGCGAACCATTTACGGATTCCTGATTCCTGCGCTCGTGGCAGCGAGCCTCGCGGCCGAGGGACAGCCCAAGCAAAAGATGACTCGCGACGGACGCGACTGGGTCGTGGAAATCAGCGGCGTAGTTCCCGCGGCGTCACGCCTGCAACTGCGTCCCGGCCAGGGGAATATCGAGTTGCGCGGCGGCCCGGAGTCGGAGATCTCTTACCACATCCGGAAACGCGTGCGTGCCGCCTCGGAAGCGCAGGCTCGCCGGATTCTGGCCGCTTACAACCTCCGCACGCGACGAGCCGGCGATCTTCTTGAGTTGGTCATGGATGCGCAAGGACCGAACTTCCGCACCAGTCGCATGGCGGCGGACTTTGTCCTGACCGTTCCGCGTTCTCTCCTGCGGGCTGACCTGCTCACGCGCGGCGGCAATCTGCGCGTGGAGGGTATCGACGGCGAGGCTTCCGCGCTCACCGCCGGCGGCGACATCTTCGTCGATCGCATCGGCGGCGCTGTGAAGCTCGAGACCGCGGGCGGCGACGTGCAGCTCGGCGAAGTCGGCGGCCGCGTCCAGGTGGAGACGGCGGGTGGCGGAATCAACCTGAAGGACTGCGGAGGCGAGGCTATTCTCGTCACGCACGGCGGGGCGATCACGGCAGGGTCTTGCAAGAAGAACGTGCGCGCCCGGACGGCGGGCGGGAGCATCCGCATCGCCAAGGCCGGCGGCGACGTGGAAGCGGAGACGGCGGGCGGCTCGGTGAACGTGGACCAATGCGGAGGTCGCGTGATCGCGGCCAGCGCCGGCGGCGGCATCATTGTCGGGTCTTCGCGAGGCTTGGTCCGCGCGGGGACGCAGAGCGGCGAGATTCGCCTGTGGAAGATCGCCGGTCCCGTGGAAGCGGAAACGGCGCTTGGCAGCATCACCGCGCTGGTGATCGCCGACCGGCGATCGTGGGCGCAGTCGCAGCTCGCGACCTCGGGTGGTGACATCACGGTTTACCTGCCGGAGAATCTGGCCGTATCGGTGCAAGCGATCATCGAGATGGCTACCGGCAAGCACGGCATCCGGTCCGATTTCCCCCTGGTCTTCAAAAAGCAGGACCTGGCCCTTGGACCGAAGGAAGTTTTTGGAGAGATTCAGTTGAACGGTGGCGGAGCGCCTCTGAAGATTCGCACCACCTCCGGAAACATCGAGATCCGGAAGGTGAAAAACGCTCCGAACCAGTAGCCCCCAACCCCAATGGAGAAAATCATGAGCACACAAAAAAATAAAATCATCCTGGCGACAGCGCTGGTCGCTGCCGTCGGACTCCTCGCACCTCTTTCCCTCTCGGCGCAAGCCTCGACGGCCCCGCGCGCGCAGCGCAGCGTGACTGTGTATACGTCTGACGGCTCCTGGATGGGCGTGGGAGTGCAAGACGTCACATCGGAGAACGCCGCGAAACTCAAGCTGAAGGAAGAGAGAGGCGTGGAGATCGCCACCATCTCTTCGGACGGCCCGGCGGAAAAGGCCGGCCTGAAAGAGCATGACGTGGTCCTCGAGTTCAACGGGACGCGCGTCGAGGGCGTCGAGCAGTTCCGCCGCCTCATCCGTGAAACACCGGCGGGACGCACCGTTCGCGTGCTGATCAGCCGCGAGGGCGCGCAGCAGACCGTGAACGTGAAGCTCGGCGAGCGGCCCGCGCCGCGCGCGCTTTTGCGCGACGGTGATCCGTTCACCTTCGTGATGCCGCCGATGCCGGCGATGCCGGTCGCGCCCACCACACCACGCGCGCCGCGCGCCTTCTCTTTCTTTGGTCCGGCGACTCCCCGCCTGGGAATTGAGGGCGATGCCGTTGGGAAACAGCTCGGCGAGTTCTTCGGCGTGCCGAACAATGAAGGCGTGCTGGTGCGCTCGGTCGCGGCCAACAGCGCCGCGGAAAAGGCGGGCATCAAGGCGGGCGACGTGATCGTCAAGATCGACGGTCACAGCATCAAGGATCTGGAAGACGTCCGCGATGCCATGTCGAACCACGCCGACAAGGGCAACCTGTCGGTGATCCTGATCCGCAACAAGAAGGAGATGACTCTTTCCGTGAAGCTCGAGCGTCCAGAAGCTCCCGGCGATCGCGTCTAACTTCGCAGGCTACTTCTCTTCGCGCACGATTTCCACGTGCGCGGAGGGAACGGCCATCTTCAGGATGTGACGGTCCGCCCCGCACCAAATCTGAATTTCCAGCGCGTCGGTCTTGGCCGTGAATTTATCGCGGCCCTCGTCCTTACCGACATACTCCACCAGCATCGTGCCGGGCGAGGCTTCCTGCGGGATGAACACCGTCATCTGCTGCGGTCCGCCCTTCTTCATGTCGTAGCGCAAGACCAGAAAGGCGAAGTGGTGGAAGAAGTTGGTGTCGAGCACCACCACGTTCGGATCGAGATAATACTCGTAATCGGTCGGGCCTTTGCCCGCTTCGTAGTGGGCATGCACTTGGCCCTGGCGGAACACCACTTCCACGCTGGCTTTCTTGGGCGCTTTCTGGATGCGCGTGTAGGAAAAGGGCTGCAGGGCGCCGCTGACGTTGAGCGTGGCGCTCTCCGACGCCTCGCCGGAGCCGGGCATCTTCAGCTTGATTTCTCCGCGGGCGCGGTAGGCGTCGCTCAGCGTCTCAATATCAAAGCGCTCGGTGCCGAGCAATTGGCCGGCGCTCGAAACGCGGAAGGTTCCGTGATCGGTGAAGGGTGCGGGCCGTTGGGCCAGGAGCGCGCAAGAAAAAAACAGCAGGAGCAGGCGGTGCATGCGCATAGTCCATCATAGTGCGCCGCGCAGCTTAGCAGCAATGGCCTGGGCCGCCTCGAGGGGGGTGCTTGAGGAGGTACTTACCGTCCAGTCGGCCCGGCGATAAGCGGGCAGACGGCGTTCGTAAAGCTGCCGGAAATCCGCCGCGTCCTTGAAAAGCGGACGATGATCGAGGCCGCCGCACCGGGCGACGAGTTCTTCCACCGGGCATTCCAGAAAAATCGTCAAGCCGCCAGAATTCTTGAGAAGGCGCTCGTTCTCGTCCTGGACGAAGGTCCCGCCGCCAAGCGCCACGACCGAGCCGGACCGCATCTCGGCGAGCAACGCTGCGAGTGCGCGTGTTTCCTGCCGCCGGAAGGCAGCCTCGCCGTCTTTGCTGAAAATGTCAGCGATGGTCCTGCCTGCGGCGGATTCAATGCGGCTATCGAGGTCTTCGAACGGGCGCTCGATCAGCTCCGCCAGGTGACGGCCCACCGTCGTCTTGCCGCTGCCCATGAACCCGAGCAGAAAGATGCCGCGATCCGCGCTTTCTCTCATTTCACCGCCGCGGGATGGTCGGCGCTGCCGAGCCCGAAATCGGAGCGCTCCAGCTTGACGTGGTCGCCGATCTTTTTGAACATGGCGACGCGGCCCTCCCACCGCTGCTCGAGCGAGTAAGGGAGCCAGACGCCGTTCACCGGACGTTGGTGCATCTCGAAGGTCGCTCCCTGCCGAATCTTGGCCAGCAGCCCGCCCCAAATCGAGAAGTCGCGGAAGGTGCGCGCCTGGGCCATCACCACGTTGTGCGACTCCTTGTCGATCCAGACCCGTCCAGTGACGCTCTTGAGCATCTCCGTAGTGCGCGAGGCAGCGTGGTAGCCGGGATTCGGTTTCAAGTCGACGATGTAAACCTGCCGCCCTTCGAGAACGGTCTCGCCGATCCACTGGAAGTTGAAGGCGTGAAGCGCCTGCTCCATCACGTCGATTTGCGTCTTGCGTGCTTCTCGGACTCGTTCCACGCGCTTTCGAAATTCGTCGTTAGGGGGTGGAAACGGATCGTTCGCCTTGATGCCTGTGGGCTTGCCGTTGATCTCGAGGCGGTTGTAGACCGGCACTCCCTCGCGATAGCAGACGTGTTCGACGCGCGTTTCGCGCCTGCGGCTCGCGTCGTCGCTCGGGCCCTCCTGCAGGATGCGCATCATAAAGCAGTGCTTCTCCATGCTGTCGAAGACCTTGGTTTGCTGCTGGACGGCGTCGCGGGCGAGCGCGTTTAGATCCACGGGCGGCTGATCGGCCCAGAGTGCCAGCAGCAGGAAAAGTGGAATCATACCGAGATCAACAAATGCGCGAGCAGGGCGGTTCTCAGCGGGAACTGATCGAGCCGGATGCTCTCGTTCACGGCATGCGCTCCTTCGCCGACGCCGCCCAGGCCGTCCAACGTAGGCACGCCGAGCGCGGCCGTAAAGTTGCCGTCGGAGCCGCCGCCGGTGGACGATTCTTCGAGGTCCAGTCCGAGCGGCACGCCCAGCTCGCGGGCTTTGCGGAAGAGGCGGACGACGCCTGCAGTGCGCTCCATCGGCGGGCGATTGAGTCCGCCGAATACTTCGAGGCGCGTATTGGGATCGACCGCCCGCAGCCCGCGGAACTTCTTTTCCAGATACGCTTCATCGCCCAGGCGTTTCGCGCGAATATCCACCTTGGCCCACGCTTCCTCGGCGATCACGTTAGTGCGCGTCCCCCCGCCGATGACCCCCACGTTGACGGTGATGCCGCGGCTCAGGCGCGTGAAGCGGGCGATGCGCGGGATCTGCTGCGCGAGCTCGAGCACGGCGCTGACGCCCTTCGTGAAGTCCACGCCGGCGTGCGAGGCGCGCCCGCGCACGCGCACCGTGTAATCGCCGACGCCTTTGCGCGCCGTCTTCAGCTTGCCGTCGAAACCGGTGCCCGGTTCGAGCACCAGCACGGCGTCGCACGTCTTGGCGAGACGTTCCGTCACCGGACGCGACGAGAGGCTGCCGACCTCTTCGTCGGTGTTCAACAGCATCGTCACTTGCTTCGGCAACGCTTTCCGCAGATGCGCCAGCGCGCGCAAGGCGAAGAGCATCTGCGTGACTCCGGATTTCATGTCGAGCACGCCCGGACCCCATACGCGGCCCTTGGCGATGCGGTAAGGCATTCGCTCGAGCGTGCCGAGATCCCAAACCGTATCGAGATGTCCGAGCAGCAGCAGCCGCCCGTTGCCGCGCGATCGCGGACCGAAATCGGCCTGCAGGTGATTGCCGTAGTCGGCGGAACGGTGGCGCGTGATGCGTCCGCCCATCGCCGCCGCAAGATGGGAAACGTGATCCACGCAGCGGTCCACGGCTTTCTTGTCGAAGCTTGGCGATTCGATGCGCACCATCGCTTCGAGCGTTTTCAGCATGTCGGCGCGGTGATACCGGAGGTACTCGAGAGCGGGGTCCATAGAGAAGCCTCTGATATAATCGCAGTTTCACACGCAGGTTGACAAATGAATCTCGATATCAACGAAATCCAAAAGATTCTGCCGCACCGCCATCCCTTCCTGATGATCGACCGCATCGTCGAGCTGGAACAAGGCAAGCGCGTGGTCGGGATCAAGAACGTCACCGCGACTGAATTCTGGGTGCCCGGCCATTTTCCGGGACGTCCACTCATGCCCGGCGTGCTGATTCTGGAAGCGCTCGCCCAAACGGGCGGAGTCCTCGTGCTGCTCTCCACCGGATCGCCCGAGACTAAGCTGTTGCTCTTCGCCGGGGTGGAAGACGGCCGCTTCCGGCGTCCCGTGCAGCCGGGCGATCAACTGCGCCTGGAGTGCGACGTCCTGCAAAGCCGCGCGTCTGCCTGCAAAATGCGCGGACGCGCCTTCGTGGATGGAAAGCTGGTGGCCGAAGGCGTGGTGTTCTGCACCATCGTCGACCGGCCGACAGCTAACGCATGATTCACTCCACTGCTATCGTCGATCCAGGCGCGCGCGTCGCGCCGTCAGCGCGTATCGGTCCGTACTGCATCGTCGGCGCAGAAGCCGAGATCGGCGAGGATTGCGAGTTCCAGGCCCATGTATTCGTCGAAGGGCCGATTCGCATCGGGGCGCGCAATAAGTTCTTTCCTTATTCGACGATCGGCGTTGCGTCGCAGGACCTGAAGTATCAGGGCGAGCGCACCGAAGCGGTCATCGGCAGCGACAACACCTTTCGCGAATTCGTAACCGTGCACCGCGGAACCAAAGGCGGCGGCGGACTAACGTCGGTGGCCGACCACTGCCTGGTGATGGCTTATACGCACATCGCTCACGATTGCCACGTGCAGCATCACGCCATCCTTGCCAACGGCGTCACGCTCGCCGGACACGTGACCATCGAGGAGCACGCCACGGTCGGCGCGTTCTCTGGGATTCATCAATTCTGCCGCGTCGGCCGCTACGCCATCGTCGGCGGATACAGCGTCATCACGCAGGACGTGATGCCTTTTTCGAATACCGTCTCGGAGCGCACGGCGAAGGCCTACGGCATCAACAAGGTTGGACTCGAAAGGCGCGGCTTCTCGAGCGAACAGATCGGTAAGCTGCATCACGCTTTCCGGCTGCTGCTGAATTCCAAGCTCAACACGACGCAAGCGATCGAGAAGATCCGCGCCGAAGGCATGACGGCGGAAATCGAGCAGCTCGTCGCCTTCATCGAGGCGTCCGAGCGCGGAGTCGTTAAGTGAGCGCCGAAGCGGCCCGCTACGGTTTGATCGCGGGCAACGGGCGCTTTCCCTTCCTGGTGCTCGAAGCGGCCCGCGGCCGGGGCGTTCCCATGGTGGTGGCGGCCATTCGCGAGGAGGCGGATGCAACGCTTGCGCCTCTGGCCGCGTCTTTCCATTGGATAGGCCTCGGTGAGCTTTCCAAACTGATCGAATTGTTCAAGAAGGAAGGCGTCACCCACGCGGTGATGGCCGGGCAGGTCAAGCACTCACAAATTTTCTCCTCCCTGCGGCCCGACTGGAGGCTGCTGAAAGTACTCATGGCGCTGAAACAGAAAAACACCGATTCGCTGATCGGCGCGGTGGCCAAGGTTCTCGCCGAGGAGGGCATCACGCTCACCGACTCGACGGCCTTCCTGAAAAACTTTATGGCCCCGGCCGGGTTACTGACGCGCAGGGCTCTGAGCGAATCCGAGCGCGCCGACATCGAATACGGGCGGCGAGTGGCGCGACAACTGGCCGCCATCGACATCGGACAGAGCGTTGTGATTTGCGAGTGCGCTTGCGTGGCCGTGGAAGCGATGGAGGGCACCGACGCGATCATCGCCCGCGCCGCCGCGCTCAGCCAGGGACGGCCGCTGACGGTGGTGAAGGTCGCGAAGCCCGCACAGGACATGCGCTTCGATGTTCCGAACGTCGGCCCGGGAACAATCCTTGCGATGAAGGCGGCCGGAGCGACGGCGCTGGCGCTCGATGCGGATCGCACGCTGCTGCTCGACCGCGACGAGATGTTGCGCCTCGCGGACGAAGCCGGAATCGCGATTGAGGCGGGCGCATGATTCGCATCGCCGTCGTCGGCGCGGGACAATTCGGATCGCATCACGCGCGCGTGTTGCGCGAATTGCCCGAGGCCGAGTTGGTCGGCATCTACGATGCCGACCCGGCGCGCTGCCAGGGGCTGGCCTCGCTTGACGACGTTGCCGCACGAGCGCAGGCGGCCGTCGTAGCCGTGCCCACCGAGCGCCACGCGGAAGCCGGCTGCGCTTTGCTTGACCGCGGGCTCGACGTGCTGGTCGAGAAGCCCATCGCCGCGACTCTGGCCGACGCCGACCGCTTGATCGCGGCGGCGCAAAAGGCTGGACGCGTCCTGCAAGCCGGGCATCTCGAGCGATATAACCCGGCGGTCGTAGCGGCGCGCAAGATCGTCACGCGTCCGATGTTCTTCGAAGTGCACCGCATGAGCGTCTTCAGCCCGCGCAGCCTGGATGTGGATGTGGTGCTCGACCTGATGATTCACGATCTCGATATCGTTCTCGACCTGGTGAATTCGCCGCTCACCGAAGTTCGCGCCGTGGGCCTGGCCGTGCTCTCATCGAAGGTGGATATCGCCAGCGTTCGCCTGGCCTTCGAGAGCGGTTGCGTGGCGAACCTTACGGCCAGCCGGGTGAGCACGGAGAAGGTGCGGAAGCTGCGCTTCTTCCAACCGCGTGAATATGTCTCGCTCGACTACAGCCGCCAGGACGCGGTGGTATTCTCGGTGCAAGAGGGCTCGTCGCCGGCGCAGCCCGGCATCGGCTTCCGCAAACTCGAAACGCCTTCCGAAGAACCGCTGCGGGCCGAGCTGCGGGATTTTCTTCGCGCCGTGGCCGAGCGCGGGAAGCCTCTGGTCGATGGATCGGCCGCGCGCCGCGCCCTTGAAGTCGCGCTTCAAGTCGTCGCGGCGATTGACGAGCATTCCCGTCGGCTGGGTCTTGTTCAGGTGTAAAGAAGATGAGCGAGGAACCTCTCCAACTGCTGTTGGACCTTGACACCCCGTCCACTCGCAAGCGGTGGAACGAGTCGGTGACGCTCTCCGTCATCTTCCACACGGCGATTGTGATCACGTTGATGCTCGAGCCGAATCTTTTTGGAGGCCTCGCGAAAACGCCTCCGCAAGCCCCGAAAAAGCCGAGAGAACAGATTACATTTCTCGCTTCGCCGCCCGAAGATTTCAAGCCGCAGCCCCTCGAACAAATCCGGCCGCACCCGCCCGTCGTCGTACCGCGAGATCAAATCGCGATGTCGAAGCCGGTGGCGCCCGATCTTCCGCCCGCGCCGCCGCCGCTGCCGCCGCAAACGAAGCAGCAGGTCGCGCAGTCGCCGACACCCGCTCCGCCTCAGACGCAGCAGCAGCTTCCTTCCGGTCCGACGGAGTTGAAACTCAGCGACGTTCCTCTCGATGCGCCGAAGTTACCGCAATCGCCGACGCAAGCCTCAGCCGGAAAGAGTCTCGAGGATTCGATCCGCAGCTTGGCGCGGCAGCACGCCGCGGGCGGTGCAGACGTGACGCTCGATCCCGGCCTGGTGCGAGTCGATCCGCGCAACCCCGGCGCGATCGGAGGCGCGAAGATCATGTCCGACACCCAAGGCGTGGATTTCAGCGCCTACCTGCAGCGCCTGCTCTACGACATTCGCCGCAACTGGCTGGCGATTCTCCCGGAAATCGCGCGCATGGGAAAGCGCGGCCGCGTGATCCTACAATTCGAGGTCAACAAAGACGGCACGGTGCCGAGAATCTATCTGACCGGCGCTTCCGGATCGGATCCGCTGGACCGCGCCGCGCTCGCGGGCATCAGCGGCTCGTCGCCGATGCCGCCGCTGCCGGCTGAGTTCAAGGGCCAGATGGTGCGGCTCGAGGTGACCTTCCTTTACAACATGAGCGCGGAAGGCCGATGAAGCTCGGATGAAGGCGCCGCGCTCCCAAGCCGTCGGGATCGTCGCGCTCTTTCTGCTGCTCCTGATCTTCGCCTGGGTGCAGTACCTGCGCACCGCGTCATGGTAAGCGCGAATCTCGTCGCAGTGGTTGGACCCACGGCGTGCGGGAAATCCGAGCTGGCGCACAAGCTGGCTCTGCGCCTCGGCGGGGAAATCGTCAACTACGATTCTCTGCAGGTTTATCGCGGCCTGGACATCGGCACGGCCAAGTCGGTTCCCGCCGACGTGCCCGCTCACCTTTTCGACGTCTTCGATCCGCGCGAGTTCTGCACGGCGGGCGAATACGCCCGCCGCGCGCGCGGCATTCTGGCCGACATTCACCAGCGCGGGCGGACGCCCGTTCTGGCCGGCGGCACCGGCCTCTATCCCCGGGCCCTGCCCGAAGGACCCTCCCCGGGCCCCGAGCGCGACGACGCGTTGCGCCGCCGCCTGGAGCGGCGGCCGAGCGAGCGGTTGCACCGCTTGCTCGCCCGCCTCGACCGCGCCTCGGCGGCTCGCATACATCCGCGCGACAAGTCCAAGCTCATCCGGGCCATCGAAGTGTGCGTGAAGAGCGGCCGCCCGATGTCGAAGGTCTGGGCGGAGGGGCGCGATTCGCTCGAAGGATTCCGCGTGTTCAAGATCGGGCTCGATCCGCCGCGCGCGGCGCTCTATGACCGCATCAACGCGCGCGCCGTGCGTATGTTCGAAGGCGGCCTGCTCGACGAAGTCCGAGCCTTGCGCAAGAGCGGCGTGCCGGAAACGGCGCGGCCGCTCGATTCGCTCGGCTATCGCGAAGCGATCTGCGTTTTGGGCGGCCGGATGACCGTCGCCGAGGCGATCGAGAGCACGCAGCGGCGCACGCGCCAGTACGCCAAGCGACAGATGACCTGGTTCCGCCGCGAGCGCGACGTGCACTGGATCGCGGGCTTTGGCGGCGATCCCGCGGTGCTCACGCAGGCTTTGGCTTGCTTTTCTCCCGGTAAAACGTAATCAAGTCCAGCGACTTGGGCGGCGTGGCGCCGAGCTGCCGGATCATCGTCACGACTTGCCCGCGGTGATACGTAGCGTGATTCACCACGTGCTGCAACATGTGCCAGAAGACCGCCGAGCTCGTCCGGCCGTCGATCATGCTGAAAGAATGGACGCGCGTGAGACCCTCGTCGCCGACTCCCTCGAGATAGGCGCGCACTTTCGTTTCGAGCTCGGTCCACTCTTTGCGCAGGGCCGCGGCATCGGGAATCCGGTCGTGCGGCAGCAACTGGGTCGGTGACTGGCCGTTCCAGCGCATCAGCCAGAACGCTTCCGCTCCCAGGGTGTGGGAAAGCGTGTCGCGCACCGATGAAAAGCTGCTTCCGAGGGGACGCAGAAACTGCTCGGCACTCAGCGCGTCAACCGCCGTGAGCAGGCGATCGCGCGCCCAGTAGTGATAATCGAGCAGAGTGCGCAGGTCGTCGAGGTTCATGATCTCTCCTTAAGTGAGTTAAGCAACTTGATTATAGATTTCGAGCACGCGCTTTACCGAGCGTTCCCAGGAAAACCGGCGGACCTGCTCGAGGCCGCGCCGCCGCAGCATGTTCCGCGTCCCGGGCTCGAGCAGCGCGCGACGCATACCGCGGGCGATGTCGAAAACATTCTCCGGATTCACCGTCACCGCCGCTTCGCCGACTACTTCCGGCAGCGCCGAGACGCCCGATACGACTACCGGCGTTCCCTGGGCCATGGCTTCGAGGGGCGGCAATCCGAATCCTTCATACAGCGACGGGAACACGAACGCCTCGGCCGCCTGGTAGAAGACCCGCAGCACGTCGCGCGGCACGAAGCCCAGAAAGCGAACGTCCTGCTCGATGCGGCATCGCACCACGGCCCGCCGCAGGTCGGGATTGTTGGTGGGCTCGTCGCCGATGACGATGAGCTTCAGCGGATCGAGAGCGCCGCCGGCGCTCAAGTCGCCCTTGAGCGCGGCGAAGGCTTCGATCAGGCGAACGACGTTCTTCTGCGGCTTCACGCTGCCGGCGTAGAGCAGGAATGGATAGTTCACGCCGTAGCGCTCGAGCGAGCGCTGCCGGTCTTCGTCGCTGCCGGACTCGGAGAAGTGATCGTCGATGGCGTTGTAGACGACTTCGAGCCGCGCGGGATCGAGCTGAAAATGCCGGACCACATCGCGGGACGTCGCCTGCGAAACGGCGATGACGCGCGCCGCGCGCGACAGCGCGCGGCGCCCCAGCATGTACCGCGCGCCGCGGCGCAGGCCGCCGGCGCGCTCATCCGGCGCGGGGTAGAAAAAGTCCGAAAGGTCGTGCACGGTCACCACGTACCGGCAGGGAACCAGCAGCGGCACGCGGAGGTGAGGGATGTGCAGGAGCGTGACTCCGTGCGAGCGCAGCAGAAACTGGAATTGAATGTGATTCCGCAGCGTCTGATCGCCGTGAGGAAAACTCACGCACGTGAAGTTCTGGGGGAGCGCGCCGACGGTCTCTTCCTGTCCCGTTTCCTCGATCAGCAGATACTCGTTGGCTTGGCCTTGCGCGGCCAGCGTCCGAACCAGATTGCGGATGTAGGTGCCGACGCCGAAATCGCCGATCCGCCGGATATCGATCGCGACCTTCATCGGCTTTCGTGTCTCAGACGGAGCGCGCCGCTTCTCGCATCCGCCAGCGGTAGAGCGGAAAGGCGTCGCACAGCTCGCGCACTTGCCGGCGCACCTGCTGGAGCACGGTCTTGTCGGCGTGGTTGCGCAGCACCCGAGCGATCCAGCCCCCGATCGTGCGCATCTCGGTTTCCTTCATGCCGCGCGTCGTGATGGCGGGCGTCCCCATGCGAATGCCGCTCGGGTTGAACGGCGAGTTGGTATCGAAGGGAATGGCGTTTCGATTCGCGGTCATGCCGGCCTCTTCGAGCGCGTTCTGCGCTTCCTTTCCTTTCAGGCCTTCGCGGAACACGTCCACCAGAAGCAGGTGCGTGTCGGTGCCGCCGGAGATCAGACGGAAGCCTTCGCCCGAGAGCGTTGCGGCGAGCGCGCGCGCGTTCTCGACCACCTGTTGCTGGTAGGCGCGGAATTCCGGCTGCATCGCTTCCTGGAAGCAGACCGCTTTGGCGGCCATGATGTGAACGAGCGGCCCGCCTTGGATTCCGGGAAAGACCATCTTGTCGATGGCCGCGGCATATTGGCTGCGGCAGAGGACCAGACCCGAGCGCGGGCCGCGCAGCGTCTTGTGCGTGGTGCTCGTCACGATGTCGCAGTGCGGCACGGGACTCGGATGCACGCCCGCGGCGACGAGGCCCGCGAAGTGAGCCATGTCGACCAGCAAGAGAGCCCCGCACTTGTCGGCGATCGCGCGCAGCCGCGCGAAATCGATCACGCGCGGATACGCGCTGCCGCCTCCGATGATCATCTTGGGGCGCTGCTCGACGGCGGCGCGCTCCAGCTCGTCGTAATCGATTGTCTCGGTGTCGCGCGTGACGCCGTAAGGAACGATCTTGTAGAACTTGCCGGAAAAATTCACCGGGCTGCCGTGCGTGAGATGTCCGCCGTGCGCGAGGTTCATGCCGAAGACAATCGCGCCGAGCTTCTTGCCGGCAAGGTAAAGGGGCATTTTTGCCTTGGTGTCGGCAGCCATGAACGTCGGGTTACTGGCATTGCTCACGAGGGGCACGCTTGCCGCGCGCAAGCTGGATAACCGGTTTCAGCAGACCTTCAACGCGCTATTGGTGACGACGTCACTGCTGACCTTGGCGATGACGCCATTCTGGGCTCACCTGGCACCCGTCCTGCTGGAGATCCTGCAACTGGTCAATAAAAATCCTGAGGCCATCAACCATCCGGATCAGTGGCCGCAAATGTCCGGGACTGCAAATTTTCTGCTCGGCGCGCAGGGTTTTTGGCAGATTGCCGTGCTCGGGCATATCTTTTAACGAGCGGCGGGTGGTGG
>CAZRND010000093.1:0-16076 GCA_964601345.1 uncultured Acidobacteriota bacterium | reverse complement strand
CAAACCGGACAGATCACGTGCTAATAAAACCGGTCATCTTGACGTGCTACGGACACGGGTTCAGTAAAAAGGTGCAAAATTGATCTATCTCCCTAGCACTCGGCAGGCCAGTTGGAGTATCGTATTCGCAATCTCGGGCTTGGAGGGCCTATGAAATCTCGCACCTGCATGCTAACCATGGCAGCGGTCCTGCTTTGCGCGTGGGCGACCGCGGCGCAGACCACCAATGCATCTATCTATGGCACCGTGAATGATTCCACGGGGGCGGCGGTGGTCAAAGCCGCCGTCACGGCCACGAACGTCAACACCGGCGTCAGTCTCTCAACGGTGAGCAACGAGGCCGGCGTTTACATCTTTCCTTCGCTCCAGCCCGGTGAGTACAACGTCAGCGCGGAGATGACGGGCTTCCGGAAGGCGATCGCGCAGCATGTCCAACTGGATGTGAGCGCCCGAATCAGCGTGGATCTGAAGTTGCAGGTCGGATCGCTTTCGGAGAGCGTCACGGTAGAATCCACCACCAGTCCCATCGAGACCGTGAATACTTCGGTCAGCAACGTGGTGTCGCTGCAGCGGGTGCAGGACCTGCCTTTGCAAAATCGCGATGCCGGGGCGCTGGTCTCTCTGCAGGCCGGCGTGGTGGGCGACAATTTCAACGGCGCGAGGACGCAGTCTCAGAACGTCACGCTCGACGGCATTTCTATTCAGGAGAACCGCTACAATGGCGGCGCCGGCAGCGGCAACCTGGTAACCACCAACAGTGTGGATCGCATTGCCGAATTTCGCGTCAGCACCGCTCCGGTGGACGCCGAGTTCGGGCGCGGGATGGCGCAGGTGCAAATGATCGGCCGCTCCGGCGCCAACGACATCCGCGGCAGCGCGTTCGAGTTCAATCGTGTGACGGCGCTCAGCGCCAACACCTGGTTCAACAACCGGCTGGGCCGCAACGCCGACGGCAGCCTGGTGGCGCCGCGCGACTTCCTCATCCGCAACCAGTTCGGCGCGCGCGTGGGCGGTCCGATCGTCAAGAATCGCACTTTCTTTTTCTTCCTCTACGAGGCCCAGCGGCAAAAGACCAGCACCGCACAGAACGTAACGGTCTACACCGCTCCGGCGTTGCAAGGGCAATTCCGCTTCTTCCCCGGCGTCCGCAACGGCAACGCTTCGTCCGCCGTGCCGACCGTGGACCTGAACGGCAATCCTGTGGCCCCGAGCGCGGCGACGGGTCCGCTGCAAACCGTCAGCGTGTTCGGCCGCGATCCCAACCGGCTCGTCGCCGATCCCTCCGGCCAGGTGGCAAAGGCCTTGAAGGACTATCCTCTGCCGAACAATTATCTTCTCGGCGATGGTTTGAACACGGCTGGATATTACTGGCAGCAGCCCGGCACCAACGACAACAACCTCTACCATGGGCGTTTGGATCACGTCCTGACACAGAACACGCGACTCGCGTTCTCCATGCAAATGGAGCGCGTGAGCTCATTCAACGGATATCGCGGCCAGAACTTCCCGAATCAGCCGCCGGACTACGCGCATCGCGAGCCGAACTTCTGGACGTTTTCGGCGACCACGACGATCCGGCCCGAGCTTTTGAACGAGTTCCGCGCCGGCGTGATCCGCTACTTCAACAGCTTTGACGGGCCCTTCGCGGCCGGCCAAAACGCGGTTTTGCCGCACATCGGCTCGCAGCCGTTTTTCTTCAATTTCACCAGTGTCACCAACACCTACACCTCGAACAACGCCATGCAGGGACGCGTCTCGCCGCTCTATCAATACGCCGATACCGTGTCCTGGCTGCGCGGCCGCCATGCGTTCAAGGGCGGCGTGGGAGTGATCTTCGACAGCTCGAACGGGTACAACTCTTTCAATGTGATTCCCGCCGCCAATATCGGCCCGGGAAGCGTGCCGTTTGCCAACATCAGTACGATTGCCGGAATCGGCGCCAACCTGACGAACGCGCAGAACTTGCTCGGCGATCTCTCGGGATCGCTCACCAGTTGGACGCAGGCATTCAACTCCGCGGGAGGCAAGAACCCGGCGTACATCTCCGGCGAGCCGGTACAACGCACCTGGCGCCAGCGCGAATACAACATTTTTTTCAAAGACGATTGGAAACTCCGGCCCGGCCTGACGCTCAATCTCGGGATCCGCTATGAGTATTACAGTCCGCCCTTCGAAGCCAACGGCAAAGCGGTGGTTCCGGTCAATGGAACGGCAGGCGCCTTCGGACTCAGCGGCACATCCTGGGCGGACGCTTTCCAGCCGGGACACTTGACCGGCTCGTTGACCCAATTGCAATTGGTCGGACCCGGCTCGAACGATCCGGACCGGCCGGTATACAACCCGCAGTACAACACCTTCCTGCCGGCGGTTGGACTAAGCTGGTCGCCTCGAGGATCGAGCAAAACAGTGATTCGCGGCGGCTACGCGATGACTTCCGATCGCAACTCGCTGCGCAATGCCGACGTTGAAGTGGGCAGCAATCCCGGCATGAACAGCACGATTACGTTTACGTCCGGCAGCCTGTTGAATCTTAACAATGTCGCCGTGCCGTACAAACCACAAGGCGCCGCGCTCTCCACGGTGCCGACGACCGATCGGACGCAAACGCTGCGCATCTTCGACACCGGGCTCCGCAACCAGTACTATCAAAACTGGAACCTTTCGGTGCAGCACCAGATCACGCAGAATTCGGTGCTAACGGTGCGGTATGTCGGAACGAAAGCCAGCAGGCTGTTGAATGGAGCGGACCTGAACGCCGGCGAGATCTTCGCCAACGGGTTTCTGGACGCCTTCAACGTCACGCGCACCGGCGGGCAGGCGGCGCTTTTTGACAAGCTCTTTGCCGGACTCATTCCGGCCGGTACGCGCGGGTCCGATTATGTTCGATCCAACTCCACGTTCACCGCGTTCCTTGCGCAAGGCAATGTGGGAGGGTTTCTGAACAATTTGAATCCGTCGCCGCTGTTCACGAGCACGAACGGCGGTCTATTGGCGCACGCAGGCTTGCCGGATGACTTCTTCGTGACTAATCCGCAGTTTGCCAGCGTGTACCTGGTCGGAAACTACGCGAATTCCAGCTACCACGGCCTGCAAGTGGAGTGGGAGAAACGCATGGGACGCGGCCTCACTTACCAGGCCAACTACACGTGGAGCAAAGCGCTCGGGGAAAGCGAGCTGGGCGGCACGCAAAATTACGACTACAATTACCGCAATCCCAAGAACCGCAGCTTCGACAAGCGGATCATGACGTTCAACCGCACGCATGTGTTCAAGAGCAATGGAATTTATGAGCTGCCGGTCGGCCGCGGCAAGTGGCTGCTGGGAAACTCCAGCCGCATCGTGGACGGCCTCCTGGGCGGCTGGAGGCTGAGCGGTATCTTGACGTTCACTTCGGGACGTCCGTTCACGGTGACCGCGCCGATTTCCACCTTCGTCAAGTCCACCACCGGCAACACCCCCGACGTGCTGGGCGCGCTTCCCAAGGATTTCGGACAGCTTCAGTTCACGGGCGGCTATGCGTGCTACTTCTGCGACTTCACGCAGATCAAAGATCCGAGCATCGGCAAGCTCACCACGGCGCTCGGAGCCCAGAGCACATTGCTGGCCTGGCAAGGTCCGGGCGGCGTGACCCTGCAGAACCCGCAGCCGGGAACGCTTGGGAATCTTTCGCAGACGTACTTCACGGGTCCGCACTTCTTCAACTTGGACGCGGCCCTGACCAAGCAGTTCAAGATCACCGAACGCTTTAACTTCGAGCTGCGCATGGACTGGCTCAACGCCACCAACCATACCGATTTCGCCAACGCGACGATCGATACGAATATCAATAACACGACGTTCGGCCGCTTCACGGGCGCGGGCAATTCCATCAACAACCGCATCATCGTGCTGGGCGGCCGTTTCAACTTTTAAGGGGATCGCCTCGTCGTGGTATGGTATTCGGCATGAAGAAACGATCGTTCTTGGGGTCCGTTTTTTTTGTTACTGCGATTGTGTCGGCTCAGGGGCAGTTCTCCGGAGCGCCTCAACAAGGCGTACCGGATGCATCGGCAACCTACCAAAAGGCCTGCGCCACGTGTCATGAAAACGCGTCGAAGGAAGGCCGCGTCCCTGGACGCGACTCGTTCCGTATGCGGCCTCCCGAAGCGATCCTGGCCACGATTACAACCGGCAGCATGAAGCCCCAGGCGGCTTCCTTGACTGACGCCGAGCGGCGATCCCTGGCGGAGTATCTCGCTGGCGGCACCATCAAGGGCGAGCCGGCCAAGCCGGGTGCAGGCGCCTGTGCCAAGGGAACGGGTGGTTCCTTCGATCCCACGAAGGGCGCGCGGTGGAACGGTTGGGGCGTCGAGCCGACCAACTCCCGATTCCAGACCGCTGCCATGGCCGGACTGACCATCGAACAGGTTCGCAATCTCAAACTGAAGTGGGCCTTCGGATTTCCGGGCGTAGCCTCGGCATTTGCTCAGCCGACGGTGGCTGGCGGGCGAGTCTTCGTCGGCAGCGCTTCCGGCATGGTCTATTCGCTCGACTCGCAAACCGGATGCACGCACTGGTCGTTCCAGGCGTCTTCCGGCGTGCGCACGGCGATCAGCGTCGGTCCCATCGGGCGCCGCCAGGCGATCTACTTCGGCGATCTGGTGTCGACGACTTATGCGCTCGATGCCGTGACGGGCGCGCTGATCTGGAAGAACAAGCTGGACGACCATCCGCTGGCTCGCGTGACCGGTGCTCCGTCGCTCTACTCCGGCCGTCTCTATGTGCCGGTGACCTCGATCGAGGAAGTCGTGGGACGCGACACCAAGTACGAATGCTGCAAGTTCCGCGGCTACATCGCGGCTCTCGACTCAGCTACCGGCAAAGAGATCTGGCGCAGTTACTCCATCCTTGAAGAGGCGAAGCCGACCAAGATGCGCGACGGCCACCAACTTTGGGGACCGGCTGGCGCGGGCATCTGGAACTCGCCCACCATCGACGTGAAGCGCAAGGCCATTTACGCCGGAACCGGCGACGCCTACACTGAGCCCGCCGCGGATACCAGCGATGCGGTCATCGCCCTGGATATGCACACGGGAAAGATGCTCTGGTCGAAACAGGTCACGCCCGCCGATGCGTTTCTTGTCGGGTGTGGACCGACCGGCGGTGCTCCGAATTGTCCTGAGAAGAGCGGACCGGACTTCGATATCGGAAACTCGCCGATCCTCAAGGACCTTCCCGGCGGCAAGAGCATGATCGTGGTCGGGCAAAAGTCGGGCATCCTTTTTGGACTCGATCCCGACAAGAAGGGCGAGATCATCTGGCAATTCCGGGCCGGCAAGGGCAGCGCGCTCGGCGGCATCCAGTGGGGTCCGGCGGCTGATGCGGACAACGCCTACGTGGCGGTCTCCGATCCCATCCTGCCGAAGCCGGGCGGGATGTTTGCCGTGAAGATCGCGAGCGGACAGAAGGTGTGGGAGACCCCCGCGCCTGAGCCGCCGTGCAAAGGCCAGCGTGGCTGCAATGCCGGCCAATCGGCGGCCGTGACCGCGATTCCCGGCGTTGTCTTCTCGGGATCGCTCGACGGCCACATGCGCGCGTACTCTTCCGAGGACGGGCGCATCCTGTGGGACTTCGACGCCGTCAAGGAATTTCAGACGGTGAACGAAGTGAAGGCCAAGGGTGGATCGTTCGACGCCGCGGGACCCACCGTGGCCGGTGGCATGGTCTTCATGAACTCCGGATACAACGTGCTGGGGATGCTCGGAATGCCCGGTAACGTTCTGCTGGCGCTCGCCCCGGAAAAACCGGCGGACAAGCCTTAGCCTCGAGTCGCTTCCTGCGGCGTAAGCACCGCTGCGCCGCAGGCGTCGACGCTCTCAAAAAACCGGTCCCACTCTGCGCTCGCCTTTGTCGCGAAGATCCCGGCGAGGATCGCCTTCAGTTCCGCTTGTCTGGCGGCGTCGAACTGCATCTCAACCAGTTCGGGACGCCCCACGGCCTTGGTGAAAGCCGCAAAGAATTTCGGTTCAAGCGCGCCAAGCGAATACTGCCGGCCGTCGGCGGTCCGGTAGAGGTTGTAACAGGCGAGCGCGCCTTCGAGGCGGTCGCTCGCCATCCGCGTGAGCGCCATCGCCAGCACGGAATCGGTCATCGAGAGATCGATGTAACATCCGCGCTTGCTCTTCTCCGGGTGAAGAGCGGCGGCGATCCGGAGAGCCGCCGCGTATCCGCCGCAGAAGTCCGCGACTGGAACAGTGAACGGCCCGGCAGCGCCGCTCAACAATCCGGCCTGTGACATGTAGTTGATGTCGTGACCGCTGCGTGCGGCGCGCGTGCCGCTTTGTCCGTAGCCGCTGATGGAGCAGTAGACCAGCGTTGGATGCACGATGCGCAACTGCTCGTAGCCCGCGCCGAGTCGCGCCATCACGCCGGGCCGAAAGCCTTCCACAAACACGTCGAAGCCCGGCGCCAGCCGCAGAAACTCAGCGCGATCTTCGGCGTTGCGAAGATCGAAGGCGATGCCGCGCTTGCCGTGATTCATCGCCTCGAACAAGTCCGGCGCCGTATGTCGCATGTAGTCGCCCGCGCCGCGGTCTTCCATCTTCACGACTTCCGCGCCCAAATCGGCCAGCAGCCGAGTGCAAAAAGGACCGGGAAGCAGCCGCGTCAGATCGAGCACGCGAACTCCCGATAATGGCAGGTTGTGTTGAGACATGCTGGCGGGAAGATAACACACGTGGCATGATGAGTTCATGAAAGTTCTGGTCCCATGGATTGGCTGATCGGAGCAGCCCTCTTCGCGATCGGCTTCACGCTGGGCGCGATCGTTTTCTATTTTCGCGAGCAGGCCCGCGCCGCGCAGGAGTTATCCAGGTGCAAGGCGGATCTGGCGGGCGTCGTAGCGGAGAGCAAAATGCTGACCTCCGCGCAGTCCGCTCTGGAGAAGAGCTTTCAGGCGCTCTCGGCGCAAGCGTTGCGCGAGAACAACACGCAATTCCTCGAAAACGCGCAGCGCGTGGTCCAGCCGCTGCAAGAAGCGCTCGGCGATTTGCAGGGTGAGATCAAGCAAATCGAAGGCCGGCGCCAGGAAGCCTTTGCCGGCCTCGAGAGCGAGCTGCTCAAGCTGCAGCGCGAGACCGGCAACCTCACCACCGCGTTGCGACGTCCGCAGGCACGCGGCCGATGGGGCGAGATCACGCTGCAGCGCGTGGTCGAAGTCGCAGGCATGTCCGAGCATTGTGATTTCACGGAGCAGGCAACGATGGAGGACGGCGAGGGGCGTTTCCGCCCCGATGTGGTGATCCATCTGCCGAACGACCGGCGTATCGTTGTCGATTCAAAGACGCCGCTCGATGCTTATCTCGACGCCGTGGACGCCGATACGGAAGCAGCGCGCACCGCGGCGCTCAAGCGTCATGCCGCGCAGGTCCGCAAGCAAATCGAGCAATTGAGCGGCAAGGATTATTCCGACCGGCTGGGGTCCTCTCCCGAGTTCGTCGTTCTCTTTTTGCCCGGCGAGTCGTTCTTCAGCGCCGCTCTCGAACAGGACCGCAGCCTCATCGAAGACGGGATCGCCCGGCGCGTGATCCTGGCCACACCGACAACGCTGATCGCGCTTCTGAAGGCTGTGGCTTACGGATGGCGGCAGGCACAGGTGGACGAGAATACGCGCCGCATCGGCGAGCTGGGCCGCATCCTGTACGACCGCGTCTCGATTCTGACGGGACATCTTCGCGACATCGGCGGAGCGCTCGACAAAGCGGTGGACGCTTACAACAAGTCCGTCGGATCCTACGAAAGCCGCGTCCTGGTAACGGCGCGGCGCTTCAAGGAACTTGGCGCCACTGGCGCCGACGACATTGAAGCTCCTGAGAAAGTGGAGAAGGTACCCCGGACGACAGACGTAGGACAGCAGGCTCTCGACCCGACCTGGAAGGCAGGGGCTTAATAATACAGGACTTACGAGTTTGACACTAGGCGTCTCCTCCTCCTTCCTCCTGCCTTCCTCCTATTCGCAACTGGAGGACCATACTGCTGAAAGAAAACAAGTTATCGGCCTTCCTCCAGTGTTTTTGCACTTAATACACTTGCACTGCACCCCCAAATTGAGACAGTTGAGCAAAGGACACTTTTGGCCCCCAAGTGGATCGGCGTTGGACGGCAGACGGCGTGGGGCAAGGGGCACGTGGAAAGTCACTTGCGGTACAATAGGCGCATGAAACGGAATTCTATCGAAGATCCGATGGCCGACGTTCCCATGGGCCATTGGGTAGCGCTCACTGTGGACGGCAAGAAAGTGCTGGCGTCGGACACAACGCCGGCGAAAGTCTTCGAGAAGATGTCCGGTCGGAAGGAAGAGTGGGGTTTGTCCCGCCGAATTGATTTGCGGCGCGTCGTTTTCGCCGGGTTCTGATGAACGCCAGCCGCCTCAAACGCATCACGATTGAAGAGGGCAAGTGCGGGGGCCGCCCGTGCATCCGCGGATATCGGATTCGGGTCAGCGATGTCTACGCGGCGCATCTCACGGATCACTCCGTTCTGCAGACTTGAAATCCCTGATTGACAGAGCCTGGCCGGGGGAGATCGCGTTGTCGAGATCCGATGAGGTGGTATGATGGGCGACATGTCTGCCGATCCGCATCGCAAAGACGAGGAACTCACCGAAAAAGATGGCAAGGCTATAAGGGCTTCGCGGGAATACTTTCGAAAGGGCGGTGAGGGCCTGACGTTAGAGCAGGTTGCCGCGGAAGCGCCCATCGCCCGGCCACAAACGCGGCTAGGAGGGCCACCACGGCGCTCTCGCGAGGAAGCTGTTACTTCTTCTGTGCGGCTTTGGCCGATGCGCGTATCGCCGCAAAATCCCGGCTTGTTTCGTGCAGTTCCTCCAGCATCCTGAACTTCTCGCCAATCGGAAGGCGTGCAATCTCGCGCCGGCGCGCCCGCTTTCGAGCGATGACCTGTTCGAGGAATGCTTTCTCCTGGCGGTAATCTTTCATCCATCGGCTCCTTACTGGTAGCTTCGCATGAATCGCTCCCATTTTTCCAGCAGGCCGTGACGCTCGAGAATTGGTTTCAATGCTTTGGTATCAAATGCTCCCTGCTCAATGAACTTGACGATCCGGTCGTGGTCCTGGGGGCGCGAGGCAGCGAGGCAGATGGCTACGAGGTGTTCCGGTTGCATGACGCGCACACGGAGGTCCTCCCACGGAATGACTTTCGCTTGTTGAAGGGCCTCCTCGGTGAGGGGGCTATAGGGCGGCAGAAACTCGACATCCCAGCCACCGATGACGACCCACTGTTGTTTGGCGTTGAAACCGCGCTGAGCCAAGAAAGCGTAGATCGCGGACAGGTCGATGAGTGGCCCCTTCCTCTCGATGGCCACGAACACATCGAAGTCTTTGGTGTGAAACGGCTCGATGTAAACCGCCGCGCCCACCGCGCCGCCAACTGCATAGTCTTGGATCACACCTTTGGCCTGCATGTCATTTAGGACTTCGATCACTTCTCTGGAGTTCATTGCGGCATGGGGCTAACTTAGGCCGCCTGGACACGAGGCGAAACTGAAAGCAGAGGGAACGTTCATACATCCGGGCCGGGTTTATCGCCCTTTTTCTCGCGCTGCCGGCGCGCGATATCGCCGAGGGACTGGCCGAGGGCCCTCCTCACTTGGCCGCCGCTGACACGTTCACGGCAAAGACGAACCGTTGACCGTCGCGGCTGATGTTGCCGAGACTCCCTCCTTGCGGACCCGGCAGCTTGAAGAGCAACTTGGGCGTGCCCGCGCGGAACGTAGGCGTGGTCTCGACCTCTACGGACATGACGTGCAGTTCGTTCGAGTTCAGGTTCATGCCCCGGAAGAACATTTCCTTCCCGTCTCCGCGCCAACTGATCATGGCGTTCACGCCGTCTTTCGAAACCTGCCACTTCTCCGTGCCGGCGGTGGCCGTCTTCGAATTAAAAGGACGGACATAGATTTCGCCCCGCTCCGGCTGGGCTTCGTCCGAGCGGAAAGCCATGAAGCGCCCGTCGGGCGAAAGGCGGCCGATGTTATCGTCGAACTCTTCGCGCAGATACTCGATCGCCTCGCGCGACTTCGCATCTTTGGCGGCGAGCGGAACGGCGAGAATCACTCCGCCCGAGTCGCAGATCAGATACTTGCCGTCGCGCGAAATATCGGTGAGGGTGATGCCGGCGCCGGGCGTGTACTGGAACAGCAACTCCTCGCCGCCCGTTCCATCCGAGGGACGCCGGTAGATTCCGAAATCCCCTTTGCGCATGGAGACGTAGTAGATGTGCTTGGCGTCGGGCGACCACATGGGCTGGAATTTCGGCAGCTCGTCGTCGGTGACCTTGACGCCCTTCCCCGTCTCGATGTCGATGTTCCAGATATTGGAGCGCCCGGTGTTCAGCTCGTTCTTCATCACCACGAGGCGCGTGCCGTCGGGCGAAAAGGAGGGCTGAAAGTAGAGATCGGGATCGCCGACTTTCTTGACCGCCTTTCCTTCGCGATCGAACAGCGTGAGTTGCTGAAGCTGCGGCCCGCGCGGCGGAGGGAGCGCCACGAAGCGCTCGCCGTCGCCGCTGATGTCGCCGATGCGATCCGGAACCGCGCCCGGGGGACGGAACAGGACTTTCGGCTTCGAGAATGCGAATGCTCCGGTCGTATTCGTCTCCGCGACCATCACCGATCGATCGAGGCCGACGTAGTACAACTCCTTCCCGTCGCGCCGCCAGTAGGCTGTACCGTTGCTGCCCTCGGAAATCTGCCAGGCGTTCGGCGACGACTCCGCGGGCCGGACGAAGATCTCGCCGCGGTTCGACTGGTTGACGACGGTGTAAGAGAGGTAGCGGCCATCGGGCGAGAAACGCGGCGCGAACATGCGCAAATCGCTGCGAAAGATCTCCACGGGCTTACGCTCGCCGTCGGTGCTCTTGAGCGGCAGAAGGTACAAGACGCCGCCCGAAAGGTCGGACTTCGCAAAGCTCAAGTAGCGGCCGTCCTTGGACCAGTCGGTGAGGTTCATGAAGGCGCCGGTGTGCTTGTAGAGGATTTCCTCGGCTCCCTTGCCGTCCGCCGAACGGAGATAGACGCTCTCCTGGCCGCTGCGAATCTGAACATAGGCGAGCTGTTTGCCGTCGGGCGACCAGACCACGGCGGACACAAACTCCGTCTTGACGCTGTTGGTGATCCGAGTGCTTTCGCCCGTATCCACGTCCAAGACGTAAAGGTCCGCGCTCTCGTTGGCCAGATCGTCCTTGACCACCGCAATCTTCTTGCGGTCGGGAGAGAACGCAGTGCCCTCGTACATCGCGCGGTCGCCGGTTTTGCCGACGTTCTTGCCATAGCGATCGTAATAATTGATGACGGTGGCGTTATTGGCAAAGATTTGCGCGTTGCGCTTGGCGCGCGCTTCTTCGGTAGCTTTCGCTTTGTCGTCAGCCGGCGCGGGAGCGGGAGTTTGCGCGAGACAGAGAAAGGTCGTGAGTACGGCCGTGACGCGAATCAGCAGTTTTGCGGACATGCGGAGATCACCTTCCCGCCCGGCAGCGTAAAGGTCCGGATCAGGCCCGAACGCGATTTGTCGCGGGCGCGGCTCAGTTCCACGGTGACGGCCTTGCCGATGGCCCCTTCGAAATCAGCCTTACCGAAGGAGCGAATGCGGAAGAACCCGGGCGCCGGCCCTTCCACCTGCCAAGTTTCCATCGCGCCGGCGGCGTTCTTGATCTCCACCGTCATGTAGACGTGCGGGTTCCGCCAATCGACCTTCGTCAGCGAGCCGTTCAGGGTCACGCGATCGTTGAAGTCGAAGAGCGCCGTCATGTTGTGATGCGCCATCGCTTCACTGGCAACGAGCGCGGCAAACAGAGTGAGGAAAACAATTTTGGTCTTCATGGGTGTATGAGCGAAATCGTAACGAACTTACGGGACAAAAGCAATAGCGCGCCCCGACCAGCCCACTCCGAACCAGAGCGTAAGCGAGATCGCTGCAATCAGGATATTGGCCCGGCGGGAGCGAACGTTCGGGTCCTTAGGGACCAGCCGGAGGAGCACGCCGAAATGGAACAAGATCGCGAGGCAAAGCAAGGTCATCTTCAGTTGGAAAGGATGGCTGCCGAGGTACTTCCCCGGCGTGGCCAGGAAAATCAGGATGCCGGAGAGTAGCACCAGGGCCAGCGCGCCCATCGCCCACGGCTTGAGCTGGCGCGCGAGAGACGAGAGCGACAAGTCGCGCATTCCCGCCCCGGCCAGGCGCAGATCGATCGCCAGCGTGGACGCGAGGAATACCGTGAGCCCCGTCAAATGGACCGATTGCACCAACGGCATCCCGAGCTTGCTGTCGCGGATCATCACGATCGGTCCCCAGTTCGCGATCGATTGCAGAAAGGGCAGAGGCGACATAGTTAAAACTGGTAGGCCATGGTCCGGCCGCAGACAATCACGCCGATCCAGACGACGAGCGAGAGTCCGGCGCAAAACCTCGCGCCCGCGGGCGTCCCGCCGGAATCCCATTGGGCCATTCTGGGATAAAATGCGAATTGATAAACCGCCGCGTTGATTCCGAGCAACAGGAGAAAAATCATTTTTGCTCGGAAGAACGTATTTCCATAGGCCTTCTCGGCCTGCGTGATGAAGAGAAACCCGCCCGTGACGAACATGATCACGAAGCCGATCTTCGACCAGCGTACAAACCCGTGCATCACTTTAGCGGCAGGCTCTTCCAGAAACGCCAGCCCCAGCAATCGCAGATCGAAGAGGATGACCATGCCGACGGACAACGGCAAGGCGAGAATGTGGCTCCCCTCGATGATGGGAAAGAGCCAGTCCGATTCATTGATAGCCGTGGCCAGCGGCGTGTGCTGCAGCCACTGGCACCACTCCAGCAAAGACATCAAGGAACTCTACAACAGAATCAGACTTCCGCCTTCGGTGCTTCTTCCCGATGGCTGCGGAAATAGGGCACTGCGGGCGTGACGATCGCCCGATCGATCCCCGATCTATTTCTGGTACTTTGCGAGTAGCGGCTTGAAGATCGCGAACCCCACGCCGCCTCCGATGAAGCCGTAGAAGAACGCCAGGAAGACCCGGCCTCCGGCCTGCAAGTCAGGGCTGGTGCTGCCAATGTCGAGCGCTGGCGCAAGCGCATACACCAGCACTCCGACAAGGCATCCTACCGCCGCGCCTGGCAGAAGCTCTTTGCGAGTCAACTTGCCGGCCAGGCCATCCCTAACAATTCCGCCTCCGATCCCTCCCAAGGCCGCCATGAAGAGGAAAAACCAAATTCGATAGCGAAACTCGATGGTCGTCTCGGGGCTCTGGAGGCCGCCGGAACTGACCTTGATGGTAATCTTTCCTTCCCGCAGAGGAATATAAAAGCTTGGAATGGCCTCCACGCCCTTGGGGATCTGGATCTGTTCGTTCTCAAAGACGCCCTGCGATGACGGAGTTCCCTGAATCCGAAGTGTCCGGCCTTCGTCCGATGCGTACCAGTTGTTACGGATGTCAATGATACCCACGGTCGTCTCGATCTTTGGCGGCCAAAAGGCCTCGATATAGCTGTGCTTGGGGACAAGAACGGCGCCCCAGACCGGACTCTCAAACTCGATCGAGGAAGGGTGGCTCTGCACGCTCAAGTACGGGGTCACGGAGGGCTTGACAACCAGAGATTGGGCGCTATCCGAAGTGACCGTCATTCTCGCATTGGAAACATCCTTCGGCAGCAGCATTTCCGGCGGCTCGAGCTTTGCTGTCGCAGACAGTTCCGGGAAATTGATCCGATAATTCGCCTGAGCTGGAAACTCGCGGCCATCAGCGTCGATCATTCTGGCAATCAGCGTCGCTTTCAGGCCGGGCTTGAGCTTGGTTCCCGGCACAATATCCAGCGCAATCGAAAACGGTTTCTTCGGCGAGAACTCGTCGCCGACAAAGCTCAACGGAACGGTAGCCCGCAATAAAGGACCTTGGGCGATATTCTCCACAGAAACGTGCGCGAGGCCCGACCCCTGCCTGCTGACATTGAGAGTTGCGCTGGACTGGCCGGCGGGAATGACCAGCACCGTCTGGTTAACCGCAGCGCCCGTCGCCGTCACTTTCAAGTGCACCGGATCGCGCGCGACCACCGGCTTTCCGTCCGCATCGAACAACGTGACGGTCACGGGGTGCTGCGGCGCCGTGATCGGCCCTGGCGGGGGTTCAATTCTCAGTTGTGCGACGGGCAACCGGAAGATACCCGTAGATTGGGCGAAAAGGCCGGGCTCGAAAGAGCCGCAAACCAAGAAAAGGCCCGTTAACGCAACCCGATCCCAACAGCGTGGATGCATATCCCCTCCCGCAGGCCATCCGAATCCCGGCATGATATAGACGAAAGAGCGGTGGCGTCAACTATTATTCTTCAGTAATTATTCCGGTATTCATGTGTCGATGTGCTAGAATTCTGCAACCAAACGCCTGGACGGAAGGAGCATTCGCATGAGCAAAAGAATCGCCGTTTGCACGGATGGAACCTGGGACAGTTCCGCTAACAATTCTAACGTCTACAAAATATTCAAAGCCATGTTGAAAATCCCAGGCGAACAGACGCCGTTCTATGACGACGGCGTGGGCGCCGACGGAACGCTCATTGAGAAGCTCGCGGGTGGAGCCTTTGGCGACGGCCTGTACAAGAAGATCAAAGAGGCATACTCGGAGATCGCCCACGTCTACGAGGACAACGACGAGGTCTTTCTGTTCGGCTTCAGCCGGGGCGCATACACCGCCCGGAGTTTGGCCGGAATGATCGCCGTCTGTGGACTTCCGATCAAGCCGCACGATTCCGACCTCGTCGACACCGCCTTCCAGGCTTACCGCAATAAGGACCAGCGCGCGGGCCTGCTGGCCGGCCTAGCGCCTTATGGCATGGTGGATGCGAAGATCGCCATGGTGGGCGTCTGGGACACCGTGGGATCGCTGGGAATTCCCGCGGCATTCGGAGGCGTAAGTCCTCTGCTGTATGGCTTCCTCGATACCGGCCTGCATTCCGACGTACTGCATGCCTACCACGCGGTGTCGATTGACGAACGCCGGAAGCAGTTTCCGGCCACGCTGTGGACCTCGGCGCCAACGTCCAACCAGACCATCGAACAGGTGTACTTCAGCGGCGTGCATTGTGATGTCGGCGGGGGCTACGCTGACGATGCCAACGGCACCGCCCTTTCCGACATCACGCTCGGCTGGATGATTGCCAAGGCCCAGGCCTTGGGCATGAAGTTCGATCCAAGCGCCCTAAGGAAATATCCATTCCCCGCCAATCCCGAGGATGCCCTCGACACCAAGCACGAATCCTGGAGCCCTTTCCCGTGGCTGTGGCCCGAGCATCGAAAAATTGCCGCGAATGCGACCCTATCGAATAGCGTCGTCCTTCGCTGCCGGCACGACCCGGGTTACCGCCCGAGCAACCTGAAGTTCTCGAGCGGAGCGCCAGCGGGATATTCCATTGTCGACACCGTGGCAGGGCCCGATGGGAAGGCGGCCGAGGCGGGAGCTTAGCGCGCATGCTGAGAAAGAACGAGATTCCGGTTGGCCTAGATCAGATCATCGAGACGTTTGGCAGCCTGGACACGCCGGATTTTGAGACCCTATATATCGAGACCTTCACCCTTCCCTATCCCTTGCTCTATCAGGGCACCAAAGTTACGCGCGGGCGTTGTCACCACCTGGCGATCGAGAATTTTCAGGCGGCGTTCGAAGCTATCCTCTCCGCAGGCCTTCAAGCCAAAGTGAAAAACTACAGCGGTATCTACAACGCCCGGCCTATTCGCGGACAGAATGCTCATCCGTCCACGCACTCCTGGGGAATCGCGATTGACCTCGAGTCGGAAACTTATCCGCTGGGAAGCACAAAGCGTTTCCCGGACAAGATCGTCCAGATCTTCGGGAATGCCGGCTTCTTCTACGGCGGCGACTTTGTTTCCCGGAAGGATCCGATGCACTTTCAGCTTTGCCGGAGCTATTGACCGTCAGGCCTGTGTTCCGCTCAGGAAATAATGCACCGCGGGCGTGACGATGAGCGACAGCACCATCGACGCTAGCAGGCCGCCGTTGACGTCCATAGCCATCGGCT
>CAZRND010000092.1:2635-16106 GCA_964601345.1 uncultured Acidobacteriota bacterium | reverse complement strand
GGGCTTCGCGCCCGTCACCACGTCGCCGAATCGCAAATACGCCATCGCCGAAAGCGGCTTCGACCGGATGCTCGCGCAGTTCCGCGATCTCGCCGCCGAGTTCCTCGAGTACTCGCTCCAGAATCGCCATCACGGATTTTCGAACGTGAAGGACACGCTCGAGGAGATTCACAAGGGCGTCAGCAAGGCCTATCCGTGCGGAGCGGGCTTGGGACTGATGGGTGTTTCGACAGATGGGGACGTCGCTCTGTGTCACAGGTTCGCCGGCTCCGATGCTCACAAACTGGGCACGGTGCGCGAGGGTGTCGACCGCCTGGTGCAGATCGGATTCCTGCAGCAGCATCACATTGCCGATAAAACCGATTGCTCGAAGTGCTGGGCGCGGCCGCTCTGCTCGGGCGGCTGCTACCACGAGGCCTACACGCGTTACGGCGAGACCACCCGGCCGAACCTGCACTACTGCGAATGGATCCGCGGCTGGACCGACACTTGCCTGAAGATTTATGGCGAGCTGGCCGAGCGCAATCCGAAGTTTCTGGAACAGTTTGACGAGGAGGGGGCTCATGAAACATCTCAAGTCAATTAACCGCAAGGCGTCGCGCATCGAAAAACATGTCGCATCCGAGAAGGACGTCGTGGGCCTGCAAAATCCGCCCCAGCAGCCCTCCGGCCCGCATATCCCGCTGGGCTGCTCGATGGTCTTTTCGCCCGGCTGGGAAGCCGATTCGAGCGGCGGCACGGCGGGACTCTGCCAGCCCGTGGAGCGCGACCTGTTCGATTGCCACACCGGCTGCTTCTGGCCGGCGCAGGTGCCCGACCAACTGAATCACGCCCCCGATTGGACCGCGAAGTGCGCCAGCGCGCAGAAGGACTGGCGCAAGATCGACTTGGTCTTCCCATGATGAAAAGAATTCTTGCCGCAATTGCTCTGCTGACTCTTTGCGCCGTAGCGTTTTCGGCGCAGCCCGCCAAACTCACCGGCGGCAACGCCACGATTTATCTCGCCGGACGGCCCGGGCGCATCTTCATCCTCGACGAAGCCACCGAGAAGGTGACCGGGGAGATTCCGTGCAAGACCGGCACGCCCATCCGGCTCGGACTCTCCGACGATCACAAGCTTTTCTACCTGCTCAACCAGAATTATCAGGACGTGGAAATCGTGGACATCGCTTCGCGAAAGGTCATCGATACGTTCCGGCTGAGCGATGGAAACAAGCGCATCATGATGCGCGGCATGACCACCGATCCGCAGAACAAGTATATGATCGTGCTGACCAAGACGTACACCAAGCTCGCCGACCGCTTCGAAATCGGCTCGCCGACGCTGCAGCTCTATGATTTGAAGGAACACAAGGTGGCGCGCACGATCCCATGGCCGAAGAACGAAGAGCGGGAATTCGCAGGCTTGAAATTCTCTCCCGACGGCAAGCTGCTCTATTTCTTCGGCGACGACATCCTCATCTACGACACCAAGGACTACAAGCAAGTCGACAAGTGGGAGCTCTCGCGCCCGCTCGAAGACGGCTTCGGACGCATCAACTTCAACGCCATGGACGACCTGAACGAAGAGCCCGGCTACATGACCGGCATCTTCACCGTGCAGGACGCCGTTCAGAATCGCCGCATCATGGGCCTGGCGCGCGTGAACCTTACCGGGAAGAGCGTCGACTTTCACGCGCTCGGCCCGTCGAGCGGCGTTGGTTTCGCGCTCGCGCCGGATCGCAAGTGGGGCTACGGCCTGCATCAGGAAGTGGGCAAATACGAGTTCTGGTCCTTCGATCTCGTGAATCACCGCCTGAACAAGAAGACCGAGTTTCCGGGCCGCCCGCGCATGGCACTCAAGACCAGCTCGAACGGCAAGCTGCTCTACGTCTACCAGGCGGGGAACACGATCGATCTTTATGAGGCGGCGACGTATCAATACCTGCGAACCATTTCGCTCGATGCGGACATGACAACCGACATGTATGTCATTCCCCAGACCCCTGCTCGATGAGAACCTGCGCCGCGCTCTTGCCTATGTAATTCCCTATTGGCGGAGGCTGGCGCTGGTGGCGGCGCTCAGCCTTGTGGGTACGGGCCTGTCGCTGTTCTTGCCTTATCTTTCAAAGGACCTGGTCGATAACGCGCTGCTGGGACACGATCCGCGCAGCCTCGCGCGGATCGTCGTCCTCTTCGCCGCGCTCACGCTGGTGAGCTTTGCGCTGAACGTGGCGAGCGGCCTGCGATACACGCGCGTCTCCGCCGAGATTCTCTTCGACATGCGTCTGGCTCTGTATCGTCACCTGCAGCGGCTCTCGCCGCGCTTCTACGCGCGCACGCGGCTGGGCGAAATCGTCAGCCGCATCAACAACGATATCGGCGAGATCCAGCGCGCGGCGGCCGAGGCCGCGCTCGCCTGGGTGGGTAACATCTTTTTTCTGGCCGGCGCTGTTTTCATGATGGTCTGGTTGGATTGGCGGCTCTTTCTGGCGAGCGTCGCGTTGCTTCCCTTCAGTGCCTGGGCGCTCGCCTATTACCGCGCGCGCCTCGAAGGCAAAGTGAAATCGCTGCGCGAAGCGAGCGCCGCGATTGGAAGCTTTCTTATCGAGACGCTGCAGGCCGTGCGCCTCGTGGTCACCTCGAACGCGCAAGAGCGCGAAGTCAAGTGCTTCGGCGAGAAGAACACGGATTTCATTCGCGCGCTGATGTCCATGCAATTGCTCAGCTACTTTTCGGGCGGCTTGCCGGGCTTGATCCTTTCCGCGAGCACCGCCGTGGTCTTCCTCTATGGAGGTCAACGCGTAATGTCGGGGCAACTCTCCGTCGGCGCGTTCGTGGCTTTTCTCGCCTACCAGATGCGGTTGCTCTCACCGCTGCAAGCGATGATGGGACTCTACACCGGACTCGCGTCGGCGCGTGTCTCTCTCGTGCGCGTGCACGAGATTCTCGACACGCCGCCCGAAGTCACGGAGCGTCCGGACGCATCTCCGCTTGCCGGCGTGCGAGGCGACGTGGAGTTCGATCATGTAACCCTTTCGTTCGATCGCAACGGACGCGTTCTCGATGACGTGAGCTTCCGCGTTCGCGCCGGCGAGACGCTCGCCGTAGTCGGGCCGAGCGGAAGCGGTAAATCGACGATCGCGGACTTGCTGCTCCGCCTGCTCGATCCCGACAGTGGCGACGTGCGCCTTGACACACGAGATCTGCGCGCGCTACGCCTCGACGACCTGCGACGGCATGTGGTGCTCGTCGATCAGGAGCCCTTCCTGTTTCATGCCACGATCGCCGAGAATCTGCGCTACGTGAACCAGGCGGCCTCGGATCGCGATCTCGAAGAAGCGTCGGGCGCCGCGGGCATCCTCAGTTTTATCGAAGGACTGCCGCAAGGTTTCGCGACCGTGGTGGGCGAGCGCGGCATGGCCCTCTCGGCAGGCGAGCGGCAACGCCTGGCGCTGGCGCGCGCGTTCCTGGCCAATCCTTCCATCCTGGTGCTCGACGAACCAACCGCGGCGCTCGATCCGGTTTCCGAGCAGCGCGTCCTCCAGGGCTACGAAACATTGATGAAAGGCCGCACGACTATCCTCATCTCTCACCGTTACGAACTGGTCTGCCAGGCGGACCAGGTCATCGTCCTCGATGGCGCAAGGATCGCCGAGTGCGGAGCGCCCGCGGCGCTCCTCGAACGCCGCGGCGCGTTTGCTCGTCTGTTCGCGAAGGCCGTGGTGGCGCGGTGAGCGTCAACGTCGCGGTGCTCGACAGTGGCGTGCATGCGGAGCATCCGCACGTCAAAGGCGTCGCGGGCGGAATCGCCTTTCGCGAGGATGGCACCGGCCATCACGATTACATCGACCGCATCGGACACGGCACGGCGATCACGGCAGCGATCCGCGAGAAAGCGCCCCAGGCGCGAATCTTCGCGGTCAAGATCTTCGATCAATCGCTGGCTGCATCGATCGAGACGCTGGCCACGGCTCTCGATTGGGCGATTGGACGCCGCATGCGCGTGATCAACCTGAGTCTGGGCACCAAAAACCCGGAGCATGAGGCGATCTTGAAGGACGCCGTGCAGCGTGCCGAGAGATACGGCGCCATTCTGGTCGCCGCCGGTGAGGATTCCGGAACGCGCTGGCTGCCGGGCAGTTTGCCCGGCTGCGTACAAGTGGGTCTCGATTGGGAGTGCCCGCGCGACGAGTATCGCGTGCTTCCGTTATCGTGCGGGCGCGTGGTCTTTCGCGCCTCGGGTTATCCGCGCCCGATCCCCGGCGTCGATCCGGGCCGCAATTTGAGGGGACTCAGCTTCGCCGTGGCCAACATGACCGGCTTTGTGGCCCGCGCGCTCGAGGAAAAGCCCGACCTCACGCTTGGTCAGTTGGTCGCGACGCTAAACCGGATGGGGTAATTGCAGCCGATGGCGTGGCCGGCTTTATTGAGCGCGTCCACACGCCAGTAGTATTCGCCGGAAGGGATATCTGTATCCGCCTGAACGGTGGTGGCCGTGACATCCGCCCTCCGGAAAACATTCTGAAAATTCGTGGGACCGGCGTGCCATATCTGCACGGAATAGGCAACCGCCTCCGGGAAGGGATTCCATTTCAGAGTCGGACGGACACCGGACGTCGATCCAGCCGCCGGGGAGACCGGGACGTAGAGTTTGCAGAGATGCGTATCGGGCGCCGTTGTTTCCTGTCCGGCGCGGGCGTCGAAAAAGCTGCCATTGGCGTTCCAATAAGTTTGCGCGTTCGCAGGGCGCGGATCGAGACAGATTCTCCCATCGGGAACGCCTTCAATCCTGTAACGGCCTTGCTCGTCGGTCGTGCCCGGTCCAAAGCGAGGCTCCATAGCTGGGCCGCACTCCCTGGCAAATACCGGAATGCCGGCCAGAGGCTGTTCATTCCACAACACGCGTCCCACGATTGTGGTGGGCACGGACTTCACCATATTCGCGTTCACGCGCGCTTCCGAGCCGTTTTGCGCGGTGATCGGCCGAGTCCAGACATGGTACCCGGGGAGCGTGAGACGCAAGTTGTGCTGGCCCGCCGTCAGCTTGACCATTGCCGGCGCGTTACCAATGAAGTTTTGATCAAGGTAAATGTCCGCGCCTTCCGGACTCGAAGTAATGTTCAGCGTCTCCGGATCGTTGGGTGAAGGCGCCGGAACAGGCGCGACGGGCGCCGGTGCAGCCGGAACGGCTTGCGCCGTTGTGACCGGCGTCGGCGTGGCTGGGATGCGGGCCGGCAAGTCAGGCGCCGGCGTGGACGCGGACGCCGCCACGACTCGCGGCGTGTTCTTGAAAGCGCGCTTCACGGCTTCGTCAACCTGCGCCTCAGACTGGAAGCCCGATCCCGTCACATACGTCCGTTGAATGCCTTCGGCATCGATCAAGATGTATGTGGGAAAAGCCCGGATATGAAACATGTTCTGCACTTTCCCGTCGCGGTCCAGGGTATGCGCCCACTCCATGCGGTGTGAGGAGAGGAAGCTTTGCCAGGCCTGCTCGTTCCGGTCCGCGCTGATGCTGATCAACTGGAACTGCTCTTTCGCGTATTTCTTCGAGAGTCGCTGCAGGGCGGGTACCGACTGGACGCAGGGCTGGCACCAGGTGGCCCAGAAATCGAGCAGCACGACTTTACCCTTGATGCTGTCGAACGTGACATGTTCGCCGTCTCTGGTGACCAGGGAAAACTCCACGGGAGCGTAGTTCTCTCGGGCGCGGCGCGGATTGTCTATCAAGTTGCGCGCCGTCTTGGCGTTCGGGTCTTCGGGGGATGGAGTGCGCTTGAGAAACTCGTTCAAAAGATCCACACCTTCGGCGTCGTGACCGCTCCTCATCAGCTCCGCGCCGAGATTGAAATAGGTCAGAGGTTCGTTCGGATCGAGCTGCAGCGCGGTGCGGAAGGCGCGCTCGGCGTCGTCATGCTTCGCCTTGCCGGCCTGAGCCAGCGAGGATGTGGCCACGCCGATGCCCGTATACGCGATCGCGCGCCAGAGGTCGTTGGGCGCGACCTCCAGCGCTTTGCGGGCGCTCTCCAGAGAGTCCTTGTGCGCGCCGATCCTTTGATACAGGACCACGAGCTTGAAGTAGCATTCCACGCAGTTGGGATACGTCTTGAGCACGCGCTTGTACTCGGAGATCGCTTCCTCGTGCTGATTCCGGTTCATCGCCGCGCGGGCGCGGTCCAGGCGTTCGAGCGCATCCGGGGAGAATTGCTGGGCTTGCGCGAATCCGGCGAGCAGCAAAACAAGAATAGTCCTGCGCATCATAATAGACCGCCCCTCTGACGCGCAGTGTAGCACAACCTCAGACGGGAGTGTCGATTTTGGGCGCTTCTTCGAGCAAATGCACCGGGAACCAGGGCGGGTCCTTGTCGAAATAAATCTGATAACGGTGCTGGAAGGCCGGCGGCGGAACGATCGTGGGATCGTCCATCAGGCTGGTGCGGATGCCGTTGACATAAAACATCTCGACTTCCTGCTTGTCTTTCGTCATCACTTTGCCGCGCCGCTCGCACTCGAAGAAATCCTTTACGCGGTAATAGGTCCGGCTGGAGACATTGATGCGGTTGGGCGATCCGTTCGATTCCATCCGCGAAGCGTAATTCACGGTGTCGCCCCAGATGTCGAAGGCGAATTTCTGGATGCCCACCACGCCGGCGATGACCGGTCCGGTGTGGATGCCGACGCGCAGCGCCCACTGGATCGCGCCGGGGACGTTGCGCTTCTGCACGGCATGAAGCATCTCGAAGGCCGCCATCACGGCGTCCACCGGGTGCGTGCGCGTGCGCGTCGGCAGCCCGCCCGCGCACATGTAGCTGTCGCCGATGGTCTTGAGTTTTTCGAGCCCGTAGCGGCGCATGATCTCGTCGAAGGCCGTGAACCGCGTGTGCAGCATCTGCACCAGCTCCTCGGCGGCCAGCTTCTCCGAGCCCACCGTGAAGCCCACGAAATCGGTGAAGATGATGGTCACGTCCTCGTAATACTTCGGACGAACGGCTCCCTTGGCCTGCAATTCCTCAGCGATCTCGATGGGCAGCACGCTCTCCAAGAGTCTTTGGTAGACATCCTGCTGCTTCTCGACCTCGGTGTTTCTCTGTTCCAGCTCCAGGTTGGCGTAAGTGATTTCCTTGCGGGCGGAGTGGAGGTTGTCCGCCATCTCGTTGTACGTCTCGGCGAGCGCGCCCAGCTCGTCGTGGGTCTTTACGTCGATGCGGTATTCGAGGCTGCCGCTGCCGATCATCAGCGCGCCCAACTTGAGCGTGTCGAGACGGTCGGTGAGATAGCGGGAGAGCAGGAAGGTCACGGAGACCGACACCACGACGGAAAGCAGGAAGATGCCGATCGTGAAGCGATCGGTCAGCTCGGCGACGCGGTCGAAGGTATTCACCGCCTGATCCACGCGGCGCCTCTCTGTCTCCTTGAGACGCGGCAGGATTTCCTGGACCATCTGCTGGCTCAGAGGATCGCCGCGCACGGAGAGTTCGGTGATCGCCTTGGAGTAATTCGTCCCGAAGTTGTCAAAGACGAAGCGCCAGGATTTGCTGAGTTTCAGCAAGATCATCTCGGCTTCCCGGACCTGAACGCTCTCGGCGGGATCGGCATCCTCCTCGATCTCCTGAAGCTCGCGCGCCACCAGGTCGAGGCGCGAGATCAGTTGCTGCTTTTCCAGTTTTGTCAGGCCGGCGCCGCCTTCGCTGGCGGGCGCCAGCAGGGCCACCTGCTTCTGCATGTCGCCCATGCGCTGGGTCACCGACGAAAGAAGCGTCTGCCGCAGAATCGCGGCCCGCAAATCCGTCACGGTATCCAGGCGTTTTTGGTTGCCCCAGAAGTAGACGATCAAATTCATTCCGAAAAGCAGAGTGATGGCTAGAAAACAGAGCGTCAGCCGGCGCCGGATGGTGATGGGCCCCCAGAACACGATGGTCCGATGATAGCAGGTTTCATCGCCACCAAGGCGGCGAACCCCGCAGACTCCTCGTGGCGCAGAACGCGGAAATCGTGAAAGTGGGCGGGCAATTCGCTCGGTTCGAGCAGGTGCTCGGGATTCATTTTTCTGGGATGACCCTTCGCGTACGTGCGGTAGACGATCAATCCTCCAGGCCGAATCGCGGCGCGGATGGCCGGAAGGAGCGGACGATGCAGATAAAAGAAGACCGCGACGAGATCGAAAGAATTCTCCGGCGGAACGTAATCGCCGCGTTCGAGGTCAGTGGCCGCGACGCGCAGTGTAACCCCTCGCGACGCCGCGAGCTCGGCGGCGCGCGCGAGACCGGCCTCCGAAGCGTCGACAAGCGTGACGTCGAATCCCAGCGAGGCCAGATACACCGCGTTGCGGCCCGCGCCGCCTGCCAGGTCCAGTGCGCGCCCGCGCCGCGGCAGATGCGCGTCGATGAGAGCGCGCGCGCCAGACAGGAACGCATCGGGCTCGGGGCCGGGATGATCGCCGCGCGCGTAGCGTTCGTCCCAAGTGAGTTTCCCGGCCATGACCATCTCCATATTACGATGGAGCGCATGGCCGAATGGCTCGGCGCTGCCGCGCTTGCGGCGTGGATTTATCTGCTCGTGGGTCGCGGCGGCTTTTGGCTCATCCGCGAAGCAGAGGCCGTTGCAACTACGGCCCGCAGTGCCAGCGTCGTGGCGATTATTCCGGCGCGCGACGAAGCTGAGACGATCGGTCAGGCGATCGCGTCGTTGCCCGACCTTCCGATCATTGTCGCCGACGATCAAAGCACCGACGGGACGGCGGAGGTCGCGCGACGCGCGGGGGAGCGCGTGACCGTCGTCGAAGCAGGCGCGCGGCCGGAGGGTTGGACCGGCAAAGTGTGGGCGATGAACGAAGGCCTTCGCGCGGCCAGAACGACGGCGCCCGACTACTACTTGTTGACCGACGCCGACATTGTCCACGCACCGGATCAAGTTCGCTCGCTCGTGGCGCGCGCGGAAACCGCGAATCTCGACCTCGCCTCGCTCATGGTCCGGCTGCCCGATGGATCGCTCGCCGAGCGCGCCCTATTGCCGGCCTTTGTCTATTTCTTCTTCATGCTCTATCCGCCGGCATGGGGAGCGGGTGCGGCGGGCGCCTGCATCCTCATCCGACGCGCGGCGCTCGAGCGCATCGGTGGATTCGACGCGATTCGCGGCGAATTCATCGACGATTGCGCCCTGGCGCGCGAAGTGAAACGGAGTGGTGGCCGCGTCTGGCTCGGCGTCACGCGAGCGACCGAGAGTCTACGACGATATGCGACACTCGGCGACGTCGGGAGCATGATCTCGCGCACCGCGTTCACCCAACTGCGCTACTCGGCGACGCTGCTTCTGGGTACGATCGCGGCGATGGCGTTGATCTTTGTGGCGCCGCCGGTCTTGGCGCTAAGCGGGCAATCTTTCACGGCGTGGGGCGCTTGGCTTCTGATGTCCGCGTCGTTCTGGCCCGCGCTTCGCTACTATCGCCGGTCGCCGCTATGGGCGCCCGCGCTTCCACTCATCGCTCTGTTCTACATGGGCGCGACGGTGCATTCAGCGATTCGATACTGGTCCGGACGCGGCGGAATCTGGAAAGGGCGCCGAGTGCATTAAGTCGGCAAAGACAAATCCATCGCGCTCGACAATTTCGCCGCCGCGCACCGGGATCGGTGCGGGAAACATCGGTCCCGCAAACGTGAAGGTGTGGAATTCGCCGTTCTCGCCGCACGGATCGGCGGACGCCGGCAGGTCGCGCAGTAACGCCGCGTCGAAGACGCGACCTGCGAAGCCTCGATCGATTTTGCGCGGATCGATGCAGGTGAGATGCGCGCGCAGGCCCGCGGCAATCATTTCGCGCGCGAGCTCAGTGGTGTTTCGTCCCCAGATCGGGAAGACCGGCGTCATCCCGCAGGCGCCGAGTTTGTCCTCGCGGTACTTGCGGACGTCCTCGAGGAAGAGATCGCCGAAGATCACATGCCGGACACCTTCCTCGCGCGCCTGCCGCATGGCTTGATCCATGGCTCGCTCGTAGTCCTCATTGGGACAAGGCCAGGGCAGCGGAACCTTCACGAGCGGCAATCCCACGGTGGCCGCCTGCGCGTCCACCAGCTCTTCGCGTACGGCGTGCATGGCCACTCGCCCGTGCAATGTATTCACGGTGGTGAGCAGCGCGGTGATCTCGAACTCGCCCGCAAGTCGTGCGGTGTGCAGCGCCCAGGCGCTATCCTTGCCGCTCGACCACGACATCCAAGCTCGGTGGGCCTTCTGCATCTGGTGATATTCTCGCATCACGAGTTCCTTTCGCAATGTCGTCGTCGTTTCACTGGCCTTTTTCCTGCTCAAAGGCGGCGAAGAACTGTGGAACGGATTTCTCCCGAAGTACATGGAGGCGCTCGGCGCATCGGCGCTGGCCATCGGCGTCTTCGGCGCGCTGAAGGACTTGCTTGACGCCGTATACCAGTATCCGGGCGGCGCGGTCGCGGACCGCATCGGCAGCCAGCGCGCTCTTTTGCTCGCCAACACGCTGGCCATGGCCGGATACGCGGTCTACTGGTGTGCGCCGTTGCTGCCGCATGGATGGCCGCTGATCTTCGCCGGGGTATTTCTGGTGATGGCGTGGGAAAGCTTTTCGCTTCCGGCTACCTTCGCATTGATCGGGCAATCGCTCCCGCAAGGGAAACGCGCCGCGGGATTCTCCGTGCAATCGACGTTGAAGCGACTGCCGGTGCTCGCGGCCCCGCCCCTCGGCGGATGGCTGATTGTTCGTTACGGATCTGTGGACGGCATCCGCGCGGCGCTTGCGATCACCTTCGTGCTGGCCGCGGCGGCGCTGGCGGTGCAAAAAAATCTTTACCGCGCTCTGCCGCCCTTCTCGACTCCTGAAGCGTCCGCCGTGGGCGCCAGCGACCGTCTGCCGGGCGGCGGCCTCTTTGCGCGCTACAAATCTTGGCCGCTCTCTCTGCGCCGGCTCCTGATGGCCGACATTCTCGCGCGCCTCGCAGAAGGCACATCGGAGATCTTTCTCGTTCTCTACGTCATGGACGTAGCCGGCCTGAGCGCCGTGCAATTCGGATCGCTGCTCACCGTGCAGACCATCACCGCCATCGTGGTCTACTATCCTGCCGGTCGCTTGGCCGATCGTTGGGGACGGTTTCCGCTCGTCCTGACGACGTTCTTCTTCTTCGCGCTCTTCCCGATCGCCGTGGCCTGCTCGCGCGGATATGCCGGCGCTCTGCTGGCCTTTGTCGTGGGCGGACTGCGCGAGATTGGCGAGCCCGCCCGCAAGGCCCTGATCACCGACCTGGGCGGCGGCGGGCGCGACTATGGCCTCTATTACCTGCTCCGCGGACTGGCCGTTGCCCCGGCCGCCTTGGTCGGTGGAAGTCTATGGCAATACGGCACTTGGATGCCCTTTGCCCTCTCCGGAGTGCTGGGCCTTGCCGGGGTTCTCTACTACGCGCTTTGGCACCCTAGTACTACAGAGTAGGCCCTTCCCACTCCTCTGTACCATTGTGGGAGGGCTGCGTCCGAATTAAGTTGGGGCCGTGACAGGGAGAAGGACGACCATGACGACCACAACCGTATCCGTTCAAAGTGAGATCCGGCGCGCCCGAGTTTTTCTCGGATTCCTCCGCGAAGCCGAAGGCGTGGCCGACCAAATCCGTCTGCACAGCCTGGGCGTGATCTGGACCCCCGACCGCACCAGCGCGGAGCGCACCAACCTTCTGCAGCGTTTCGATGGATTACAGAGATACTACCGGCTCGGTCCAGGCTAATTCCGCCTAGGCGCTCCAAATCTTCTCGACAGGAATTCCCTTCTTGCATAGGTCGCACGCCGCGGCATTGGGGTAGTACGTAATGTGGATGTCGGCGAGCGAGTAGATCGGCAGCGTCGCAAAGTCCACCGTATCGATGTTCGGCTGCTGGACGATGACCCCGAGGCCCAGCACCGTGGCGCCGTGGTCGCGGAAGAGCTGGACCATGTCCTTCAGCATTTTTCCGGAACGCAGCAGGTCGTCGACCAGGATAATTTTCTCGGCCGTGTGCACTTCCATGAACTGGCGCAGGCGCATGGTGAAGTCCGGCTGGCGCTCGGCCCAATAAATCTGTTCGCAGCGCAGCGCTTCGCCGACGCCGTAGGCCACCGGAAGTCCGCCCGTTGCCGGGCACACGATGCTGACGCGGGGAAGGTGTTTGGAGATTTCGACGTCGCTGCGAAGACGCCGGCTCAGCGCCACGCTGAGCATCTTGGCCTCTTGGTAATGACGCATCGCCAAGGGCATCTGCAGAAATTGGGCGGCGTGCCTGCCGTTCGTGTGCTCAAAATGTCCCGAACGCAACGCGCCCGTCTTGATCAGGATGGAGACAACGTCTTCCTGACTGGGGATGATGTCCACGCACTCACCTCACGCCGCCTGCAAAGAGACTACAGGCCGATTCGACGACAGCTACAGTCTACAGCCTCCTTGCAGCAACGGAAGTGAGAATTACAGTGTTACTTGGCTTTGGTAGCGGTCCACTCGCGGGTCCGTTCACCGGCGCCCTGAGTGCCCTTGATCTCGTCGCCGCTGACTTTGCCCTTATAGGTGACCTTCTGCATATCGCCGCCACGGCCGGGCTGTTCGACGGTAAACTCGATGCTGTCGCCGTCCACTTTGCCTTCCTTGATCTCGATCTCGCCACGCTGGGTGACAATCTTGCCGGTGAGCTTGGCGCCGTCCTGCTTGAACGTGAAGGTGCGCTCGATCGTGCCGTTCGGACCCTGCTGGCTGGACTTCCAGCTTCCGCTCACGTCGCCGGCAACCGCGGCAATGCTGACCAGCGTCAGAACCGCCAACAAAGAAAAAACCAGTTTCGTACTCTTCATGAAAAACTCCTCCTTGAATGTGTGTAACTTTGCTCCTAAGCTCTCACTGAAAACAGAATTTCACACTTTCCCGAGCGCAACGCCATGATCTTTGTTAAGGTTTGTTAATCGAGGAAAAACGAATGAGTACACCACAGCAAGGGACCAAGAGCCTCTCGGACCTGCGTACGCTTCTGCAATCGCTGGCCGATCAACTCGACGATAGCGACGACGATCGCATCAACATGTCGAAGAACACCTTCGGTCAGCTCGTGCCGGCGTACCTGGTGGCGCAGAACGCCCCGGCCGCCGAGCAGCAGCGCGCCGCCGAGGCCATCACGCAGGTGCAGGCGATGCGGCTCGAGTCGGTCCGCACGGCCATCAGCGTGGTCGACGGCCTCGCCGCTGAGCTGGCGACGGGCGCGAACGTCGATTACAAAAAGATTCAGTTCCCGGGCATCGAAGAATTGCTGGGCTAGAGATAGAATAGAACCGATATGTATTTCCAGCAGTTCTACCTCTCGTGCCTGGCCCAAGCCTCTTACATTATCGGCCCGGGCGGGGTGGCCGCGGTGATCGATCCGCCACGCCACATCGAGGTTTATTCCGAGGAAGCCGAGGCCCCAAAACAGCGCACCCCCCACCGCTAGCAGGACGCCCCTCCGCCCCGACCTCTCTTCCCGCCCC
>CAZRND010000092.1:0-2625 GCA_964601345.1 uncultured Acidobacteriota bacterium | reverse complement strand
GCGCATCCGCTACGTGATCGAGACGCACCTGCACGCCGACTTCGTCTCCGGCCACCGCGAGCTGGCGGCGCGCACCGGCGCGAAGATTTATCTCGGCGCGGCAGCGGGCGCGCAGTTCGATCACGTTCCGATCCATGAGGGCGACGAGTTGCGCTTCGGTCCGGAGAACCGGCCGCAGACCGGTCCCGTGCATTTCAAATTCATCGAGACGCCCGGACATACGCCGGAGAGCATCTGCGTGCTGGTGACCGATCTGGCGCGGTCCTTCGAGCCGTGCGCCGTGCTGACGGGCGACACGCTCTTCATCGGCGACGTCGGCCGTCCCGACCTTTCTCCGAATCATACGCCGCAGCAGCTCGCCGGCATGCTCTACGACAGCCTGCACAACAAGCTGCTGAAACTCGGCGACGACGTCGAAGTGTATCCGGCGCACGGCGCGGGATCGCTATGCGGAAAGAACATGAGCTCGGAGCGGTCCTCGACGATCGGCATCCAGAAGAAGATGAATTACGCGCTGCAGCCGATGACGCGCGACGCCTTCGTCGCGATGATGACCACCGATCTGCCGGAGCGTCCGGAGTACTTCGCGCAGGACGCCGAGATCAATCGCGTGGGTCCGGCGCTGATGAAAGATCTGGTCAAACCGCAGGGGATCGCGCCCGAGGCGGCGTGGGAGAAGATCCAGGCGGGCGCGGTGCCGCTCGACACGCGCCCGGCGAACAAGTTCGGCGCGGGACATATCCCCGGCGCGTTGAACATCGGTCTCGGCGGGCAGTATGCGTCTTTCGCCGCTGCGATCATCGGCCTCGGCCGGCCGATCGTAATCGTGGCGGAGGATAACGAGCGCGTCGAGGTATCGATCCTGCGCTTGGCGCGCGTGGGCATTGAGACCGTGGTCGGACATCTCGAGGGCGGCATGCTGGCCTGGGAAAAGGCGGGGCTGCCCACGCAGACTCTGCCGCAGATTTCCGTGCATGAGCTGCACGATTCGCTTCCGAAGTGGCAGGTGGTGGACGTGCGCCGCGCAGGCGAGTGGGCGGCCGGACATATCTCCGGCGCCGGTCATCATTGTTTGGACCATCTCACGAAATCGCTCACGACGCTCGACCCCAAAGCTCCGACCGCCGTGCACTGCAAGAGCGGCTACCGCTCGAGCATCGCCGCGGGCCTGCTGCAGGCCCACGGCTTCCTCGACGTCCACAACGTCGTCGGCGGGCTCGACGCCTGGATCGCCAGCGGATTTCCGGCAGTGCAGTAGACACGGTGGGACTCGGCTGAGGATCTCGTGCTAACCTCAAAAGGGGAGTTCAGGCTATGGCCAATGTTGACTGGTCTCAATGCTCCGCTGTGGAGAGCGTGCCGGGGCGGCTAGGCGGCGCCTGGGTGTTCCGGAATACGCGAATGCCGGTGTCGGCTGTGTTTGAGAACCTCGAAGCCGGCGCCACGATCGAAGAGATCGTCGAGCAGTTTGACATCACGCGGGAACAGATCGCAGAAGTCCTCAGGTTTGCCGCCCGAACTGTGGAGCCTCCCGTCTCCGCTTCCCGATAAATGCTTGTCCTGTTCGATCACGTGACTCCCTCGGGAGTCGCTCGCGTGCTTGGACATCATTCCGTTGTTAAGGCACGAGATCGCGGATGGGATGCCCTGAGCAACGGCGATCTGTTGATCGAGGCTGAAAGAGCCGGGTTTGAGGTCCTCGTTACGGCCGACAAGAATATGCGATACCAACAGAACCTTCAGGAGCGCCGGATTGCCTTGGTGGTCTTGAGCACGCCGCAATGGCCGGTCGTTCGCTTACATCTGCAGCGAATTGCCGCGGCGATAGACGCCGCGACGCCCGGTAGTTACACCGAAGTCTCGATTACAGGCTAGCGGTTGGCCCTGGTGAAAATCTCTTGACGCTGGCTCCGCGCCGGCGCTGAGCGGTCGAAAGTACTTTGCGTCGAGCTTATTTGCGAATGAGGCTATGCTACCTTGTAGTCGATGAGCGAACTCCACCAGAAGATCCTGGAGTTGAGGAGTATCCGAATTACGGGAAAGGCCCCTGCGTTCTCGTCTTGCAGAAAGACCGCGCTGGGCGAATTCATGTCCTTTGGGGAATTCCTCGTGGAGCACACTCGCCCGCTTTCGTAGTGACTGCCTATCGGCCTGACCCGAGCCGCTGGACCGAAGATTTCTTACGGAGAGAACCATGACGAGGAAGCACACGACCAAGTTTGTCCATGAGGGGCAGTACGCCGCCGAAGTGGAAGTCGACTTGATCGAATCCGAAACGGGTTGGTCTCCCTGCTTGTCCCTCGAAGACGCTCGGAAGCTCGACGATGTGCGCGATGCACTTGGTAGGGGAGATCTGAAGAAGGCGGCGCAATTCGGGCGTGTCTATGAACTGAAGCCGGTTGCAGTCTAATCGGATCCCCTAGTGAAAATCTCTTGATCCTGGCTCGGCGCCGGCGCTGAGCCGGAGCGGCTCAACGCGCGCGGCTTTCACGGAGATCGCGCCGTCCTGCCGCTGTAGCGCGCCTTCGATCAGCAGGAAAGGCTCCTGCGTCAGCGGCTCGCGGTAGCGCTCGTAAAGCTGCGGGATCACGATCACATTCGAGATGCCAGTCTCATCTTCCAGGC